>CAZLBA010000005.1:0-30424 GCA_964557555.1 uncultured Beijerinckia sp.
TAGCCATGATACTCATCCTTTCATTCGCAGAACCCCGGACCCCGAAGCGATCCGGCCTGTGGACGATGTGACGTGCGACCGTCAGTCATCCGGTCCCCGATGCCGCTGAGATTGGTATTCGCGGCGCCGACTGCAAGGGTCTTGCGACATGTGGCGGGTTTATAGGAGGCGCATTTTTCAGGCGCAACCAGCCCCGGCCAAGCTTAAACTTAGCAAAATAAGAAAACCCGCCCCCTTGCGAGGGCGGGCACCTTCGGATTGTGGCGCCTGACCGGTCAGACGCGGTTGACGGTCAAACCGAGCTTTGGCGGCTTGTTCAGGGTCTGGAAAATCACGCAATAGCGCTCGGTCAGCTTGATGAGCGAGTCGATCTTGTCCTGCGGGGCATCGGTGTCGAGATCGAAGCTCAGGCGAATTTCGCGGAAGCCGACGGGGGCCTCCTTGTCCACGCCCAAAGTACCGCGGAAGTCGAGATCGCCCTCCGCACGCACCGTGCCCGACTTCAGCGGAATCTCAAGTGCCGTCGCCACCGCCTTGAGGGTGACGCCAGCACAAGCCACCAGCGCCTCCAAAAGCATATCGCCCGAGCACAATTCTGCCCCCGAACCGCCCGTCGCCGGATGCAGCCCGGCCACGGCCAGCGCCCGCCCCGTCTCAACCTTGCAGGCGATCTTGGACTCGTCCAGCGTCCCATGCGCCTTCAGCGTGATGACGGCGGCGTTGGGATCGGTCTTGTACTTGTCCTTATAGGGCGCCTGCATGGCGCGAAGGGCGGCGGAATCCATCTGGCTTACTCCTGCTTGGCAGCCCTCAAGGGACGATCAGGTCCTTGGCGCGCTGCACGACCTCTTTCGGGGCCGCATAGATCGCGTCCACCGTCTCCTGGACCTTTTCGCCGGGAAGCGGGGCAATATCAAGATTGACCTGCTTGGCGTCGTCCAAAAATGCCTTGTCCTGCAGCGTTGCCATGAAGGCCTTGCGCAGAAGGGCGACCTGCTCTGCCGGCACGCCGGGCGGAGCAACATAGGGACGGCCAAAGACCTGCTGGCTGACGATCAACTCAAGCGGCTTGCGGTCGCTTTCGCGCAGCAGGAAATTCCACATCATCGGCACACCGAGTGCCTGAAGTTCATGCTCAGGCTGCAAGCCATTCTGCACAAGGATATTGATTGTCTTGTCGCGCAGCCATTGCGGCTTTTGCGACTTCAGGCTCGTCCAGTCGCGACCGCACAGGCCGTCCACTTCACCACGCTCCATGGCAAGCAGAATGTCTGCCGTACCCTTATAGCCGTTGATGACTTCGAACTGGGCACCCAAAGCATGTTTATTGAAGGCCGCATAATCGCGTGTTGAACCACCCGCCGCACTGGCGCCCATCAGCACTTTCTGATTACGCGCATCCAGCATGGTCTTTACCTTTGAGCGCGGCCCGGTGATGCAAACGCGCGTGCCACTGTCGGCGGTGGCAAGATAGTTGAACTTGGTCGGGTCAAAGAGATTGGCCGAGCGTTCTTCAAACATCGGCGCCATGATGATGCCGGGGAAGATCGCGCCAATCGTCGTGCCATCTTTCGGAGCAAGGCGGAACAGATTGGCTGCCGCCGTGCCGCTGCCTGCGCCGGGCATGTTGCGCGGAACCATGGTGGGGCTGCCGGGAAGGTGGCGGGGCAAATGTTTGGAAATGGTGCGCGCATAGATATCGTAGCCGCCACCAGCATCACTGCCGATGATGAAGTCGATCTTCTTGCCAGCATAAAAGTCCGAGGCCTGTGCGGTCGCGCTGAGCGCAAGACAGGTGACGCCAATCAGCGTCAGGCTCTTGATGGACATATTCCCTCTCCTCCAACTGTTTGCGGCGGCTATAGGGGAGACCCTGATCTCACGCAAGTTTCGATCTCGTGATCCGCAGGAGAAAATCCTCCAGATCATCCGTGACAAAATCGACATGATCGGGGATCTCGCGGGGCTGTTCCCAGGTCTCACGATGATCATGCTGACCCTTTTTGGGCACAACCAGTGCTGTCACCATACCACGGGCATGAGGGACTCGCAGATTATGCACGATGTCCTCAAACATGGCCGCTCGCGCTGGCTCCACATCATGTTTATCGAAGAAGCGCTGATAGGTTTCCTGCGCCGGCTTCGGCAAAAGATCAGCTGCCATGATATCAAAAATATCCTCAAACAATCCGCTGAGGCCGAGTTGCTCGGAGGTGCGCAGCGCATGTTCGCGCGAGCCATTGGTGAGGATGAGCTTGCGACCTGGCAAGGCAGCAATCGCTCGCGCAAGTCCCTCATTCGGCGCAAGGCTTGAGCGGTCAATGTCGTGCACAAAGCTAAGAAACTGCTCTGGGCTGATCTTGAATTCTTCCATCAGACCATTGAGCGTCGTGCCGTGCTGCTTGTAGTAGAATTTCTGCAAGGCACGGGCGGAGATCGCATCAATGCCAAAGAGCTGGCACATGAATAGCGTGATGCGCATATCAATCTTCGGCCAAAGATCGCTGTCGGCTGGATAGAGTGTGTTGTCGAGATCGAACACCCATGTATCGACATGGGCAAAGCGCTCTGCCAAATGAATGTCTGGTTCCACAGACCTGAGCTTGGCTGCCGTTCCCGCATCGGGCGCGGTGACATCAATCAGATGGTCGGTTTCGTCAGACAGATTGCGGGTCAAAGGCGCTCCTGCTCAGCCGGGACACAGAAGCTAGGCACAATCGTGCATCTTCCAAGTCCCGGCCTTGAAATAATTATCGCGTGATGAGTGTGCCAGCACCACCATCTGTCAGTAACTCGATGAGCACGGCATGTGGTGCCTGACCGTCAAGAATGACGACCCCCTCCACACCCTGCTCAATCGCATAGATGCAGGTCTCCACTTTGGGGATCATCCCGCCGGTGATCGTGCCATCCGCGATCAAGGCCCGGATTTGCGCGACGGAGAGTTCCTTGATCAGCTGCTTGTTCTTGTCGAGCACGCCCGGCACATCTGTCAGGAACAACAGACGCTTCGCCTTCAAGGCCCCTGCAATGGCGCCGGCGAAAGTATCGGCATTCACATTATAGGTCTCGCCGTCCGCGCCCTGACACACAGGCGCAAGCACCGGGATCAGCTCGCGGCCGAGCACCTGCTGCAATACCGTCGTATCAACCTTGGCCGGATCACCCACGAAACCAAGATCAAGCTCCACATCGCTATTGGAGGCTGGATCATGAACGCGCGTCACCTTGGTTGCGGTGACCATATTGCCATCCTTGCCGCAAAGGCCGATGGCACGCCCACCTTCTGCATTGATGAAGCCGACGATCTGCTTGTTGATCGAACCGGCGAGCACCATCTCGACGATCTCGACAGTTGCCTTGTCCGTGATGCGCAGGCCTGCCGCGAATTCAGATTTGATGCCGAGCTTCTTCAGCATGGCCCCGATCTGCGGCCCGCCTCCATGCACGACGACCGGATTGACGCCCGACTGTTCGAGCAAAACCATGTCGCGTGCAAAGCTGCGCGCCACATGCTCATTGCCCATGGCGTGCCCGCCATATTTCACCACAACAATGGCATCGTCATAGCGCAGCATATGCGGCAACGCCTGCATGAGGATCTCGGCCTGATGCTGGGGGCTGCTCTTGGAAACGTCGGTCATCGTCACCATCCCGGCAAAAACACGAGGCTGGTTCTAGCGGGTCCGGGGTGAAAGCTCAAATGGGGGGTTAGAGCCCCATTTGCGCAAGCATCTCCACGATGCTGGCGCGCAGTTCGGGCATGCCTTCGCCGGTCTGGGATGAGGTGAAGATCACATGCGGATAGGCAGCTGGATGTTTGGCAAGATCCGCCAGGACTTGCGCGATGCGCGGCTCGCGTTCGCTCTTCTTCACTTCGTCGAGTTTGGTCAGGATGATCTGGTAGGAGACGGCGCAGGAATCGAGGAGCTTGAACATCTCCCGGTCCACATCTTTGACGCCATGGCGGCCATCAACCAGCACATAAACTCGTTTCAACGATGAGCGGCCGCGTAGATAGCTGCGCATCAACTTATTCCACGCCTCAACCTTCGACTTGGCAACTGCTGCATAGCCATAGCCGGGCATGTCGATCATGCGAAGACGTTCATTGGGCGGCTCAGCCCCCAGAGCGAAGAAATTCAGCTCCTGCGTGCGGCCGGGCGTGTGGGAGGTGCGGGCGAGCGATTTGCGGTTTGTCAGCGCATTGAGCAGCGATGACTTGCCGACATTCGAACGGCCTGCAAAAGCAATCTCTGGCGGCCCCATGGGCGGCAGGCCATCAATCTTGGATGCCGCCCACATGAAGTCGCAATAGCCCGCGAAGAGCTTCCGCCCTTCTTCCACAAAGTCGCGCGTTGCGCCGGGCTCTGCGCTCATCATCTCACTTCTTGGCGAAGAGACTTGAGAGATTGTCCCACAGCTCAATCTTCACGCCGGCCTTGCGCATGATGAGTGCTTGCTGGCCAACAGACAGGAGGTTGTTCCATGTCCAGTAGATGACCAGACCCGCCGGGAATGTGCCGAGCATGAAGGTGAAGATCACCGGCATCCAGGCGAACATCTGCTTTTGCACAGGATCGGTCGGCTCCGGGTTCATCTTCATCTGGATGAACATCGAAAAGCCCATGATGAGCGGCCAAATGCCAATCGCAAGGAAGCTTCCGATGAGCGGCAGTTGCGTCGGATCAAAGGGCAGCAGACCAAACAGATTGAACAGATTGGTCGGATCCGGCGCCGACAGGTCCTGAATCCACCCAAAGAAGGGGGCCTGACGCATCTCGATGGTGATGAAAATCACCTTATACAGCGCGAAGAAGACCGGGATCTGTACTGCGATGGGCAAGCAACCAGCCACGGGATTGATACCCTCGCGCTGGTATAGCTCCATGAATTCTTTTTGCTGCTTGGCCTTGTCATCCGCATAGCGCTTCTTGATTTCTTCCATTTGCGGCTGCACCGCCTTCATCTTCGCCATCGAGAGATAGCTCTTGTTGGCGAGCGGGAAGAAAACCAGCTTGACGATCACGGTGACGATGAGAATCGCCACACCGAAATTGCCAACGAAGTGGAAGATGAAATCAATGAGATAGAAGAGCGGCTTGGTGATGAAATAGAACCACCCCCAGTCAATCATCAGATCGAAATTCTTGATCGACAGCTTTTGCTGATACTCGTCGATCAGGCGGCTCTCCTTGGCACCAGCAAAGATGCGCGTATCGACCTGCGTGCTCGCACCAGGAGCAAGGGCAACAGCATCGAGCAGAAAATCGCTTTGATAGGTTTTCACCGCATCGCCACGCGCGGTGAAACTGCCGCGGAATTTCTTGGATTGGTCGGGCACGACAATCGTGGCCCAATATTTGTCCGTGAAGCCGAGCCAGCCACCCGTGCCGTCATTGGTGACAGTCTGCTTCGTCTCTTTCTCGACCGCGTCATAGGTATATTCCTTGACGCGCGAGTCACCGAAGATGCCAACAAAGCCTTCGTGCAGGACCGCATAGCCTTCTGTCTTCGGCTTGCCGCGGCGTGAGACAATTCCGTAAGGATAAAGGGTCACCTCAGACGCGCCCTTGTTCACGACGCTGTCCTTCACCGTGAACATATATTTGTCATCAACCGAAATGCTGCGCGTAAAGACAAGGCCCTGACCATTATCAAAAGTCAGCGTCACCGGCTCGTTCACGCTCAGCGTCTGCTTGTCAGCCGTCCAGACCGTATCGGCACGCGGCAACACGATGGTGGCGCCCGGCTGTCCGACAAAACCTGTCTCAGCATAGAAGGGCGACGGCGCATTGGCCGGTGACAGGAGCACGATATTCGGGCTCTTGGGGTCCACCGTCTCGCGATAGGCCTTCAGGGAAACGTCATCAATACGCCCGCCGCGCAATGCGATGGAGCCCGACAAGGCCGGCGTATCAATCTTCACGCGTGGCCCAGCCAGAGCGGCTTCGCGGCTTTGGGCCTGCTCAGGCGCAGCAGCCGAGGGCACGGCGCCGGGGCTCTGCGGTCCTGCCGCCGGTGAAGCGGGGGTCGTCGCGTTGGGGCTGGTGGGGGCCTGTGGCACGCCTGGCTGCGTCTGGGCCACAACCTCGCGTGCCTTGTCCACCTTGGGAGCGGCGAAATAATGCTGCCAGCCAAGAATGACCAGCAGAGACAATCCCATGGCAATAAAGAGGTTCTTCTGGTCTTCACGCATCGTAGGTCAGCCGTGGTTCTGGAAAAGATGAGGGGAGCCTCAAGCTCCGGTCTTGCGGCGGCCGGGCCTTGGGCCAGAACGCCGGTCGGGATCATGGATTTTGGTCAGGCTGCGCGCCAATTCCTGCTGCAACTCGGCGAAGGGCGTGCTCAGAGCCTCCCGACGCGCCACGATCACGTAATCATGGCCTTGATGCAGCGGAAGGTCCGCGGTCAGGCGCAGCGCTTCCCTGAGGCGACGGCGGATGCGATTACGCTCCACCGCCCCTCCCACCTTGCGGGTGACGGTGAGGCCCACGCGTGCAGGCTCTGCCCGCGCATCAGTCTGCGGTGCTGCCTGCAATGCGAAAGCGCGCGCAGACATGCGCGCGCCTTTGGCCGCTTTCAGGAAATCAGCGCGCCTCTTGAGGCGCTGAGGCCCTTGGCATGGCCGGTCAACTCGTGCGGAAACGGGACCGGTCATGGGCAAGCGCCCCCGCTGGAGCCAAAAAGGATCAGGCCGACAGCTTCTTGCGGCCACGCGCGCGACGGGCGGCGATGACCTTGCGGCCACCGACCGTGGCCATGCGGGCGCGGAAGCCGTGACGGCGCTTGCGCACGAGCTTGCTGGGCTGATAGGTCCGCTTCACGACAATGCTCCGGTTCTTCATAGGGACATGCGCAAGCTTGGCAGCAAGCCGCGGGCTGTCCCAGGTGTCTGGATGGCGCCGAAACCGCCCTATGAAGCCACACCTTGCGGAGCCTCAAGCGGACGGATGACTTCGGCGGGGCCGAAATCGAGTGCGGCCTTATAGGAGCAAGGCCGCTCTTGAGTCAATCAGAAGAGGCCCCCCAAAGGCCCCGGCAGATGATTTTCCGGCAGAAGCCTTGTAAAAGGTCCGCGAGCGACCTTGCTGCGTATGGGCAAGGGGCAGGGAGTGCCCGCGTCAGGCCTGAAGAGGGTGGCCATGAGTAATATAGCAGCAGGAGAGGCCTCTGGCCCCCAGCCTATGCGGCCCCCGCGCAAGGTCCGCTTTGGGCTTGCGAGCCGCTTGCTGGCGCTGGTCGTCCTCTTCGTCATGTTGACCGAAGTGGCCGTCTATATTCCCTCCATTGCGAATTTCAGGAACAACTGGCTTCAGGACCGGTTGAGTGCAGCCTATACGGCCGCCCTTGTCTTTGAAGTGACGCCCAGCAGTTTGCCGCGCGAACTCAATTCGGCCATTTTGGAAAGCGTGGGCGCGCGCAGCATTGCAGTGAAGAACAAGGAGACGCGCCTTGTGCTTGCCGCCGCTGGCCCGCCGGTCGTGCCGGACGCGCGCTTTGACATGCGCGACCCGCCATGGATCGAGCCCATCACATCAGCCTTCGAGACATTGATGGCAAAAACTCCGCGCGTGATCGCGGTGATGGGTAATGCCCCGCTGGGTGCAGACTATCTTGAGATCGAGATCGACGAAGCTCCCTTGCGGGAGGCTATGTGGGCCTATTCCTTCAATGTGCTGCTTTTGTCGCTGACCATTTCCGCGATTGTCGCCTTCCTTGCAGTTGTTGCTATTCATTTCATGGTGCTGCGCCCGGTTCGGCGCCTGACCACGAGCATCACCGAATTCGGCCGCAATCCCGAAGCATCTGAATGGGTGATTGAACCTTCCGGCCGCAGCCATGAAATCGGCATTGCAGAAGACGCACTGGCCGTGATGCAGCGCGACCTGCTACGCGAACTCCATCGCAAGAAACGACTGGCGGCGCTTGGCCTCGCCGTTGCTAAAATCAACCACGACATGCGCAACATGCTGGCATCTGCGCAGCTCTTGTCAGACCGTCTGGTGGAGACTTCTGATCCGATCGGGCAGCGCATTGCGCCCAAACTTGTGGCAACCCTTGATCGGGCGATTTCCTTCTGCCAATCCACCCTTGTTTATGGCCGCGCCGTCGAGCGTCAACCCAGGCAACAGAAACTCTCTTTGCATTCGCTGGTCAGCGATGTGGCGGAAACGGTTTCGCCCTTTGCACCGGGCATCGAGATCGACAATGCCGTGGCGCGGGACTTCTATATTTTCGCGGATCAGGAACAACTCTTCCGCGTCCTGCTCAATCTCGTGCGCAATGCCGTTGATGCCCTGGCCAATGCGGGACCACAGCCCGGCACCTCACCTATTGTACGCCTGCGCGCGCGCAAGGAAGGCAATAACAGCGTGATTGAGGTCTGCGACAATGGGCCCGGCGTGCCGCCACCCGCGCGCGCCAATCTGTTTCAGCCCTTCAGCGGCTCCTCACGCCCCGGCAGCACAGGCCTTGGCCTGTCGATTGCTGCCGATATTGTGCAAGGCCACGGCGGCAACTTGCGCCTTGTGACCGGGGAAGGCGAACGCGGCCTTGGCGGCGCCACCTTCCGCATCACACTCCCCCGCCGCCGCACCAAGCCCCAACTTGCCGAATTGCCTGAAGAAGCCGCCTGAACCAATTTGCGACGGGGAAATGCGCAGCCCCTATTGCAAAGACCCCCATAAGCCGCTACACGGAGCCCGCCGGTGAGCCAAGCCTCCCGGTCGGCGCCCGTAGCTCAGCTGGATAGAGCACCAGACTACGAATCTGGGGGTCAGAGGTTCGAATCCTTTCGGGCGCGCCATTCCTGAACAAAAGACAGAACAGCAGGCGCGGGCGTATCGAGGCCCTGCGCTGCGGCTTTCAAGCAGGCCTTAGGACACTGAGCGATTCAACGATCACTGATCTTATGAGTTTGGGGTTATGACCCGCCTTCAACATGATTGTTGGTCCTTTTGCTCTGAACAAAAATCCGCACCGATTGACCAAGCAGAATCGGGAAGAGCAAACCCAAAGGCCCACTCACTCTTGGCGGAAAGCTAATTCCTGCCTCACCATTCTCCTTGAATAGCGCCAAATAGCAGATGAAAAGGCCGCAAAGACCCACGCACCAAATGAGCTTTTCGCCCATATTGAAGTCCGGCTGAGGCGTTGACCATTTAAAAAACGACATTGGTCGCGATGCAAGCACAGAAACCGCAACGGCAAGGCAGAGAAAAACGGTGGCATGTTCATCTTTAGTAAGTGCTGTATCGGGCAACACAAAAAACGGAACTGTGAGGACGAATATTAGTGGCAGCTGAGATTTGACGGTCTGGTCAGCTGTGAAAAATACATTTTTCCACGCCCTTATTTCGATTGGATTCGGTTTTCGCACTCTAAATGGCGTGCGCGTCATCACAGAGAAGATCAAACGAACGCCTAGGACCACCATCAATCCTACAATCAAGAGCGTAATCGAAAAGACAAAAATGAACCAGATCACCACCACTAAGGCGTAGACACTTGGCGAAACGAACTCGCGCAAAAATAAAATGGGTATTTCAACGCGGTAAAATGGATTTGGATTATTCGTCGCTTGGGCTTCAGCCGCATAGCCACAATGCACCCATAAAAGACAAACTATGGATAACACAAGACCATAAACACTGATCTTGCATAAAAAATGCATCGCTTGCCTCTTCAGCTCTCAGTGTGTCAGCAAAAAATAATCCGATCAATTCCCTCTAGCATCTCACTCGGTGTTCCCTCTTCAGTCAACCCGTAGTGCAGCGCGCCATTATCATCTTCCCAAAGCTCACGCAGTCCTCTCCTGTCACGCGCGCTTGCACGCTGCGGCATTATCGGGGGGCGAGAAGGCTTGCGAGGATCAGGAAAAGGCTTGCGCAGAGGCCGGCCCAAGGTACCCATTTCTGGCAGATGAACAGATGCGCTGGCGGCGTTGTTTCCTTGGCCTTGATTTGAATAAGGGCGAGATTAACGGCGGCGAAGATCACCAGCGTGCTGAATGCGGTGACATCAGCCAGACGCGCAAGGGGGAAGAACAAAGCGAGCGCGAAGATGACGCTCACGCCCAGAAGGGTCGCTGTGATAGGCGTGCGGGTTTTTGGATTCACCCGTGCCAATACTGACGGCAAACGCCCGGCCTTCGCAAGGCCATAGAGCACGCGGCCAATCATGATCATATGGACGATGACCCCGTTCAGCGTTGCCACAATGGCGATCAGGCTCATCGTGAACAAAGGCAAGCCAGTCAAACGTTCGAAAACGAGCGCGAGGGGTGCTTGCGAGCGTGACAACTCATCGGGTGGAACAGCGAGAACGGCGATCCAGACAATCAGCGCATAAAGCAGTGCTGTCATGCCAAGCGTCAGAAACAAGGCACGCGGTAAAGTCTTTTCTGGCTCTTTCACTTCCTCGGCCACATTGACGATGTGCTCAAAGCCGATGAAAGCGAAAACGGCAATGAGCGCCGTGCCGGAAAGACCGAGATAGGCGGATACATCGAAAGGCGGCAGCATCTCCGGCAGGCGAGTGATGATCTGCGTGCCTTCAAAAAATCCTGCGCCAATGATCAGCAACAAACCGGCGACTTCAATCACCGTCATGACTGCAGCGAAGGTCACCGACTGCACTGTCGCAAGACAGGCAATGGCGCCCATAAGCAAAATCACGATTGCAACGATCATCTTGTTCGGAAGCGGCACGAACACGCCTATATAGCCTGCACTGCCCGCACTGATCGCGGCGGCAGAGACGGCGGCTGTGGCTGCGACCAGAAGACCGACTGACAAAGTCAGCCAGTTACGGCGAAAGCCTGCCTCCACATAAGCAGCCTCGCTAGCTGCAACAGGCATACGCGTGGCAAGCTCTGCAAAACTCATGGCACTGAAGACGAGAAGAGCTGCTGCCAACAGAAAGGCGAGCGGCGCATGCATCCCGCTTCGCCCTGCCGCCAACCCCACGAGAACATAGATCCCGGCACCAATCGTAACGCCCAGCCCGTAAAGTACGGCATGGGTCAGACTGAGTGACCGTACCAGTCGATGCGCCTCATGCTCGTTGGAAATTGACGCCTCCTCCCATCATTCAGCGGTAGATGTAGCAAACCTTACATCTGAAACAAACGGCAATGCATGACAGCTTTGTTACCTTCATGTCTCATGGCTTGCCTAAGCTCAACAATTCTGTCATTGCGCGGAAGGAAAACAGCGGAGGAACTTTGATGAAGACGTTGCGCATCCTCTTTGGTGCCGTGCTCGGACTTGGCCTCCTTGGCCCAGTCACCGCAGACGCGCAGAACTACCCCAACCAGCCGATCCGCCTGATCATCACCAACCCGCCCGGCGGGCTGCCTGATCTGGTCGCGCGCATCTTCGGGCGACGCATGGAAGAAAAACTGGGCCAGTCGGTTGTGGTTGAAAATCGCGCTGGCGCGAATGGCACTGTTGCCATTCAGGCCATGCTGAACGCCCCCGCCAATGGCTATTCTTTTGTGGTGACCGATGGCGCAGTCTATTCGGTCAATCCGAACCTCTATCCTGAGAACCCCTATCAGCAAAAAGATCTGAAGCCGATTGGCATCCTTGCCGTTGCGCCGATGTTTTTGGCACTCAACCCCAAAGTGCCCGCCAATAATCTGCAGGAATTCATCAACCATGTACGTTCCAAGCCAGGCGTGCTGAATTATGGATCTGCGGGTGTGGGCAGCATGCATCACCTGTCGGCTGTGGCACTTGCCAATGCATTGAAGCTCGATATGACCCATGTGCCGTTCAAAGGCACGGGTGAGGCTGTGCCCGCGCTTTTGGGCGGCCATATTGATGCATTGTTCTCTGCCTATCCTGCACTGAGCGGCGCGGCGGAAGGCAAGCAGGTCAAGCTCATCGCGAACAATAGTGGGGTGCGCTCCAGCCTCGCACCGCAATTGCCGTCGCTTGCCGAACTGATCCCCGATTATGACTATGCGCCTCGCATCGGCCTTTATGGGCGCGCGGAGACACCTGCCAATGTGATCAAGGTGCTCAACGACGTCATTGCCGAAATTGCCAAGGAGCCCGATATCATCAAGCGACTTGAGGTTGTGGGCGTTGAGTCAGTCGGCTCTGATCATACGGCGCATCAAAAAATGCTGGATGCAGAAAGTGTGAAGATGCGCGCCTTGCTGCGCCTCACCGGATTGATCAAGAACTAAACGACACATCTATCGGCCCGCTTTGCACAGCGGGCCGATAGGCTCACGCGGCCGCAGACTTGCCGCGCAAGGCCCAAAGGCGTGGCCCAACCACCGCCAGAACAGCAATGACCAAAAGCGTCAGTGAAATGGGCTTGGTCAGAAAAATCATCAAATCACCATTAGAAATGGTCATGGCGCGACGGAATTCCTGTTCGGCCATTGGTCCCAAAATCATGCCGATGATGACAGGTGCAGTCGGAAAGTCGAATTTCCGCATGATGAACCCGATAAAGCCCACGACATAAAGCAGAACCAGATCCATCACAGATCGGCTGATGCCATAAGTGCCAATCGTCGCGAAGATCAAGATACCCGCATACATCTGCGGGGCCGGGATTTTGAGCAGCTTGACCCACAAGCGCACCAGCGGCAGGTTCAGCAGAAGCAACATCACATTGCCAATATAAAGACTGGCAATCAGCGTCCAGACAAGCTGGCCCTGACTTGAAAGAAGCTGCGGACCGGGATTGATGCCATAACTCGTGAAAGCTGACAGAATGATCGCAGCCGTTGCCGATGTTGGCAGGCCCAAAGTCAGCAAGGGCACAAGAACGCCGGCAGCAGAAGCATTATTGGCGGCCTCAGGTCCTGCCACACCTTCAATCGCACCATGGCCGAATTCTTCAGGATGTCGAGAGAGCTTCTTCTCGGTGTAGTATGACAGAAAGGTTGGGATTTCAGCACCACCTGCTGGCATGGCTCCGATGGGGAAACCAAATAAAGTGCCACGCAGCCATGGCTTCCAGGAGCGTTTCCACTCTTCGCGCGTCATGCCAACAGGCCCCCGCAGCTCAACCACCTCTTCGCGTTCGGGCTTGCGCGAGGCGAGATGCAAAGTCTCCCCAATGGCAAAGAGACCCACCGCAACGATGAGCACAGAAATGCCATCGAGTAATTCGATGACGCCGAAATGAAAGCGCGGCTGGCCACTTTGCAGATCAATGCCAATGAGGCCAAAGAAGAGACCGAGCGCCAATGCCGTCAGCCCGCGCAGCATGGATGACCCAAGCACCGCTGACACAGTGATGAAGCATAATACCATCAGCGCGAAATATTCGGCTGGACCAAACATCAAGGCAAGCGCGACCACTGGTCCGGCGAGAAACGTAATACCAATTGTACCGAGCGTGCCTGCCACAAAAGAACCAACTGCGGCCGTTGCAAGTGCGGCACCTGCGCGGCCATTGCGCGCCATCTTGTGCCCTTCCATCGCAGTGATGATGGACGCACTCTCGCCCGGCGTATTGATGAGGATAGATGTGGTCGAGCCGCCATACATGGCGCCATAATAGATGCCGGCGAAAAGAATGAAGGCGGATGTCGGATCAACCTTGTAAGTAATGGGCAATAACAGGGCGATGGTCAGGCCTGGGCCAAGGCCGGGCAAAACGCCAATCGCTGTTCCCACCGTTACACCAACAAAGGCCCAAAGCAGATTGATGGGTGTGAGCGCAACCGCAAAGCCCTGCATCAGGCTTGAAAGCGTGTCCATGACGAAACCTCCAAGCCTGTATCAGATCAGGTTTTCAATGATGCCTGTGCCAATCTTGTAGCCGAGGACCCTGTCAAAACCGACATAGGAGACGCAGGACAAGACAAAGCCGATCAACACATCCCGCAATGGTTTGCGACTGCCAAAACCACGCGCGACCAATGGGAACATCGCCGTCGATGCAATGATGAAGCCTGCCCATTCAATCAGGACGAGATTGACGACAAGACCCACAGTGACAAGGCCCAGCGATCCCCATTCCACTGGCTCTTCCTGCGCCAGATCAATCCAGCCACCACGCAAGGCGACGATGATCAGAGCCATGCCGGTGGCTGCAAAGAAGAATGCAACAAACCAGCCTGCAACGTTTGGCCCTACAACATTCAACAAGCCCGCTGCCGGAATCGAGGCGCTCTGCCACGCCGCGAGTGCGGCGAGCATCAGCACGCCAAGCCCGATCAGCAAATGCATGAAGATTGTGCGCAGGGCCATGGCGGATCTCTCTTGCCTCAAGTGGCGATGCCAAGTTCCTTCAGCACAGTCGTGATCCGTGCAACTTCGTCGGCAACGAATTTGCCATAATCGTCGCCGCCGAGGAAAATACCTTCCCAACCCTTGTTGGCGAGTGTGGCCTTCCACGCTGGACCATTAACCAGACGCTCCATCAGATTGATGAGCGCACTGCGTTGTGCCGCCGAAATACCAGGCGCTGCAAAGACGCCACGCCAGTTATACAGCGTCACATCATAGCCCTGTTCCTTGAAAGATTTGATGCCCTGCTCTGCCGCATCCGCAGAAACAGCGAGGGCACGCAACTTGCCGGCTTTGATCTGTTCTTCAAATTCCGCATAGCCGGACACGCCTGCCGTCACCTGATTGCCGAGCAGAGCCGCTTGAGCAGGCCCACCCCCTGAATAGGCGACATAGGCAATATTGCGCGGTTCAATGCCCTGCAATTTAGCGAGCATACCAACGAAGATATGGTCCGAGCCGCCGGCAGAACCGCCTGCCCAGGACACGCTGCGCGGATCTTTCTTGAAAGCGGCCATCAAGTCGCCAATCGTTTTGTGGGGCGATGCCGCAGGCACGACCACAACCAGAGACTCACCCGTCAAACGCGCCAGCGGTAAGACATTGGAAATAGTGACGGGGCTCTTGGAGACGACACCTGCCCCCACCATGACCATCCCCGCCACCATGATCGCATTGCCATTCCCGCGCTTGCCATTGATGAAGCGCGGCAGGCCAGTCATGCCGCCTGCGCCAGCGACATGCTCCACCTTGATCTCGCTGATGATGTTATCAGCGCGCAAAGCAGCCTCGATGGCGCGCGCGGTAGCATCCCAACCGCCCCCCGGTGCAGCCGGGACGAAAATCTCAAGATTGGTCAAAGCCTGTGCCCAGGCAGGCGCATGGGCGCTGATGCCAAGGGTCAGAATGGCCCCACCTGCAAGGCCGGTGCGCAAAAGCTCGCGACGAGTCGTCATGGCTGTCTCCCCTGAGACGTCTTTGGAAAAAGTGCAGCTTTTGGCTGCGACCTTTTCCGTCCCACGCCGACGCAGGCTTGGCAAGACGAAAATTGGTCCTGGGGAGGCGCCTCAGTCCTTGAATTTCGCTATCACTTCATCGGGGATAGGCACTGAGCGCAAACGGTCGGGATTGTCAGGGTCCTTACCCACCCAGACCCGCTTTTCAAAAGCTTCAATCGCAACCTTGTCGCCGCGAAACAGGCGATGCTCGATCTTGAAGCTGGAGCGGCCCCATTCACTCACACGGCTTTCGATCTCAACCTCCTCGCCATAGGTCGAGGGCTGGATGAATTTCGCGCCAACATCAATCAGCGACCAGCCAACAAGATCAAACCGCTTCAGCGTTTCATATTTGGGATAGCCCGCAGCCTCCATCATCAGATTGGTGCTGACATCGAACATCTCGAAATAACGCGGAAAGTAAACAATCCCTGCAGGATCGCAGTCGCCCCATTCAATGCGCAACTTGTGGCGATTGATGATCATGATTTCTCCCTTTCATTTTCATTGTCTCGCGCGACCTCAGGCTCCCGTAGCACGCGCGAGAATGTCTTTTGCATTCACTGGCCCGTCGCCTGCAAAGGCCACGAAGTCATCCGGCCTGATCAGCACGAGGCGCGCAGCATAGGCTTGCCTTTCTCCTGTAGCATGATCACGAATGACTTTCAGCGGAATATGCATGGCTTTTGCCTGCTGCTCAAAGTCTGCAACAGAGGCATCATCCCCATCAAGGGACAAAAGTGTGAAGCCCGGTCCCAGTTCATCAAAAACACCACGACCCGTCGAGAGAGGCTGAGGCGCGAGATGATGCCCTGCGCGGGCCGCAAATTCATGTTCGCCCACTGCGCTACAGGTCGCAGCTGCAGGACCAAACACTAAGGGAGATCCCTCATAATTTGGCTCGAAGCTACGAATTTCCTCACCCACTTGCGCCGCACGCCCGGCCCAAGCCCGCTCAAAATCAGCTGCATCTTTCTGCGGATCATGCGCACGCAGAAAAGCACGATCGGAGTCTATGAAACTCTGGATGAAGTCGCGCGCAGTTGAAACAAAGACAGGCTGACGCTCAGCACTGTAGGAGGCAAGCAGCTTTGCACCTGCCCAGCCCTGCAACTGTGCTGCTAATTTCCAGCCAAGGTTTCTTATGTCTTCGAGACCCGTATTGATGCCATAGCCCCCATAGGGGGGGTGGCTATGGGCTGCATCGCCGGCAATGAAGATGCGGCCCTTGCGATAATCATCTGCAACCGCGATCCGCAAATCCCAAAAGCCGATATGGTCAAAGCTACATTCAAATGGCGCACCTACGACGCTCTCGAGATAGGCATGAAAGTCGAAATTTTCCTGCGTCGTCCCAGCGGGAACAGGCGCATGAAAGAACCATTTTTCGCCAGTATCTACACGACCGAAAAATCGCCAATAACCGTCAAGTTCGGGGTGCAGCACGTTGAAGAAAGACTTGCCCTTGTAGTGGGCGATGAGCTTGTTGAGATCGCCTGAATGGAAAACCAGCAGCACCATGCGAATGTCATGATCAGAGCGTGTCTGGGTGATGCCCGCCTCTTCACGTACGAGCGAGCGCGCACCATCACATCCCACCAGATAGTGCGCCCGCCAGATGCGACGCTCGCCATCACGCGAGAGTGCTTCGACTTGCACGCCTGAGTCATTTTGCGTGATGCTCTGCGCTGTCCAGCCAAAGAAAGTTTCGATCTGCGGCAGTTCAGCAGCACGCGCCCGCAAGGCAGCCTCGGTTTCATATTGCGGCAAGCGCTCATTGTCGCAAACATAGAAGGGCCGCACGATCGCGCGCTGATACCAATCGTAATGATAGGGACTGAGCAGGGTTCGATAGGCCGTGAGGCCGCCAATGCCAAAAGACACAGGGATGGGCGAAGCCTTGCGGATCGCCTCTTCAACACCCCAGGCGCGGAAATGCTCCATGCTGCGCTGGGTCAGGTTCTGACCCTTCGGGATGGGCTGCGGCTCAAAGTGACGTTCAAGCAAGACCGAGCTGACGCCGCGCTGGGCGAGCTCAACCGCAAGGCCCATACCCACCGGGCCGCCGCCCACGATGATCACCTGTGCATCCAACCCCATGGAAATGCCTTCCCTTCCCCCATCTTGGCCGCTTGGTATCGCAGGCAGGCCACAAACAGAAGGGGAGGCACTTGATAAATTCAAAGACTCCAGCCCTCCGCCGCAGCGGCAGGTGCCTGAGTGAACTTCTATTTTCTCTTTATTTTTCAGTTATTTAAATTATTCATCGCTATTGCCTGACTGGTCGCTGCAGTGGCGGAAAGCCCTAAAATTCCGGGCCTTTCGACCGTCTTTTACTTTGATCCGCGGCTGGCTGGGCTCCCGCGGCGAGCGTGGCGTAGGGTGCGGGCCGGTCGATGGCGATTTCAGTGAGCGATACGAGCCCCTTCCCCCTGACCGGGGTTGCCTCGATGTCCACGGCTCAGCTGGCCAGCCTGAGCCCCACCCAGATTTCGCGCATGACCTCCACTCAGGCTGCCAGCCTGACAGGGGAGCAGATTGCGGCGCTCACCACGGCTCAGGTCCGCGCGCTCACCGCCACCCATTTGCGCGCCATGAGCGCCGACCAGATTGCAGCTTTCGAGACGCAGGATGTGCCCCTGCTCAGCGCCAGCGCGATGGCGGCCATCAACAGTTCCGCCATCGGCGGCTTCACGACCGATCAGATCGCCAATCTGACCGCCGCTCAGGTGGGGGCCATGAATGCCACAGCGGTGACGGGACTTTCCACCGCGCAGATTGCCGCCTTCACACCGACCCAGACGCGCCAACTCACCAGCTTGCAGTTGCGCAACTTCTCCGGTGAGCAATTGGCGGCGCTGGAAGCGCAAGACTTTGCTGCGATTGGGGCCACGCAACTCTCTGCTCTCACCACCGCGCAGGTACAAGTCCTCACGACGGACCAAATCGTCGCTTTGACGAAATCGCAGGCCATGTCGCTGAAGACAACGCAGCTGCGCGCTTTTTCAGGCGAGCAATTGCGCGCCATGGAAACAGCCGATTTCCAAGCGCTCTCCACGCTGCAAATTTCATCCCTGGGTGATGAGCAGTTTGCAGTGCTGAAGACAGAGCAAATTGCGGCCCTGACTGGCGCCCAACTTGCCTCTCTCTCGACAGCGCAAATCAGCGGCCTCTCCGCCGAGCAAATCGCTGCGATTGAGACACGCGATCTCATCGCAATGACGAGCGCGCAGCTCTCTGCCTTGTCTGGCGAAACGCTTGCCCTCTTCACAACCGATTTGATTGCTGCTCTCACCGCGCAGCAATTTGGGGCGCTGAAACCATCGCAAATCTCAGCCTTGTCGAGTGACCAGCTTCGCGCGGTCACATCGCGGGATCTGCAGGTTCTCACCAGCGCGCAGCTGCAATCCATTGCAGCCGAAAATTTCGCAAAGCTTTCGAGCGGCCAGATTGCTGCCCTCAGCGCTTCACAACTGTCTGGCCTGACCAATGAACAGGTCGTCGCCCTACAGACAGAAAATCTGCGTGCGCTGAAGGGCGGACAGATCGCCGGCCTGAGCGCGGGCCAGATCTCAGTGCTCAGTGCAGATCAAATCACCTCAATGATCGAAGGCCAATTTATTGGTCTCCAATCAAGCCAGATCGCAGCGCTGAGCAATGAACAGCTTGCAGCCATCGAAACACGTGATCTTGTCGTGTTGACGGGTGCACAAATTGCTGCGATCGCTGCGGACCGTTTGGCAACTCTGGCCACAAGTCAATTTGCAACGCTCACTGCCGCTCAAGTCTCTGCGCTAACGACTGCGCAGATGAATGCCCTTGGCAATGAGCAGGTGCAGGCCCTTGCCACAAATCGCATCGCTGCTCTGAGTTCAGCCCAGATCCGCGCCCTCAGCGCGTCGCAGATTCAGGCTTTCACCACCGATCAGGTCGCAGCCCTGTCAATCCAGCAAGCAGCCGCCTTAACAGCAGATCACATCGCCAATCTGACGACGGATCAAATCAGCGCTGTCAAGGCAATCCAGATTGCTGCCCTGTCCACGCAACAGATCACAAATTTCAGCGCAACCCAGATCGGCAAATTCTCAACGGCCCAAGCGCTGGCACTGAGCACGCAACAGATTGCCGCCCTCACGAATGAGCAAATTCTTGCCCTTTCAACCGACAACGTAAAATCTTTACGCGCGGCGCAGATCGCCTCTTTTACTGCGGATCAGATCAGCGCCCTGTCAACCGCTCAGATAAACGCACTTGAACGCCCACAAATCGCGGCCCTGCGCACTGCCCAAATTGCGGCCCTGACAGCCAGCCAATTCCTTGTGCTCGACACAGCCGACATACAGGCCCTGACGGTCGCCCAGATCGGCGCTTTCACCAATGAACATGTTGCAAGCCTCACGACATCACAGATCGAGGCCTTGAGCAGCCTGCAGCTTTCCGCAATCACTGCCCCACAAATTGCACTCCTGAATAGCGACCAAATTACAGCCATAGAGACACGCGACATTGCTTCTCTGAGCACTGCGCAAATTGCCAATCTGAGCGGCGATCAGATCCGCGCCTTCACCACTGACCAGATCGTGATGCTCAATGCACGCCAACTGGGAAGTTTCAGCGCTGATCAGATCCAATCTCTCGAAAGTCGTGATCTGCAGGCTTTGCGTACGAGCCAGATCGTCACCCTGACTGGCGGGCAGATTGGTGCATTGGGGCTTGATCAAATCGCCCTTATGACAAGCGCTCAGGTGAGCGCACTCACCGCAACACAGGTGCAGGCCCTGAGCGCCAGTCAGGTTGGCGCGATCGAGACTGACGATCTTCAGGTCATGAAGGCCGCGCAAATGGCGGCCCTGCGGGCTGAACAAGTAGCCGGCCTGACGACCACACAGATTGCAGCTCTCTCCGGCGTACAGCTGAGCAATATCGACCCAGGCCAGCTCGCAACGCTTACACTTGAGCAAACCGCAGCCATTGAGAGCAGCGATATCGCGTCGCTCAAGACCACACAATTGGCAGCGCTGCGCAATGATCAAATCAGCGCATTCTCAACCGATCAGATTGTGGCCCTTACAGGGACACAGGTTGCTTCTCTGCGCGCTGACCAAATCGCCTCGCTTGAATCGCAGCAACTCGCAGCCATGGAGACGCGAGATTTTGCTGCCCTGACGACAGCACAAATCCGCTCTCTGACCGCCGATCAGGTCACGGCGCTGGCAACAAGCAAAACCTCTATCCTGAAGGCGGGACAGGTCGCCGCGCTGACCCTCGATCAGATCAATGCGCTTGAGACCTCTGATTTCGCTAATTTCGCGGCCGTTCAGCTCCAGGCTCTGACTACAGAGCAGATTGGCGCAATGGAAACCGGCGATATCTTCGCGCTTAACAGTACTCAGATTGCGGCTTTGTCCAGCAACCAGATCCGGGCATTGACCCAATCTCATATTGAGGCGCTGGCAACCCAACACCTGACTGCGCTCAAGAGCGGCCAGATTACCGCGCTCACCGCTGAGCAGATCGGATGGCTGAAAACAAATCAGGTGCGCGACCTAACCAGCGCGCAGCTGGCTACTTTAACAACCCAGCAGATTGCCAACTTCTCTGTAGAGCAAATCAAGGCCATTGAGACAGATGACCTGGCTGCAATGAAAGGCACTCAGATCAGCGTGCTCTCAAATCTGCAGGTTGAGGCGCTGACAACGGCCCAAATTGTTGCGATGACCAGTGCCCACTTCGGGGCTCTGAGCAGCGTGCAGATCGCCGCCCTTACGAGCGACCAGATCACATCCATCGAGACGCGGGACCTTTCAACATTAAAGTCACAGCAGATTACGGCGTTGACGGATCAACAAATCAGCGTCCTCACCACTGCTCAGATCAACGCCCTAACAAATTCACAGGTCGGAAGCCTGACTGCGGAGCAGATCAGCGCATTCACGACGCAACAGATTCGGGCCATGACCTCCGCCCAGCTGGGCTCGCTGACAAGTACACAAGTGGTCGCACTCAGCGTCGATCAATTGCTCGCAATTAAAACCGCTGATTTTGCTACTCTTCGTGCAACGCAGATCACGGCACTGACAGGCGAACAGATTCAGGGGCTGAGCTCGGATCAGGTGATCGCTTTTTCAACTACTCAGATAAGCCAGCTCACATCTGATCAGATTAGCGCCTTTACGACGCAGCAGGTCTCAAGGTTCGAAACATCTGATTTACGCGCGTTACGAAGCGGGCAGATTCGGGCACTCGCCAATGAACAACTAACAGCACTGACAAATGACCAGACTGCCTCTTTAAGCGCTGCGCAGGTCGGTTTCCTCTCCAATGACCAGCTTGCAGGATTGCAGACGCGCCAGATTCGCGCCCTGGTGTCCTCGCAAATGAGTGGCCTGACGACTGGCCAGATTGGTGCCCTCTCGCTCGATCAGCTCCGCGCCATCGAAACCGACGATCTACAGGCACTCAGAGGGTTCCAGATCGCAGCGCTCACCAATGAGCAGCTTGCAGGCATCACTACGGATCAGGTGGTTGCCTTAACGACAGCGCAGATCACCTCAATCACGACAGCCCAGATCACGTCCCTCACATCTGATCAGCTTCGCGCACTTGAATCGGTTGATCTGCAAGCCTTGCGCGGAACGCAGATTGCAGCTTTTGCTGATGAACAGCTTGCAGCACTCACCACTGATCAAATCGCATTGATGGTGAGCAACCAGATTGCATCCCTCACTGCGACCCAGATCAGCAATCTCAGGACCGACCAGATTCGCGCCATCGAGACGCGCGATATCATCGCACTGAAAGCCACCCAGTTGACGGCGCTGCAGTCGAACCAGCTGGCAGCGCTGAAGACTGAACAGCTTGGCGCCTTGTCGAGTGGCCAAATTTCTGCGCTTACCAATGAGCAGGTTTCCTGGCTGACAACCGACCAAGTCGTTGCGCTCAACCAGATCCAGGTCGGCGCCTTGACCCGTTCACAAGTCGCCTCCTTGCGCACCGATCAGGTGAAGGCGATGGAGACCCGCGACATTCAGTCCTTGCGGCTATCTCAAGTCAGCGCTTTCACTGCAGAGCAGATCACCGCACTGACAACCGATCAGATCGTTGCCTTTACAAATAATCAGATGACCGGCCTTGTTCAGGGCCAGATTGAAGCCCTGACAAGCGACCAGATTCAAGCCATCGAAACCAGCGATGTTGCGGCACTCAAGGCATCGCAGGTGAAGTGGCTTTTGACGCGTCAGGTAGCTGCCCTGACATCCGGACAGGTTTCTGCTTTCTCAGGCGCTCAGATCGAGGCCATGTCCACAGAGCAGATCATCGCCATTGAAACAGATGATCTGCGCGCCATGCGACAACCCCAGATCATCTCTTTGACAGCTGATCAAGTTTCGAGTCTGACAACAGACCAGATCGTTGCGCTGACCACCCAGCAAGCGGGCTATTTCACTAATAGTCAAATGCCCTCGCTCACGACCCGGCAGTTGCGAGCCATGGAGATCGAGGATTTTGCTGTCCTCAGAAATGATCGCGTTGCTGCTTTCACGACAGAGCAAGTAGCTTCTCTCGTGACCGAGAAGATTGCCGCATTAACAACAGCGCAAGTGCCCGGCTTGACGCGCGAACAGATCGAGATCCTGAACTCGGATCAGCTCCTTGCGCTTGAAACCGCAGATCTTCGTGCCTTTAACGCGACCCAGCTGCAGGCACTGACAAGTGCACAAGTGCCAGTGCTTTCGACTGATCAGATCAGTGCGCTCAGCGCAACACAGGTCTCTCAACTCGTGACGGATCAGCTGGTCACCATCACCAATAGCCAACTGGCCGTGATGACTTCAAGCCAGCTTGGCGCGCTGCTCACGGAGCAGGTCGCTGCGCTGACGACAGATCAGGTGAAGTGGCTGTCAGACACGCAGATCACATCTTTCAGCGCCACACAGGTCGCAGCCCTGACCGCGGATCAGGTGAGAGCGATCGAAACGCCTGACCTTGCCGCAATGCGCACTGCACAGATCGCAGCCTTCAGCAGCGACCATATGCAAGCCTTGACCAGTGCGCAGATCGTAGCCCTCACCACGGCGCAAGCTGCCGCGCTCGGTACTCAGCAGATTGCAGCCCTCAGCGAAGCGCAGGTGAAATTTATCGAAGCCGCCGATCTGGCTGCACTTCGTTCTGCGCAAATTATCGGTTTCACCGAGGCGCAGATAGCAGCACTGACAACGGATCAGATTGTCGGCCTGACCGCGACGCAAATGCAGGGTCTTGCCAACAACCAGATTGCAGCACTTACGCTGACGCAATTGGTCGAAATTGAAAGTGCTGATCTTCGTGCGCTCAACACCCAGCAAGTGACGGCCTTCACAGCCGAGCAGATTGCCGCATTGCGCACCGAACAAATTTCGAATTTCTCCGCGTCACAGACAGCGGCACTCACGGTTGACCAGATCGCGGCTTTGACAAGCGCGCAGCTGCCGACGCTCTCGACCGCGCAAATGGCGGCATTCACTACAGCACAAGTCCCTGTCTTGAGCACGGATCAGATCCGCGCTCTGACATCTGACCAGATCGCATCACTCGGCACATCGCAGATCGCTCTCCTTCTGAATGAGCAAATTGGGGCACTTGAAACGAGCGATATTGCTGCCCTCCGGACGTCCCAGATCACGGCGCTGACCTCGGCGCAGCTCAGCGGCTTCTCAACTGACCAGATTGTGGCGCTGACGACAGCGCAAGTGAATATGTTGACGAGTGAGCAGCTACCCGCCCTCACAGCCGGCCAGCTGCAGGCGATGGAAGATGCGGACCTCCAGACATTGCGCGGTGCGCAGATTGCTGCGCTCACAGGCGAGCAGGTCAGCGCCTTCACGACACTTCAGATCGTCGCCCTGACAAGTACGCAAATCGCCGCTCTGACCACCGCGCAAGTCACCTCACTCACGCAAGCCCAAATTTCCGCCATCGAGACGGCGGATTTGCGTGGCATGGGTACCAATCAGGTTGCCGCTTTGACTGATGAGCAAGTCGCCGTCATCACGACTGCGCAAGTCGGTGCACTCACGACCACCCAGCTGGCCGCGCTGACGGCCGCTCAGATCGGCATATTCGACAGTGGCCAAATTGCGGCGCTGACAACCCTGCAAGTGCCCGCACTGACCACCGCGCAAGTGAGCGTGCTGTCGAATAGTCAGGTCGCTGCATTCAGTAGTTCGCAAGTATCTGCCCTGACGACCGGTCAGGTCCAGACATTGAGTGTTGAACAGCTTGCAGCGCTCGATACAGCTGACTTCGCGGCCATGAAGACTGCACAAATCGCGGCGCTAACAAGCGCGCAAGTCGCAAGCCTTGATACAGCCCATATTGCTGCACTCTCGACGGCGCAGGTCAATGCACTGACAACCGAGCAGCTGAGCGCCTTCACAGCAATCCAGATCGCCGCTATTGAGACAGCTGACCTTGCGAGCATGAAGACCTCGCAGCTTGCTGCTCTGACTGCCGATCAGGCCACGGCTTTCACGACTGACCAGATTGTTGCGCTGTCCACACAACAGGTCGCAGGGCTGCGCACGGATCAGATATCTGCACTGCTCACTGACCAGATCCGTGCTATTGAGACCGCTGATATTGCGGCGCTTCGTAGCATACAGATTTCGGCGCTATCCAATGATCAGATCATCTCGCTTTCAAGCGATCAGCTCGTGGCCCTCACCACGCAACAGGCGGGTGCTCTCACCAGCAGCCAGATTGCGAGCTTGACGACCTCACAGCTCACTGCGATCGAGACACGCGACCTAGCAGCTATCCAGTCGAGCGCTATCACAGGCCTCACGATTGAGCAGGTCGTAGCCCTCTCGACAGCGCAAGTGGCTGCGCTCACCACCGCCCAGATCGGTGCCCTGTCCACAGAACAGGTAGCGGCAATTGAGACAGCTGATCTTCAGGCCATGAAGACAGCACAGATCGCAGCCATCACGACAGATCAAATTTCTGTCTTCAATAGCGACCAGATCGTTGCGCTGACAACGCAACAGATCAGTGCACTCACCTCTGCACAGCTCGGCAGCATGACAAGCGCGCAGATAATGGCTTTGGAAGTGGTCGATGTGCAGGCGCTGCGGACACAGCAACTCGTTGGCCTCACCAATGAGCTGGTCGCGGCGTTTACCACACAGCAGATTGCGGGTATGACGGGCACGCAGCTGGCGGGCCTTGGCACATCGCAGCTGAATGCGATGACCACTGATCAGATTGCCGCTATTGAGACAGGCGATCTGCAATCGCTGCGCACGGCGCAGATTGCGGCCTTGAGCAATGACCAGGTTGCTGCGCTGACGACGGGGCAAATCAGCAATATGCTGGTGACACAGCTTGCAGCCTTCACAAATGAGCAGATAGGTGCGATCGAAACCGCTGACCTTGCAGCAGTGAAGACAACGCAGATCACCGGCTTTACGACTGGACAGATTGCAGCGCTTTCGAGCGACCAAATCTCTGCCTTGACGAGTGCCCAGTTCAACGCGATGTCAACAGCCCAGATTTCTGCCTTGACTGCCAACCAGCTCGGCTCGATGGAAACCGATGATCTGCAGGCGCTCAAGACTTCGCATATTGCGGCTCTGACCACGGGCCAGATCGACGCATTGAGCACTGACCAGATTGTTTTGATGACATCTGCCCAGCTCTCGGCGCTGACAACAACGCAGATCCAAAGCTTGAGATCAGAACAGTTTGCAGCCATGGAAACTGCGGATCTGGCAGCACTAAGATCAGCCCAGATCGCCGCTTTGACGACCATGCAGATCACGGCTCTCAGCAGTGACCAGATCGTCGCCTTGGGCACGAATCAGGTTGCCGCACTCAGCAGCGCGCAGATTGCAGCCTTGACCAGTGATCAGGTTGGCGTATTCGAGACACGCGACTTGCTCGTCATGCGCAGTGAGCAGATCACTGCCCTGACGCCTGATCAGATCTCATCGCTGAGCGCAACGCAGATGGCGGCCTTGAGTACATCGCAAATCGCTGCATTGACCAGTAGTCAGCTGCCTGCGATTACAACGGATGATTTGCAGGCGATGACATCGACGCAGATCCGGGCGCTGACGACTTCACAGGTCCCGTCCCTGACGGCGTCGCAGATTGCAAGCCTGACATCAGCCCAGATTGCGATCCTATCCTCGGCGCAAATTGCCTCTATGAATGGTGAACAAGTTGCCGCCATCGAAGTGACGGATCTGCAGGCTATGTCTACCGCGCAAATCACCGCCTTCACGATTGCTCAGATCCCCTCGCTAACAGGAGATCAGATCGCGGCCCTCTCGACCAGACAGGTGGCCGCATTGACAGATGCACAGGCTGGCGCTCTGACGCCTGAACAAATTCAGGTCATGAGTGAAGAGCAGCTGGCCGTGCTCTGACATGATCCAGCCAAAGGCAGGTGCGTAAAAGTCTCATGCTCTTTGGGAGATCATGATGCGCGCCTCGCTTGTTGCCCTGTCCTTGTTGGCCTCGCTGACAATGCCAGCCCTCGTTGATGCAAAGCCATTGAAGCTCGAAGAGTTCTTCCGTGGTCACCTTGTTGCTGAAGGCGCATTTCGCTCAACCATCGGCGCAGCTGATCGACAGATGCGGGTCAAGATGCGTGGTTCCTGGAACGCGGCGACCCAGACCCTCACTCTGGTGGAGGATTTCGTCTTTTCAGATGGCGAGAAAGATCGCAAGACGTGGCGGTTCACCCGCGTCGGTCCTGGCGAGTACAAAGGCACACGTGAAGATGTCTTGGGTGATGCCCGCGTCTTTCAGGATGGTGATGCTATTCGTTTGCGCTACAAGGCATTGGTGCGCGGCTATGAAGTAACCTTTGATGATCTTCTGGTTCAGGAAAATGCAACCACCGTGCGCAACACGGCCGATATCCGCTGGTGGTTTTTGCGCGTTGGCGAAGTTGATCTCACAATCCGCCGCGTGAAGTGAAGAGGCCGGAGTGCTCCTCCGGCCTCTTACATCATTCCTTCAGGACAACTCGACGCACGCGCTCGCGCAATTCCGGTGTTGCATCACCAAGTGCCTTGACGGCGAGCTTGCGGGCCACTTCCGGCTCCTGAAATTCGACAAAGCGCTGCGTCTTGGCGCCTTCTTCGATGAGGGCGGGATCAGTCAGCGACTTCTTCACCGCTTCCCGCAGGAAGGCCAGACGATCCGCTGGAACGCCCGGCGTGGTGACCAGAATGCGACCCAGATCGTTGATGCTTTCGCGGAATTCGAACCACCAGCGCTGCTCGTCATTCATCTTGACCTGTTCAAAGATGGTGGGCGTGTCGGGCAAGAGCTTGGATCGAACCGAGCCCATGGCCGCAACTGGCCTCGCATTGCCTGACTTGGCATATTGCGCAGCTGAACTATCCGACACATAAAGCGCATCCATTTCGCCGCGCTCCAGAGCAAGTGCAATATCTGCGCTGCCCTTATATCCGATGATGACGCGGCAATTCAGCTTCAATGCATGACAGGTGATGTTGGCGCCATCAGCTGGACCATCAGTTGGACCAACGCCGCCCCAGCGGATCGGGTTTGTCGCCTTCATCGCATCAGCGACAGTCTTGATGGGCGAATCCTTCGAAACAAGCCAGATCCAGGGATAGGCCGAAATCACACCCAGATGTTCAAACTTGGTGAGATCGTAACGAACATTCTGCTGATCGAGCAGCTGGCCCAAGGCGGCAGGCGTTCCATTGACGATCATGATGGTCAGCCCGTCAGGCTGCGCGGTCGCCACGCGATTGAGCGCAACGAGTCCACCAGCTCCAAGCTGGTTCTCGACAACCACTGTTGCATCGAGCTGCCTGCCGAGATAGGGCGCAATCATGCGTGCATAGGCATCAAAGCCTCCGCCGACACCAACGCCTACGACAAAGCGTACCGTCTTGCCCTTGTAAAATTCGGCCGGGCTTTGCGCTTGCGCTGCACCCGCCATGAAGCTGAGTGCGAAACAAGCGACGAGGAATTGCTTGAGCTTGGACATGTTAACCTCCACCTGCGCCGGATATAGCGGCAGATGACCCAAGCGGAAAGCGCCCCGTGATCAAAAAATCGCGTTAAGCTTGCGAAATGACACTGGAGATCTGCCCTGCTGCTTCGCGCAAGGCCGGGAGATGAAGGGCTGCGAAAGCGTCCGCCTTCATATGTTCCCGCCGCCAGGCGATGGTCAGCGCCGCTACGGGCTGACGCGCCTGATAGAGGGGAATGGCTATCGCATTGCGGTCCTGAGGCTTGGTTTGAGACAGTTGCCGCGTGGCGAAACCGCGAACCCGCACATCCGCCAACATGCGCCGCACTTGTGCGGGTGTAATGCCGAAACGCGCGGGCGACCAGACCTCATCATCGCGTGTCAGATCAAGGATGGACTGAACCTGCTCATCATCCAATGCCGAGAGATAGGCGAGGCCGCTCGCTGCAACAAACATGTTCAGCTCCGTGTCAGCACTGCCGCTCCGGGGCATTTCAAACGGGCTGATGCCATGAGTCGACTCGAGGATCTGCATTCGTCCCGCGTGATAGACATGCAGATCCGAAGGCCATTTCACCTGTTGCGTGAGCCGCAACATATGAGGTCGTGCCACTTCAACCAGCCGCCCTATACGCAATGTATGTTCGCCATGGGCAGCGCCGGGAATGGCGACATTGGAGCGGTAAATGCCATCGGAAATGCCACGCCGGATGTAACGCCGCTCCACCATTGTGGCGAGCAGGCGACGCAGGGTGCTCTTGGGCAAGCCGGTGCGCAGATGCAACTCATGCAAGGCAGCCGGTCCTTGCGCCAGCGCATCCAGAATATCGAGCCCCCGATGCAGGGACCGTGTTTGGGCAAGCTCGGTCATGGCCATTTCGTGCCGCCTGATGGCACGCTCCTGACCGATGCTTGCGCGAGCTTCTCCCGGAAATCAAGCTTTCCTGACAAAACGCAGGTGAGGAGACATTGCATGAAATGGATTGCCACAGCCCTTGCGATGGCCAGCCTTCTGGCCTCAGCACATGCCCAGACGCCCGCCAACCCGCTTCCGCAAGGCACAGTCACCCTCGTCGTGCCTCTGGCCGCTGGCGGCCCGCTGGACGCGCTGGCGCGCGTATTTGGCGAGCGCCTGTCATCGCGGATCGGACGCAACGTCATCATCGAAAACAAGGCAGGTGCGGGCGGCAATATCGGTGCTTCCCATGTCGCCAAGTCAAAGCCGGATGGCCTGACATGGCTCTACACGATTGACTCAGTCGTGACCGTCAATCCGCATATATATACATCGCAAGGTTTCGACGCAGAGAAAGACCTGATCCCTGCTGCTCGCACCGGGCACAACTTCAATATTCTCGCGGTGAATGCGAAGCGCATTGAAGCCAAGACTTTCGCCGAGCTTCTTGCACTCAGCAAAACACGCTCACTGAGTTTCGCTTCTGCGGGCATCGGCTCTCCTGGCCACCTCGCCTATGAATATCTGCGTATCGCGACGGGTATGAAGGGCGAACATGTCCCCTATCGCGGCGCGGCACCTGCATTGCAGGATCTTGTTGCGGGCGTCGTCGATGCTGCCTTCGTGACGGCAGGCGCGATCATGCCGCATGTCGAATCCGGCGCCCTGCGGGCACTGGCCACATCCACCGGCGAGCGTGCGAGCCAAATGCCATCTGTTCCAACGGCGCAAGAAGCGGGCATAACGGGTTTTGAAGCGCGCTTCGGCAACTACCTGATGAGCCCTGCTGGAGTAGACCCGAAGATCCGCAGTTTCATGGCCGAGCAGTTGCGCGAGATCATGAAAGATCCGGATGTCCAAAAGCGCATGATCTCTTTGGGCAGCGAACCTGTCTTTGGCGATGAACAAGACTCCCTCGCACGCATTGTAGCCGACCGTGCGAAATGGGCGGGTGTGATGAAAACAGCCGGCGTCAAGGCAGAGTGAATCCATGAGCAAGCGCCCGAATTTTCTCTTCTTCATCACCGATCAGCATCGCGCGGATTATCTGGGCTGCGCTGGACACCCGGTCGTCAAGACTCCCAATATTGACGCGATTGCTGCGCGCGGTGTTCGTTTCGACAATTTCCATGTCGCAACGCCTGTTTGTATGCCCAATCGAGCCTCTTTGCTGACGGGACGTTATCCTTCAGCACATGGCTTGCGCTAC
>CAZLBA010000005.1:30434-51718 GCA_964557555.1 uncultured Beijerinckia sp.
CGCCAGCACTTTCACACAGGTGTTGCGACTGGGTGGCTACAAGACCGCTGCCATCGGTAAAAGCCATGTACAGCCCATGACACAGCATCCTGCAGAACAGCGCGTGGATCCTGCTGCATTGGGCCTGCTGCAGGAAGCCTGGCAGGATGCAAAGGAAGATTACGACAACGAGACGCCGGAGCGTTATGAAGGCAAGGAGCTTTATCAGTTCAAGCTGCCTTATTATGGCTATGACCATGTCGATATGGTGACGGGGCATGGTCACGACTGTAACGGCCATTATGCGCAATGGCTGCGCGCCCAGCGGCCGGATGCGGAGTCACTGCGTGACCCGAAAAATCAGCTGCCTCATAATTACAGCTGTCCGCAGGCCATTCGCACCCGCGTGCCGGAAGAGCTTTATCCAACCTCTTTCATTCGTGATCGTGCGATAGAGTATCTCGACAGCGTGAAAGACAGTGACGAGCCTTTCTTCGCTTTTGTTTCTTTCCCTGATCCACATCATCCCTTCACGCCACCGGGCAAATATTGGGACATGTATGATCCCGCCGCCTTCAGCGTGACGCTGCCCTATGAGGCGCATAAAAACCCGACCCCGCCAATGCAATGGCTGCATCAACGTTGGCAGGACGGCAAGAGAGTAGCCGGTGGTCAGGAAGCCTTCATGGCAAGTGAGCAGGAATTGAAGGAAGCCATGGCCCTGTCCTGCGGCATGATCACCATGATTGATGACGCAATTGGTGACATCATGTCTGCACTGGAGCGTAGCGGCAAAGCGGACAACACGATCGTCATCTTCACCTCAGATCATGGCGATTATCTTGGCGACTTCAATCTCCTGCTCAAGGGCGCCATCATGCTGCGCTCAATCAACAATGTCTCTTTCATCTGGGCAGACCCACGCGCCAAGGCAGGCGCGACCTCTCATGCCTTGACATCAACAGTTGATATCGCACCTAGCATCATCGAGCGCGCTGGACTGAAGCCTTACTTCGGCATTCAGGGCAAAAGCCTGCTCGGCAATCTTGATGGATCGTCGCAGTTGCGTGAGCGTCTCATCGTCGAACATCAGGATAACATGACACGGATGGGCTTTCCTGAACCGGTCATGGTGCGCACGCTTCTCACGGAGGGGTACCGCCTCACCGTCTATAAGGGCCAGAGCTGGGGCGAGCTATATGATCATGGCAAGGACCCCCATGAGACACATAATCGCTTCGATGATGCCGCCTATGCAGGTCTTCGTGCGAAACTGATGGAAGAGCTGACGCAGGAAATGATGACCAATGTCGATCAATCACCAAGGGCCAGACGTCGCGCCTGAAAATATTTGCAAATGAAAATAAAGGCGGCTAGTCTGGCAACAGACTGGCCGCATCGCTTTTCAGGGAGGCAATGATGCAGGGAAAAATCGCGCTTGAAGAACACTTCGCCATTCCTGACACTTTGCAGGACTCCGCAGGCTTTGTGCCGGATTCCTACTGGACTGAACTTCAGCATCGCCTGCTCGACTTCCACGACACGCGCCTGAAACTGATGGATAAGCACGGGATCGAAATGATGATCCTGTCCCTGAACGCGCCTGCCATTCAGGCCATCCCGGATGTGAAGAAGGCGGATGAAATTGCCCGCCGCGCCAATGATTTTTTGGCTGAGCAAATCGCCAAGCGGCCCGACCGCTTTCAGGGTTTCGCGGCACTGCCCATGCAAGATCCCGACCTTGCCACGCGCGAATTGCAACGCTGCGTGCGCGATTTCGGTTTCAAGGGCGCACTCGTCAATGGCTTCTCACAAGTCAATGTGGCTGAGTCGGCTGTCTATTATGATTTGAAGCAATATTGGGGCTTCTGGGGCGAATGCGAAAAGCTCGACGTGCCTTTCTATTTGCATCCGCGCAACCCCATTCCCAGCATGGCGCAAATCTATGAAGGCCATGCCTGGCTACTGGGTCCGACCTGGGCCTTTGGTCAGGAAACCGCCGTCCATGCGCTGCGCCTGATGGGTTCTGGCCTTTTTGATCAATATCCCAAGCTTCAGATCATCCTTGGCCATATGGGCGAGGGCCTGCCCTATAGCATGTGGCGCGTTGATAACCGCAACGCATGGGTGAAGGCACCGCCGAAATATCCGGCCAAGCGAAAGATTGCGGACTATTTCCGCGAGAATTTCTACCTCACCACATCCGGCAATTTCCGCACGCAGACGCTGATTGATGCAATGCTGGAAATTGGTGCGGACAGGATACTCTTCTCGACCGACTGGCCGTTTGAGAATATCGACCATGCATCAGACTGGTTCGATGTGACGAGCATTAGTGAAGCTGACCGGATCAAGATCGGTCGCACCAACTCCGTCAATCTGTTCAAGCTGAAGCTTTGAGCTTTCGCGCAGTTGATTTTGAAGGGGCGCTTACAGGCGCCCCTTTTTGTTGCTGCGCACTGGCGTCGGCGGTTTCGAGGTTTTCGAAAACCTGTTGCAAGAGCCGTTTCAGTGTCTTCACCTCTGCCTCGCTCATTCCTTTCATCGCGAGCTGTTCATAATGCATCGCGAAAGGGGCGACGCGCTCGCTCATGGCAAGACCCTCCGGGGTGAGCGCAAGGCTCAAGGCACGTTTGTCCAATGTGGAGCGGCGGCGAATGATGAGGCCCTTCTTCTGCATCACAACGAGCAGACGCGAGAGGGTTGAAAGATCAATCGCAGTTCGTTCGGCCAATTCCCCCAGACGGAACTCGCCGCGGTGCCACAACTCGATCATCACGCGCCACATGGGAAGGGTGATGTCGAGCGGTTCAACATCGCGTGAGAACATGAGGCCCATCCGCACGCCGGCACGGTTAAGGAGATAGGGCAGGAATTCCTGAAGGATGAGTTTGCGCGCCATGAGCCATGAATCGGTGAGTTGACCCCGACTATTCGCCACTTCCAGCCCCATTTCAAGCAAGGCGCAGGGGTCTGCGGAATTTACTTGCAAATGAAAATAAATTCCTGATAGGTTTTGGTCATCCTTGAGGGAGGAGCTTATGTCGGTAGCAGCCTTGTCTGACCCCCGCGTGGTCCGCGCCCTGCGCCCGGACGTGTCCGTCCTGATCGAGCGCGCCCGCGAGATTGGCCGTGTCGCGCGCGAACGTGCCACGGAGACCGAGAAGAACCGCATGGTCGCCAGCGACATCGTGCAGATGATGCGTGATGCCGATCTGTTCCGCATCATGCAGCCCAAGGCCTATGGCGGCTTTGAATATGGCTACGAGGTATTCGTTGAAGCCGTTGCAGCGATTGGTGCGGGCGATGGATCAACAGGCTGGGTCTTTAGCCTCGGCGCCGTCCATCAATGGCTCATTGGCGTCTTCCCGGCAGAAGCCCAGCAGGAAGTCTGGGGCAAGGACACGAATGCGATTTCTGCCGTGAGCTATGCGCCGACCGGCAAGTCTGAGCCGGTGGAGGGCGGCTATCGCATTTCCGGCCGCTGGAGCTTCATGAGCGGCATCGACAATGCCCAGTGGGGCATCATTGGCGGCTTCATCCCGCATGAGGGCGGCGTGCGTCCGGGCTTCTTCCTTGTGCCACGTTCCGACTACACGATCGTGGACGACTGGAACCCGATGGGCCTTGCGGGCACTGGCAGCAAATCCATCGTCATTGAAAATGCCTTTGTGCCAACTCATCGCGCTGTTGCCTTCGCGGATCTTCTGGTCGGCAATGGCCCTGGCACAAGCTTCAATACAAATCCGCTCTATCGTCAGCCTATGCTCGCTGTTGTGCCCCAATGTCTCGTTTCACCAGCATTGGGGATCGCACGCGGCGCTCTGGATTGTTTCGTTGACCAAGTCTCCACCCGCAAAACCCGCGGGGCGGTAGCTGGCGGCAATAATAGCATGGCTGCCTTCACCACCGTTCAGATGCGCGTTGCTGAAGCAACCGCCTCCATTGACGCCGCCACCCTCATGATCCATCGCGATCTGAAGGAGACTGCGGATGTGGTGATGAATGGCGGCAAGGTGGATGTCGATATGCGTATGCGCAACCGCCTGACCCATTCCTTCGCGGTGAAGCTTCTTACCAATGCAGTTGATGCTCTCTTCAACGCAGCTGGTGGCAGCGCGCTCGGCATGCATCATCCCCTGCAGCGTTTCTGGCGCGACATTCATGCGGTCAGCTCCCATATCAGCCTGAATTGGGATGTGGTGGGGGCCATGTATGGCCAGCACACTTTCGGCCTGGAACCGAAGGGCCAATACTGAAAACAAGCATTCCGAAATAAAAGAAGGCGCGGGCTAGCACCCGCGCCTTTTATTTTCGTCGCTGCTTCAGACTTACTTGCGCTGGCGCTGGGCTGCAGCAACCAGCGTGTCATAATCCTGCTTCAAGCGTGCATTCTTTTCAAAGATTGCGGGAAGCACGGAGGCCACTTCGCTCTGGAAGAGCTTGGCATCAGCAAGAGTGATCACCTCGCCGCCATTGTTTTTCCAGGTCTCACCAGCACGCGCCGCATCAGCAACACCCCAGCTCACGACAGCCAGTTCTGCCTTCTGCGATTCCTCACGCACGATCTTTTCCAGGTCGGGGCCGATCGACTTCATGAAGTCGCGATTGACGACACCGCCAACGGTGAGGAAGCTGCCGGGCAGCATCGTCATCGGCTTGGCAACATCGTAATATTTCTGCCCCGCGAAGACGGCGATAGAGATGATGGCGCCATCAATGGTCTTGTTCTGCATGGCAGGCAGGACTTCACCGAGCGGGATCGACAGCGGCGAAACACCAAGCTTGCGGAAGGGCTCGACCTGCACTGGCGCGCCGCCCGGCATACGCAGCTTCTGGCCCTTGAAATCTGCGACAGAGCGGATGGCCTTATGGGAGACGACACCCAGCGGGCCGTGCGGCAGAACGAAGAGCGGCTCAACACCCTTTGATTGGCCAAAGCTCGCAAGCATCTTGCGCACTTCCGGGTCCTGGAACACGCGCGCAGCGTGAGCCATGTCATCATAAAGGCCCATGATGTCGAAGACCTGGAAACGTGGCTCCAGACCGACGAAGAAGCCGACCGCCGGCACCGTGAATTCAATCGTACCCATTGCCACGCCTTCGACCGTGGCGGGGATCTGGCCAAGCTGGTTAGCGGGATAGATTTCGACCTTGATGCGGTTGTTGCTGCGTTGTTCAACGCCTGCCTTGAAGGCCTTCATCCATTCGTGAGCGATATCATTCACGGTTGGCGATGACAGCTTCATCACGAATTGCTGTTGGGCGCTGGCAGCTGTTGCCGCAAGGCCCAGTGCCATGGCGCAGATAGCGCCGAGAAGCTTGCTCTTCATTTCGATTACCTCCCACGAGTGGACTTTGCGTTAAACCGATTATGCGCCCATGCGCGCCTGTTTCAAGCCGTTTCCTGCTGCTCTTGCGCGATGAATTGAGCGAGGATGCGGCGCGCCTGAATACCGCCGCTATCTGCTGTGATGTCGATGCCCTTGGGATAGCCATTGCGGATCAGCGAGTCCTGCTGAATGCCGAGGATCTCCCGATCCTGTTCAAAGGCGGTTGAGATTTCGCGATGCAAAATCTTGGTCACTTCGGAATTGTTGGTGTGGAAGTCACGACCAATGGCCCAGTGATAATGGGTCGACAGATCGCTCTCTGGCGTCATGGCATGCATAACCCACATACCGAGCCCGCCAACGCGGTTTCCCTGAGGTGCACCAGTCCCTGTCGGCGCACCGCCAACATAAATGCGGATGGAACTTGGCGCCTCATATTCGATGATCTGCCAGCGGTCGATGCGATCAGTCGGCTGAAAGATGCCCGTTTTGCAATAGGTGGGTGGCGGCGCGCAATCAATCACCCAGCGCGTCACCCGCACGCCCCTGTCGAGCTTTTCAACCCGGATCTGGCCTTTGGACCCCATCTCATTATTGCCGATGGTCGTGGCATGAACATAACCGACATGAGAGAGGTCAAGCAGATTGTCATGCAATAATTCGTAATGGCAGTTGACGTGCTTCGTCTCCCCGGTCGCGGCAAAGGCCGGATCGCCAAGCCAATGGAAGTCCGGGATCGTGGCAGGATCAGCGCGCGCAGCATCCCCCATATAGACGAAGACCCAGCCATGTTTTTCCGTCACCGGATAGCTGCGCACCCGCGCATGTTCCGGGATTGTGTCTTGGGCGGGAATATGAATGCAGCGGCCTGTCATGTCGAATTGCAAGCCATGATAGGCACATTCGATCACATCGCCGATCCGCTTGCCGCGAGATAGCGGGATATGGCGATGCGGGCAGCGATCATGCAGCGCGCTGATGGAGCCATCGCTACGACGGAAAAAGACGATCGGCTTGCCAAGAATGGTGCGCGCCACCGGCGCCTCGCTGAATTCAGACGGCCACCCTGCGACATACCAGGCGTTCCAAAGGAATGCCATTTGCGATCTCCTCCCCAGAAGACGAGGGCATCCTCTCATCATTCCTTTGCAAATGCAACTGTTGCAAATGGGCTTCGACGCGGTTTATGCCTTGAGCACAGATGATGAAGCCGGCAATAACGGCGGGACAGGGAGACGATGAAACACAAACTCAATCTCGAAGATCATGTGCCTTATCTGGTCAATCGCGCCGGCAATCTCGTCATTCAACTCTTCTCGCGCGATCTCGCACAGTGGGATGTGACCGTGCCGATGTGGCGCATTCTGGCGGTGCTGGGCGAACATGGACCTCAGCGGCTTGTTGACCTCGCCTTGCTCACCTCCATTGACGTCTCAACCCTGTCGCGCACAGTTGGCACGATGGTGCGACGCGGCCTGATCAATCGGGGTGTCGCCAGCGATAATCGCCGCGAAGTTGTGATTGCCATTGCTCCACAAGGACGCAAGATCCTTGACAAGGCGTTGCCCAGCGCCATCCGCTATGAGCAAAGCCTGATCAGTGGCTTGCCGAAAAAAGATGTCGAGGCGACCAAACGGGTGCTGGCAGCGGTGTTTGAGCGGCTCGTCGCGCAGGCGGGCCGCTCAATGCCGGTCGGACAAGCTAACCGTAAATCCACTTCACCCCGATCATCGAAATCTCAGGCACGTAGGTGATGAGACCCAGCGCAAAGAGATAGATCAGCAGGAAGGGGACAATGCCGCGATAAAGGGTTTGCAAGGGAATTCCCAGCACCGATTGCGCGACGAAAATATTGATCCCGAAGGGTGGGTGAAAGAGGCCGATGGCCAGATTGACGGTCACGATGATGCCGAAATGCACGACATCGATGCCGACCGCTTTCACCATTGGAATCAGCAAGGGCGTCAACAGTAGGATCGCTGATAGCGGATCGAGGAAGCAGCCAACAAGCAAGAGCAGGATGTTGATAGCCAGCAGGAACATCCATGGCGATACGCTATATTCCTGAAGCATGGTGGCCAGCGCATTGGGGATCTGATTGACCGTCAGAACCCAGGAAAAGACGCCTGCGCATGCAACAATGATCAGAATCTGCGCGGTAAAGACAGCTGTTGCACCGGCTGCTTCCAGAATGTCACGCCAGGTCAATTCCCTGAACACGAAGCGCGTGATGATGGCTGCGTAAACGCAGGCGACCGCCGCCGCTTCGGTTGGCGAGAAGACACCGCCATAAATGCCGCCCAGAATGATCGCCGGAGCGCCGAGCGCCCAGACGCTGCGCTTGGTTGAATGCAGAAACTCCTTGAGGCTAAAGCCTTCGCCAGCGCCAAAACCACCGGCCTTTGCGCGCCAGATGACATAAGTGCCAATCATGCCAGCAATCAGCAGACCTGGAATAATGCCAGCGGCGTAAAGACGCGGTACTGAGGCTTCTGCAGCTGCGCCATAGACGATCATCGGGATGGAGGGCGGGATGATGATGTCAATCGCGCCCACGGCCGTGATGAGACCTGCTGCGAAGGGCTCTGGATAGCCACCGCGACGCATCGCGGGATACATGACCTTGCCAACCGTTGCGACAGCCGCAGCACTGACACCGGAAATGGCGCCGAAGATGGTCGCGACACCTACTGTCGTCACACCCAGATTGCCACGTAATGGACGCGCGCCACTCTGCACGAAATCAACAAGCCGCTGAGCGACGCTGCCGCGTCCCATCAATTCGCCGGCATAAATGAAGAAAGGCACGGCAAGGAGCGGAAAAGCATTGATGGAGCCGAAGAGATTTTGATGCAGCGCCACGGCGGGCACATTCATCAAAGTCCCAAACGCGATCGTTGCCGTCGTCAGCAAGACCAGAAAAATCGGGAAGCCGAGCAGCAAGAGAATGAGCGGGATCACCAGCAGCGTGAAGGTCATTTCAGTAGTCCTGCTTGGTCTGTTTGGCGGGACGCAGTGCGCGCAGCACCAGCATGAGAGCAATCAACGAAAAGCCGACGAGAACCGCGCTATGGGGGATCCACATCGGGATATGTGCGGCATCGCTGAGTTGATCAATGCGCTTCACGCGGCTTACGAAGAACCATGAATATTGCAGGAAATAGCCAAGCGTGGCGACAGCGACACCCACCTCGATCCAGCGCAGGGCGACTTTCACAGCGGCCGGGAAATGGGTGGAGATGGCGTCCATTCGCAGGTGAACCCCACGCCATGTCACAATGACGGCGCCCAGAAAGGTCAGCCAGACCATGGCAAAGACTTGCATTTCTTCCGCACCGAGGACGGTGGCGCCAAATCCATAGCGACCGACCACATTGGCGAAGTTGAAGACGACCATGGCAACGAGCAAAAGGCCCAGTAGCCATTCCAGCGCGCGCAGCGCGCCATCCATCATGCGCTCAAGCAGCATCGTTTCCAACCTGATATTTGTATTTGCAACTATCCGCTCGTGTTGGACCACAAAATCCGGCCGCTGTCGAGGGGCTTCGCGGTTCAAGCAAAAGGGCCGCAGCTCTCGCCGCAGCCCTCTATGTGGCTTACAAGGTGATCACTCCGCGGCCATAGACAGGTGGCGATGCTGGCCTTCAAATTGAGGGGCAACCTGTTCCATGAAGCGCGACATCTGGTCGAGCACCATTTTGTGCGGCTTACCCCCGACATTGAAATAGAGAATCACCTCATCAATGCCTGCGTCCTCCACCTTTTTCAAAGTCTGGATGATCTTGTCGGGCGTCCCCAGCAGGATCGACTTTTCGCTCAAATCTTCCTTTGTCATACCTTCAAGGATCGACACGATCTTCTGGAAATAGAGCATTGTGGGCGGGGTCTTGCCGGGCTCTTGGTGGAAGGCGGGCAAGGCGCATTGCTTGAAATAGGCCATCTGCCGCTCGGCCCCATAATTCACCTCCTCCGCCGTATCGCCCAGATGAATGAAATAGCTACACATGGCGCGGCCCGGCTTGGTTCCATGTTTCGCGCACATTTCGCGATATTCCCGCACAGCGCTGCCGAGATCCCCGAAAGTCATGGCAGCTGCAAAGGGAGCAAAAATGATATTCAGCCCGCGCCGTGCGGCGATTTCCATACTGTTGCGGGAAAAACAGGCCATATAGATCGGGATTGGCTTTTGCACCGGCAAAGGCGTGATGGCCATTTCCGGAATGTCATAGAACTGGCCCTTGAACGACCACGGACCTTTGGAATTCCACGCGCGGTCGATGATCTCCAAACCCTCATCCATCAGCTCCAGAGAGCGCATGTAATCGGCATTGAAGGGAACATATTCGCGCCGGTCATAGCCGCGGCCTACAGCGAAATCGACACGCCCGCCGGAAAGAAGATCAAGCGTCGCCCATTCCTCCGCTACACGCAAAGGATGATGCAGCGGCGTCACGGCCACGGCTGGTGCCAGACGAATACGCTTGGTGGTGGCAGCAACATTGGCAAGAACCAGATGCGGGCAGGAATTGACGCCAAGGGTGGCGAAATGATGCTCCCCGATCCAGGCTGAGTGCATCCCGATCCGCTCGGCATGGAGCGCCTCGTCCCGAATGTTCAGGATGAAGTCTTCCGGGCTGCGGCGAATGTCCGAATAGTTGTTGTCGCTGAGCGTGAAATACCCAAATTCCATGGCTTCCTCCCCAATGCGCTGCTTTGCAGTCAAGCTTTGCTTATTATACGATAGATTGGATAATATGCAAAAGCGTGCTTGTGCCAGCCCGCCTCCGCTTTTCTGCTCACCATTTCAGGTATTTAGCGTCCTTCCGGCCAGCGGCCGCCCAAGCTCAAGGTCAGATCTTTTGCGGCGCGCAGCAATGCGTGCCGGGACCCGGCATCCCCGGAAGCATCAAAGCCTGAGGAGGCGATGACGGACATTACAAGGGAAAGTTCGCCCTGCAGGTTGAAAACGGGAGCTGCACAGGCCCGCAAGCCGGGTATCAAGGTGCTATCGACTTCGGCGCAGAGGTCGCGTCGGACCCGCGCCGTGATGGCCTCATGATCCAGATCCTTGGCACCGCGATCCCTCTGCGCCTCCGCTTCGCGCATGGCCGCGGTAAAGCTTGCAGGCTGGAAGGTGAGAAAAACATGGCCCGTCGCAGAACCGCTCAAGGGCAGGCGCGATCCAATTGCCAATGTCGTATAGATGGGCGGATCTCCGGGATACCATCGCACCACAGTCGGCCCTTGTTCAGCCCATATAGCAAGCAAAATGGTACGTCCGGTCTCAGCCACCAATGACTGGGCCACGCGACCTGCAGCCTCGAACACATCCATTCGGGCCATGGCAGCAAGGCCAAGGCGCAAGGCAGCTGTGTGCAGGTCATATTCCAGCGACACGCTGTCTTGCCGCAGAAAACCGGTATTCACGAAGCTCGCGAGATAGCGATGCGCCTGTGACGCCGACAGGCCGCTGGCTTTGGCAATCTCCGACAAGGAACTGGGCCGGCCAAGGCGGATCAGGGCTTCAAGCACGCCCATGCCGATCTCGACTGATTGTATGCCACGCCGCTGTGTCGTCACCCCTGCCCCCTATCGTCTGCGCAACCTAGGGGATCGCTTCGCAGGCGACAAGAAAGGCGCTCACGACCTCGTGTGACCGGGCGAGCGGCAGTTGCATTGGCGTCAGGCGACCGCTTCGCCTAGATAGACCAAGGAGCACGGATTCGTGATGGGAAAAGGCACATATCAAGGCTGGGCGGCGTGGTTAGGCCAGTTTCTGGCGCTTGTCGCTTCCTATGTGCTGCTCGAATGGATCAGCTCGCTGCATGAATTTAAAGGACTGCCTTTCATCGCCTGGGATCCGGGGCTCGGCGTGTTGTTCGCAGCCCTCATTTTGCGCCCATATGTGGGTGCGCCAGCACTCTTTGCCGGCATTCTCTGCGCGGAAGCTTTGTTTCTGCTCACCGCGTCTGATCTTCTGCGTGTGATTGCCTTTGCCCTCATCATCACGCTGTCTTACTTGCTGAGCGCGCGGCTTATTCAAATCATTGATGACAATTTTGACGTCAAGCTGTCGCATATGCGCGATGTCGTCATCCTGCTTGGTTGCAGCATCATCGGTGCTCTTGCATCCGCAACCTTGCTGATTGGATTCCTGCTCCTGCGTGGCGAACTCACGACAGCTGACATTGCTGCAGCCGGCTGGCCGCATGTTGTGGGCGATGTGATTGGCATCGCCGTGGTGACACCCCTATGCCTGAAACTCTTTGCAAACCCCGGTCGCTTCACTTTGCATCGTGCGCTTCGCGCATGGCCTGAGGCAGGTGCCTTCCTTCTGGCGCTTGCGCTCTTTGTCGGTCTGGTCTCGCGCACGGGTGAAAGCGCAGCGCTGCAATATTTCTATATCCTTTTCATTCCCACAGTCCTGGCTGCGGCGCGCTTTGGTCTGCTTGGGGCCTGCCTGATGTTGAGCGCGACTGAATTGGCACTGGTCATCATATTGGAGTTGGTTGATGCCGATCCTTCACGTTTCACCGCCTATCAAACACTGATGCTCGTTTTGAGCATGACCGGATTGTTGGTCGGCACGCTCATCAGCGAGCGAGATGCAGCTCGACTGAAAGCTGCCGCACTCGAAGAAGAAGCGACACGAGCAGCGCGCTTCAATCTCGTGAGCGGCATGGCCAGCGCATTGCTTCATGATCTCAGCCAACCTCTCACAGCAGCTCGCGCACGCGCGCGCACCATGCAACTCCTGAGCGAGGCTAATGACGTGCCCCGGCTCAAGGAAAACCTAACTCCCTTGCTTGCTCAAATCGACAGGGCCTCGACCATTTTGCATGGTATGCGGGACTTTATGGGCCGAAGCTCCAAGACGCGACAGGCTTGTGATTTCGCCAGCATGGTGGAAGTGGTGAAGATGCTGACTGGTCCGGCAGCAGAAGAGCGTGGGGTCAAGCTCATCTTTACCGCTGATGCCGTGCCGCCCATTCCTTGCGACCGCACCCAGATCGAACAGGTACTCATCAATCTCATCAGCAATGCGCTTGATGCACATGGCGAGAGCGCGCAGGACAAATGGATTCGCATTTCGGCCAGCCGGGGTGATGGGCATCACGTCGAGATTTCCGTGACCGACAATGGGCCGGGGATTGACCCACAGATCGCCCCCCGCCTTTTTGAAGCTTTGGTCACGACAAAGTCAGATGGTCTTGGACTTGGCATTGTCATCTGCAAGAGCATCATTGAGTCTCACGCCGGCCGTCTCTGGCTGCAAGAGTCGCGGCCGGGCCACACCGAGTTTCGTATCAGTCTGCCAATCCGCATGGGGGCCAATTCATGACATCTCAAAACGTCGCTCTGATTGACGATCAGGAGGATGTTCGCGAAGCCATGGGCGAAATGCTGCGTGTTTTCGGCTATCAGATTAGCCTGTTCCCCAGCGCGCAGGCTTTTCTAGACGCGCAAGAGAGCGACTGGGGCTGCATTATCAGCGATGTCAGAATGCCTGACATGGACGGGATCGAGTTTCTGCGCCATCTGGGGCAGCAACATAGCAAATGCCCTATCATCCTCATTTCAGGACATGCGGATGTGCCCATGGCTGTCGAGGCCCTGAAGCTTGGCGCTTTCGACTTCATTGAAAAGCCCGTGGACGACGTCAAACTCGTCGCCAGCATCAACCGCGCCTTGGCCAGAGCCAGTGAGCAATCCGGTCAGGCGCGGGCAAGCGAGGAACTCAAAGGCCGCTTCGCTGACCTGACCCCGCGCGAGGTCGAAGTATTCGACCTTGTGACAGCTGGTCTGACAAATCAGGCCGTGGCAGAAAGGCTGAAGATCAGTATTCGCACGGTAGAAAGTTACCGCGCGCAAATTATGGACAAGATGCAGGCCGATGGCCTCGCAAAGCTGGTACGGCAGGCCATTCGGCTGGGCCGCCTTTCGCCATGACCGTATTTTTACGGTAGCAGCAGTGCGGATACAAACACCCCATCCTCCACGATAGCTTCCTGAGATGGCTCAGCGCCATACTCAGGAGGACTCGATGTCACCCTATTCGAATTCGCGCTCGCATCAGCGGTTGACTGTCATGTCAGCTCCCGATGCTAGCACGGTTGCGCTTGCATCACTGGCGGCATTTCTTTTTACCGCAGTCATCCTCGCCAGCTCGATGCGACAGCCGCTCGTGTTCCCAGCTCTCGCGCTCGTCTCCACCGTCTATGCGATGATCATGGGCGGCATTGGCTACACGCGCACGGATCGTATTGCTGAGACTGCGCGGATCTCTGCCGGTGTCTTTGCTTTTGCTGCGGTTGCAGCTTGCATCGTCGGCAGCCCCGATCAGGTGGCGCTTCTCTTCCAGCGCTGACCCTTTCAACACTCCCGTCACGAGAAGCTCTCATGTTTAGCGAAATCTTCACAGCCTCCGCCATGTCGGCGCTCTTTCAGGTCATCATGATCGACCTGGTGCTGGCAGGCGACAACGCCATCATCATCGGCCTCGCGGCCGCTGGCTTGCCGCGGGAACAACGCGCGAAGGTCATCTTCATCGGTATTGCGGCGGCAACGCTGCTGCGTATCGGCCTTGCGCTCATCACGACCCAGCTGCTGGGCGTTGTCGGCCTGCTTCTGGCTGGTGGCCTGCTGCTTCTTTGGGTGTCGTGGAAAATGTGGCGCGAGCTTCAGTCAGGCAATCTGGCCGAAGAGGCTATGGCCGCAGATGCCCTCGAAGGCGAACCCAGCGACGCTGGCGCACCCCGCAAGACCCTTCGTCAGGCCGTCTGGCAGATCATCGTTGCAGACTTCTCGATGTCACTCGACAATGTTCTTGCTGTTGGCGGCGCAGCCCGCGAGCATCCTTGGGTGCTCATCTTCGGTCTGGCGCTTTCGATTGCCCTGATGGCACTCGCTGCCTCATGGATTGCACGTCTTCTGCAGCGCTATCACTGGATCGCCTATGTCGGCCTTGCCATCATCGTTTATGTGGCAGCCGAAATGATCTGGCGCGGCTGGCAGCAGGTAGCACCCTTCGTGCCCGTCAGCTCCACCACGGCCATCACAACAGTGGTTGCACTCGCCATCGCAGGGGGTGGGGTGCTCGCCTATTCCATGCGGCGCAAACGCGCTGCCAACTGATAAAGCAGAAGGCCCGCCAAACTGGCGGGCCTTTTTCATTGACCATTGTAGAGTTTGATCAGAGCCGTCTCAAATTCCTGCACGAAGCGCTCCGTATTGAAGAGCCGCCCGCTTTCCTTTTCTGCTTTCAACTTGTCGCGCAGCTTCGCCAAAGCTGCGGGGTGATTGGCATAGTGAATCGCCTTGGCCTCGTAATCCTCACGACGATGCGTGATCAGATCCTCAAGACCTGCGCTGCGCAGCAAGCTTCCGGCCATGCGTGCAACATAGGTTCTCCCCGCCAGTGTCAGCAAGGGTAGGCCCGCCCAAAGCGCATCATTGGCGGTCGTCCCGGCGTTGTATGGCGTCGTATCCAAGAAGAGATCTGCCACCTGAAAGCGGCTGAGATAATCAGCCGGATCAATGCGGCCGGCAAAATAGACACGACTGCTCTCTACGCCCGCGCGCGTGCAGCGCGCCAGCAGATTGTCACGTGACCAGTCATTGTCCTGCAAAAGCCACAGGACACTACCCGGCGACTCTTTCAAGATTTTGACCCAGCTGTCGAACATCTCCGGTGTGATCTTGTAATTGTTATTAAAGGCGCAAAAGACGAATGCATCATCCGGCAATCCATAGAAGGAGCGCGGCTTTGACGCACCAAAGCGCCGCGACGTATCACACACCTGAAACAAGGTCGGCAGTCGCAGCGGCTTTTCTGTGAAGAAGGGCTCAAGCTCCGGTGGCATGATGAAATCATCAGCCACAACATAGTCGTTATAAGGGATGCCAGACGGCCCCGGATAACCTAGCCATTGAACCTGAATGGGCGCCGGACCGCGCGCGATGATGTCGGGCCGCGCATTGGCCGAAAGGCCCTGCAGATCAATCAGCACATCAATTTCATTGCGCTTGATCAACTCGGCAGCTGCAGCATCATCCATGTTCTTGATGATGTGGAATTTGTCGAAGGCCTTCTTCACACGCTCGCGGAACGGCGTACCATCTTCTCGGCTCCAGCAAAATGCGTGAACTTCAACCTTGTCGCGGCGATGCTTTTCGTAAAGCTCGATCGTTAGCAGCGAGACAGCATGCATGGATAGATCGGAAGAGAGATAGCCAATGCGCAAGCGGTCATGCTTGTAGCGATGCACGCTGGGCACCATGCGAGGATATTTGCCGATCTTCTCATCTGCGTAACGACGCACACATGCGAGCTGCTCAGCGGGATCATCAGAAAGGCTGAGAATGGTCAATGGCGAAGCATATTTGACGAGATCTTCACGTGATACACGGCCTGCCAGAACTGGCCAATTACATTGCTTCTGTCGCAGATGGATCCAGTGATGCAAAACGGGCGGCTGCTGAGGGTCAAGCAACAGGCTTTCACCCAGTGCAGTTTCAGCCCCCGCATAATCGCGCTGAATCTCTTTCAGCCGTCCGATGTTGTTCAGAAGCTTGATCCGGTTGTCACGCGCGTCCGCGCTATCACCCTGCACTTTAGCCAAACCATCAGTCCAACACAGCAAGGCTTCATCAGGACGACCCATGGCTTCCAGCAAGGTGCCCAGATTGAGATAGCCTGCGACGAATGTGGGATTGGCTTGAATGCTGGCGCGCAGCCGCTTTTCAGCTTCCTCGTTCTTGCCGAGCCCCCGCAACAGGACAGCAAGATTATGTAACCCGACATAACCATGCGCATCAGCCGGAGCTGCAACATAGGTTTCATAGATTTTGCAGGCTTCATCCGCACGTCCTGCCGAGGCGAGCGCTTCAGCTGCGGAGATCGCTTGGCCAAGATTGAGTTTGGGCGGCGGTGCTGGTTCTGCTGGCTTATAAAGATCGGCCGCAGCCTTATTGTTTGAACGCGCCTCTCGCAGCTTGCCGCGGAGTTTGAAATAGGCCGCGATATATTCATCGTCCCGTGTTTCGCGATAGGCAATTTTCAGAGCATCGCTGATAACGGATTCCAGCTCATAAGGTGCTAGGGCGCTCATTGATTTCGCCATCTTGAACGCGTCGTAGCGAACGCCTTTCCAGCGCGAATCTGTTGAGAGAATGAATGACGCCGTGCGCTCCTGCAAAAATACCTTGCGATGCACAGGATCGTTATAGAGTGGTGGATTGGTGTAATTTGTCGGCGCACAAAGCTCTTTACTCAGCGGATGATTTGCATCTTCGGCAGCAGTGAAGATGAATTCGTTGATCGCAAGCCACATCCGCCAGAAGGAGGGTTTCGCCACGAAATAGTTCGAAAAGGCAATCTGGCGCGAGTCCATGATCAGATCCTGCACGGGGACCTGCAATCCCATCATGGAAGTCACTGCCTGATAGGTCGCAACCATACCATGATCAAAGGCCTCTGCCTGCTCGAATACATTCAGAAAGAATGAACCCATGTCCGGCTGTGGGGAGAAAATAAACACGTCGCCCGCGCTAACATTGCGGCGTACGAAGTCGCGCACCTGTTCAGCCGACAAACCCGTCTTCGCAGAGAAGCGCGGACTGAAAAAGCCATAATAGGCTTCATCATCCAGCGTTTCAGTCAAGAGAAAGCGACGGATTGGCCAATATTCAAACCAGTCGGGCCTCTCATTTCCCATGTTATCGAGCACAGCAAATCCGGGCTGAATGGATGCGCGGCTCTCCGGCGAGTAGGCGATTTGATAAAGATGAATGGGAGGCGCGGAGTTGCGCGTACTGGACGTGTCTGCTGGATTGGACATCGGGAATTCACCACTACACAACACAACGACGCACGCCCTATAAGAACGGTCGTAACAAGAATTTTTACATAAGCAGAGGTTCATTTTTCTTTAATGCATCGCATTTTATACTGTTTTTTAAGTTTCCGTTAAGTTTCGACCCCTGAGCCGCTCGATGATCTTCCATATCAAAACGCGCCGCTTTGGCGACACTCGCGGCTGGTTCACTGAAAGCTATAGTGAGCGCCGTTTTGCAGAGCACGGCATCACCACGCGCTTTGTGCAAGACAATCACTCCTTGTCACGAGCCAAGGGGACACTTCGCGGCTTGCATTTTCAGTCGCCGCCCTTTGCGCAGGCAAAACTCGTACGCTGCCTGCAGGGCAGAATCCTCGACGTGTTTGTAGATCTGCGTCGCGGTTCACCGACCTTTGGACAATATGGAAGCGTCGAATTAAGCGGTGAGGGTGATGAACAAGTGCTGATTCCTGAGGGCTATGCTCACGGCTTTATCACGCTCGAAGCCGACACTCAGATCATGTATAAGGTTTCGAACTTCTATGCGCCACAGCATGATCACGGAATCCGCTGGGATGATCCGCAGATTGGTATCACATGGCCAATGGCCGTGGAATCCGCCAATCTTTCCGACAAGGATCGCAATCTGCCACGTCTGAGCGAGATCGAGAGCCCCTTTGTTTACGATGGAAATCCGCTCTCCATTCAGCATGTGGGGCCATGAAGATGATAAAGAAAATTCTGGTCACTGGCGGGGCCGGCTTCATTGGCTCTGCCCTTGTGCGTCACCTCATTCGCACGACCTCTCACCACGTTCTTGTCTTTGACAAGTTAACCTATGCAGGCACCCTCACATCGCTTGAGCCTGTTGCGCAAGATAGCCGTTATCGCTTCATTCAAGCTGATATTTGCGATGCAGACGCCGTGGCAGGAGCATTGAAGCATTTTGATCCAGACATCATCGCGCATCTGGCCGCTGAATCGCATGTGGATCGCTCGATTGATGGACCGAAGGATTTTATTCAGACCAACATTGTTGGTACTTACACGCTCCTGCAAGCTGCACGCGCCCATTTCGAAACCTTGAGCGCAGAGCGTCGCCAGAATTTCCGCTTCCATCATGTATCGACCGATGAAGTTTTCGGTTCGCTCGGCGATGAGGGGCTATTTACCGAAGAAACAGCCTATGATCCGCGCTCACCCTATTCTGCATCGAAGGCCGGGTCCGATCATCTCGTCAGAGCGTGGTGGCACACTTACGGCCTCCCGATAACCATGACGAATTGCTCGAACAACTATGGCCCCTATCATTTTCCCGAAAAGCTCATTCCCCTGATGATCGTCAAGGCGCTCGCCGGTGAGGCCTTGCCCGTCTATGGCCGGGGAGAAAACATACGCGACTGGCTTTATGTTGAAGATCATGCACGCGCGATCCAGACGGTGTTCGAACAGGCGCAGCCCGGAGCAACCTATAATGTTGGCGGCCATGCAGAGCGTCGCAATATTGATGTTGTTCAGGGATTGTGCAGCATCCTCGATCGGGTCAAGCCACGTGCAGACAAAGCGAGCTATGCAAGCCAGATCTCCTTTGTGACAGACCGCCCTGGCCATGACTTCCGCTATGCCATTGATTCAAGCAGGCTCGAAAAGGATCTGGGATGGAAGCCCCAGGAATCCTTCGAGACAGGACTTGAAAAAACCATACGCTGGTATCTCGAAAATGAGCGCTGGTGGAGACCTCTGCTGGAGCGGAAATATGCGGGTCAAAGGTTAGGGCTCAAGACATGAGGCGTGTGCTCGTCACGGGCGGAAGTGGGCAGGTCGGAGGCGCTTTGTCCGCTTTGCGCACCGATGATCTCCTCTTTGTCTCTCCGCCGCGCGCTGAACTCGATCTCGCCAGTGAGGAATCAATCCGATCCTATCTGCAGCGACAGAAGCTAGATGGCATCATCAACTGCGCTGCCTATACGGCTGTTGACAAGGCTGAGAGCGAGAAGGAGCTCGCCTTCCAGATCAATGCAACCGCTCCCGGCCTGCTTGCACAATATAGCGCACAAGCGCAAATCCCCCTGCTGCATGTCTCCACTGATTACGTCTTTTCAGGTGAGCTTGACCGCCCCTATGTTGAAGATGATGCGATTGCGCCGATCAATGTCTATGGCGCCAGCAAGGCAGCAGGTGAAGCAATCATCCGCAGCACAACCAATCACCACATCATTCTGCGAACATCTTGGGTCATCAGCGCGACGGGGTCCAATTTTCTGAAAACGATGCTGCGACTGGCGGCTGATCGTGATGAGCTTCGCGTGGTTGCAGATCAAATGGGCAGGCCCACCTCTGCATTGGACATTGCGCAGATACTCAGCCTTCTGGTCACGAAGGCACTTGATGCACAAGCCAGCTTTGGAACATTCCATTTCGCCAATCAAGGCGACACAACATGGGCGGCCTTTGCGCAGCAGATCTTTGACTGTTCGCGCCAGCGCCAGGGGCCCTCTGCGCGCATCGTCCCAATCACAACCGCTGACTATCCCACGCCAGCGAAGCGTCCGCGCAATTCACGCCTGTCGACCAACAAGATTGAAACGGTTTACGGCATTACACCACGACCGTGGGCAGAGGCGGTCTCTGAGATCGTTTCAACTCTCATTCCGCAGGGGGCTGCATGAAGGGTATCATTCTGGCGGGCGGCTCAGGCACGCGCCTCTATCCCGCAACCATCGCTGTAAACAAGCAGCTGCTTCCAATCTATGACAAGCCGATGATCTATTTCCCGCTGTCAGTTTTGATGCTGGCGAAGATCCGGGAGATACTCGTCATCTCATCACCCGACTATCTTGATAACTACCGAAAATTGCTCGGCGATGGGTCGGCCTGGGGGCTTTCCATCTCTTATGCTATTCAAGAGCGCCCTGAGGGGCTCGCACAAGCTTTCATTATTGCAGATGAATTTATCGGCCATGACTCAGCTTGCCTCGTACTGGGCGACAACATCTTTTATGGCGCGGGCATGGGCGAAAAGCTGACACGCGCAGCGTCACAGGCCAAGGGCGCGACAGTCTTTGCTTATCATGTGGATGATCCAGAGCGTTACGGCGTCGTGACCTTCGACCATCACGACAAGCCCGTCGAGATCGTCGAGAAACCGAAAGAGCCAAAATCGCCCTGGGCAGTCACTGGCCTTTACTTCTATGATAACCGCGTCGTTGAGATCGCCCGCTCCATCAAGCCTTCAGCACGCGGTGAGCTGGAAATCACGGATGTTAACAAGGCTTATCTAGAGATGGGTGAGCTTTGCGTTGAGCGACTCGGCCGTGGATATGCATGGCTGGATACCGGCACGCATGACTCTCTCATCGAAGCCAGTGAGTTTGTACGCACGGTACAAAAACGTCAGGGCGTGCAGATCGCCTGCCTTGAGGAAATAGCTTATGACAACGGCTTTATCACGACAGAGCAATTGCTCCAGCGTGCAAGGCTGTTTGATAAGACGGATTACGGACGCTATCTGACGCGACTGGCTGATTAGAAGTAACTCCCCCGAAAGATCTTCGGGGGAGTTAGCTTTTATCAGGACAGAGCGTTCAGCTGGTCGGTGGTCAATGCCTGGATCTGGTCAGATGTCAGGGCATAGACTTGGGCCGAGGTGAATGCCCGCAGATCCTGCGTTTCCATCGCCACAAGCTGATCCGTCGTCAGAACCGCAACCTGACCAGAGGTCAGCGCCATGGCCTGCGAGGTCGTCAGTGCCACAACCTGATCTGTCGTCAGATTGGTGAGCTGATCAGAGGTCAGCTTGCCAATCTGCGCCGAGGTCAGGGCGGCAAGATCACGCGTCTCCATCGCCACAAGCTGGTCGGTGGTCAATGCCTGAACCTGACCGGTGGTGAAGGCTGTGACCTGCGAGGTCGTCAGCGCCACAACCTGATCCGTCGTCAGCTTGGTGAGCTGATCAGAGGTCAGGGCTGCAAGCTGGGCGGAACCAAGCGAGCGAACCTGATCCGTCGTCAGATTGGTGAGCTGATCCGTTGTCAGGGCACGAACCTGCGCCGAGGTCAGAGCAGCAAGATCCTGCGTCTGCATCGCCACAAGCTGATCCGTCGTCAGAACCGCAACCTGACCAGAGGTCAGCGCC
>CAZLBA010000005.1:51818-62145 GCA_964557555.1 uncultured Beijerinckia sp.
CCGAGGTCAGGGCGGCAAGATCACGCGTCTCCATCGCCACAAGCTGGTCGGTGGTGATGGCTGAAATCTGCGTTGCCTTCAGGGAGATGAATTGGAGGCTGCTTAACGCAACGACCTGATCCGTGCTGAGCGCTGTAATCTGGTCGGTCGCGAGGGCGCTGATCGAAGCGGTGTTGATGGCGGCGATCTGGTCGGTGCGGAGATTCGTCAGCTGGTCACTTGAGAGGGCGCGAACCTGGGCGGAGGTCAGGGCCTGTACATCGCGCGTCTCGATGCTGGTGATCTGGTCAGTCGTCAACGCTTCAACTTGCGCGGTCGTCAGCCAGGCCGCCTGCGCAGTGGTGAGCGCGACAACCTGATCGGTCGTCAGATTGGTGAGCTGGTCTGAAGAGAGCGCACGAAGCTGGGCACTGCCCAAAGCAGCAATCTGCCGGCTGGTCAGCTTGGAGATCTGATCTGTTGTAATCGAAGCGACCTGCGCCGTTGTCAATTTGGCAATTTGTGCCGTTGAGAGTGCTTCAAGCTGATTTGTGGTCAGCGAGCTGAGGCTCAGAGCCGTGAAGGATGAACCGCCAACAGATGAGATTGCCATAGTAGAATACCCCGCCAAACGCGCACGCGACCAACCCTTTGAAGGTCAATTGAGAGAAACGGTCGGCGTTAACTATTTTTTAATGTAAAAATTAAGTAATTTTAGTTTTATAAATTATTACGAATAAGTCTTAATTTGTTATCTTGCCATCCAGTTTGGTTAATGCCTAGAACCGCGGGTTACTTCGGGGCTCTGAAATGGTCGATCCTCTGTTCGGCACACGTCTTTATCGCGCGATGCGCGATAGCTATGTGCCCGCGTCCATGCCCGTGGTGCGGGAAGCACAGTCGGCCGTTGTCGTCCAGATTTCCCCAGCTGCCAGAGAGCGCATGGCGGCTGAACAAAATGCGCAAGACGCAGGAGCGCCCGACGTCGAGCCTGATGCGCCGCTCTATTTCAATCATCCGCGCGCTAAAGCTCGTCAGGGGTGACCCGTCTCTAGAGTTGAATGAGACATGCGTCAGCCTTTGAGCTGCGCTCACTTGGCAGGACGCGATGACCCCGCAAGAGATCGACAATCTTCTTGGTAAGGGCGTGCTGGTGGCAAACACAGTGCCCAAAGCACAGCTCGAAGCATTGGCCCAAAAATTCGCGCCAATGAAAACACAGCATGAGCTGATCCGTCTGGGTCCTGCGAAAGATGGCGGCTATCTTGTTCCGAATGATCTACAGGATATTCGCGCCTGTTTTTCACCCGGTGTTTCTTATTCCGCGCTCTTTGAGGATGACCTCGTGCGTCAATTTGGCATTGGCAGCCATTTGGCAGATTACTCGGTCGATGGCCCTCCCCATGGCTTTGTACCTCTCTCCTTCACCAAGAAATATCTCGGCGCGCATAATGATGCGACCTTCATGACTCTGGAAAAATGGGTCCGCGAGTCTTGGGAATATGACCTGGGTGGTGATCTGCTGCTACAGATGGATATCGAGGGTGCGGAATATGAAACGCTGCTTGCGACCCCTGACTCCATCTTGAAAAAGTTTCGTATCGTTGTGCTTGAAATCCACGATATGGAACTTTGGGGCTTGCCCGCTTGCTACAAGATTGCCGACGCGCTGATCAACAAGTTGCGCCAGCATTTCGTTGTGGTGCATCATCACCCCAACAATCATCAATCAATTGTCTCGGTGAATGGTGTCGAATTTCCCCGTGTGAGCGAGCTAACCTTGATCCGCAAAGATCGCTGTCAGATCATTGAGCCCGCCACACAGATCCCCCACCCGCTCGACGCTCCCTGTGGGCCACGTTATCCAGACATCGTGCTACCGAAGTCATTTCAGCTTGCTTGATGCGTCTCAGTCACCCTGAAAGAGAGTGATCACCTTTGGATCACCGCCATCATACCAAAACACATCCGTTCCATGCATGTTGAATGGGCTGGCCTTTAGATCGACGGGCCGGTAGCCGCCTGACGAGATGTCCTGATTGGTCAAGGCGAGCGCTGCTGCGTCGAAACCATTTGTTACCAGCGCACGAGGAAACTGTCTCATCTTTGGTAGAAAGCGAAGAATGTCGGTATTGCTCCAATGTTGAAGCACATCTTTCAAAATTAGCAGATCCGCCCTGGGCAGCTCATCATGGACCGCATCACCTTCGATGAAGCGGATATTATCCGCAGCGAAACGGCTTGTATTGGTGAGCACAACGCTTGATACATCCATGCCAATGTAATTCACGTCGCTCCAATCAATCAGCGACGAAATCTGCCAATCGCCGCAGCCGACATCGAGCACGGACTTGATGCCGTTGCTCTTCATGAAGTTCGACAGAAAGATGCGATAGGGTGCCGTATATTGCGGCACTGAACCAAGACCCGAGCCATAGCCCCATTTATTCTTCTCATAAATCTCGTTGAAAATTTCACGATGCGCCGACATATTGGGGCCCTTCTGGCAAAAGACATGATCCTTTTAAAGAACGACAGCGGGCTATAGTCTTTTAGGTGTTTCTTCTGTCTGGCTATGAGGTTTCATCGCAGCGTTTGGAAATTTCATTATTACTTGCATTTTTTTGTTTTTTTGAAAGTCCCCCCAGAGCAATATCTATGAGAGTGTATTTTCAGGATGCCACATCTGGCTGGCTGGATGATCGGATGATGCGATGAAGGTGCTTTTCGTCACGACCGAAAGCCATGGCCTGCAGCTTGATCAAAAGATCATTTGTGATCTTTTGCTGGCTCAAGCCCGTCGCCAGGAGTTTGAACTAAAGATCGAGACCCTGACCATTCCCGCAACTTTTCAGCCACAACATGTGACACTGCAGAATGCAAATCTGCAGATCCACCCCGATCAGGATGCCATTTTCTTTCTTGAGCGGGTTTACAGTTTCGACTGGCCTTTTGCGAAAGCCAAACGGATCCTCATTCCAAATGTCGAGTATGTGAATCCGCAAACGGCTGCGCTTTTACCCAGCATTGATATGTGCTGGCACAAGACGCGGTTCAGCTATGCCCAATTCATGCAGCATATGCCTCATGCACAGCATTCATATATGGGATTTACCTCCGTTGACCCCGCTTCACGCGTGTCGCGCTATGACAGCTTTGCGCATTTTCGCGGAAAGGCCCTTGGGCGTCATTCTGAAGAGATCATCAATGTCTGGAAGCGAAACCCGGATTTCCCTCTTTTGAAATATCACTTCTATCAGGATTCGGTTGGTGCGTTTTCCTTTGATGAGTGGCTGGTGTGCCGCAACATGGCGATCCAGGCGGGCAAGATGGAGCCGGCAAAATATACAGCAGAACTTGCGAGCGCCGGCTTTCATCTATGCACCAGCGGATCGGAAGGCTTTGGCCATTATATCAACGAGGCGCGGGCCATGGCTGCCATACCGATCATTCTCAATGCGCCGCCAATGAATGAATTGGTGGATGAGGAATGCGGTGTGCTTGTTGAGCCATTACATTCCATCGAACGCTCATTCAGCCGCCACTTTTTCACCAATGAAGAGGAAATTCAAAAAGCAATCCGTCGCGCCTTAGAACTCAGCGATACTGAGAGACGGTTGCGTGGTGAAAAGGCACGCAGACGCTTTGAGACAGAGCGTGTCGCGTTTCACCAAAATCTGGACATCCTTTTTGGGACTCTACGAAGCGCTCTCTAGGACCTCGCTTGGAAGAAGCTGAGGTTCATCAAAACCACTGCTCGTCAAAGTCGATGCCCACACTTGCAAAGAGCGCTTTGCGAGCCGCCCGAAGTTCAGGCGTTGGCGCTGGCCATTTGCGGTAGATATAGAGAAAATCAGGAATGACCTGCGTGCCAGTTGCGTCAGCTGATGTGCCGCGGCGCGTGCCTTGATTGACATAATCCTTGAACACGACGGGTCCTGAAATATCCGCGTGAACAAAACGCGCGTCTGAATGAATGGCGAGCAAAAAATCCCAATCTTCCATGCTGCGCAATGCCGGATCTTGCCGATGCGCGCCCACCACATGGCGTGGATAGATGACGCAGTGATTGGGAATGAAATTGCGGATGAGAATTTGATCAGGATCGCTGCCCTTCAGGTTAATCTCATGCCGCTGACCAATGGAACCATCCGTGCGATTCTCTTCAATCACGCTGTAATTCGTATAAGTGACCCATTCGGGATGCGCGCGGAAAGCGCGATGCGCATGTTCGAGATAGTCCGGCTCGAAAATATCGTCATCGTCCAGAAAGAGCAGCGCCTCGCCCCTTGCGACATCCATACCTGCATTGCGACTGAGAGCGGGGCCGGGCTTGCCGGAGCGTTTGATGAAACTGTCGTTCTGACCGAGATAGGTGGCCGCGACCTTGAAACTGTCCGCATTGCTCTCGTCACTCACCACGATGATCTCGTAGGAATTGAAGCGATTGGCGCGCAGTGATTTCAGTGCACGTTCGAGCAGTTGCGGGCGGCCATGAGTGGCAATCACAATACTGAAGACAGGCATGGAAACCCTTTCTGCGCCGATGGCTCAGCAAGTCTTAGCGCAAGTGCCTGAAGCTTATCAATAATCCACATGTTGCGGCAGTTGTGCCAGGAGCGTTTCGGCCGCATCAGCAGCCAGAGTCGCAGCGCCCGGATCACGGCTGATCATGGCGACGACGATTGCTCCATCCATCAACATGCAGAGCTGATGCGAGAGGCGGTGCGGATCCTTGGCGCCCGCCTGTGCAGCAAGGTCCTCGATGCGGCCCAAGACACCGCGCTTATGTTCAAGCGTGAGGCTTCTGAGCCTGTCATCAGACTTATCATGTTCCCCAACCGCATTGATGAAGGGGCAACCATAAAAATGATCCTGCGCGAACCAGTTTTCGAGCAGGGGAAAGATGCGCCGCAGACGATCAATCGGCTTTGCCTCGCCCGCATCAAGGCCAGCCAGAAACCAATCCCGCCATTGACGCCCCTCCTGCTCCAGCACCGCCTCGACGAGCTTCTCCTTGGACCCGAAAGCTTTGTAGAGGGTCGCTTTGGCCGTGCCGGCTTCTGCGACCACAGCATCCACGCCCACAGCATTGATGCCGTGGCGACAGAAGAGACGCGCGGCTGCTTCGATCAGGCGTTGGCGCGCTGAGGCCTCTACCAGCCGCTCGCCCCCATCTTGCCTCTCGACAGTCACCATACCCCTCGCCCTCCAATTTTTGCGCGCTCCGCCCAAGCGCGCGGCACCATGCCTGCAAATCCATCACCGCCGGCTGGTCGAAGGCACGACTCTGCAGCCCGTCCCGCACTGGCATAGGCCCTGCATAATACAGACCGTTCTGTCTGTCTCCCCGGCTTGAAGAAAGAAACGGAGGTCCCAACCATGAGTGCAACCAATGACATCGTCCTTACCAGCTGCGTCATGCCCGATGTCGGCACCGGCTGCCTCGCGCCCATCGACAAAGCAGGGCTGCAAAAGCTGATCGAGGCCGGCAAGGCCGATCCGAAGATGATCAAGACGCTTAAATGCAAGACGGTTGCCGAGGGCCGCTTCCGCCACCTCAATTACATCCGCAATCTCGAACCTTATATTGTTGATGAACCGCCGGGCCTGCTTGGCGATGATACAGCCCCCAACCCGTCTGAAGCCTCCCTCGCAGCGCTCGGCTCCTGCCTTGCAGTCGGACTTCATGCCAATGCGGTTCATCGCGGCTGGACGGTGCGCAAACTCGAATTGCAGCTTGAGGGTGATCTCAACATAACCGCTGTCTGGGGCACGGGCGATATGAGCGAAAAGCCCGTTGGCTTCACAGATGTGCGCGTCAAGGTCGATATGGAATGCGACGGCATTCCTGCGGCGGAGGTTCAGGCCCTTATCGACCATGTGAAGAAATGGTCGCCGGTTGCCAACACATTCACCCGACCTGTGAAGCTCGACGTCTCTCTCTGACACTTCGGATGGCCCGGCTTTTGCCGGGCCTTTTCGCATCAAGGAGTCTGTGCCGTGTCTCTTGCCCTTGCTGAACGCCCCTCAACCGACACCATCGCCCTCATCCGCGACTATGTGCAAAGCACATTGCCGCCGCTCGTAGATGCCATCGACAAAGGTCAGCTCTATCCGGCGGACTTCATGCGCGGCCTTGGAACGCATGGCGCCTTCACCAGCCATTCTGATGTCCAAAGTTGCGATCTCAATACCTCCATTGATGCCATGAGCGAGGTTGCCGAGATCTGCGGTGCATCCGGATTTATGACCTGGTGCCAGGCGGCACTCGTTTGGTACGTCGCCAATAGCGAGAATGATGCGCTCAAAAGCAAACTGCTCGCAAAAGTGGCATCTGCGCAAATTCTTGGCGGCACCGGCTTATCCAACCCCATGAAAAGTTTTTATGGGATTGAGAAGCTGAAGCTGAAGGGCAAACGTGTCAGCGGCGGTTACATTATCAATGGTGCCTTGCCATGGGTCTCCAATCTCGGCCCTGATCATCTCTTCGCCACGATCTGCGAATTGCCCGATCATTCGCGGGTCATGTTTGTTGCGGACTGCACAGATCCGGGCCTTTCTCTGCTCGATTGCGACCCGTTTCTCGCCATGGACGGAACGGGCACCTATGGGCTGATCTTCAAAGATGCCTTCATCCCCGATGACATGGTGCTCGCCCATGAGGCGATGAGCTTTGTGAAAAAAATCCGCGCTGGTTTCGTTTTGCTGCAGTCGGGAATGGCAGTTGGCATCATTCGTGATTGTGTCGATGTCATGCGAAAGACGAAGACCCAACTTGGCCATGTGAACAAGTTCCTCACCGCTCAACAGCCTGAGGACTTTGCGGCCATTCTCGACCGGCTCGACACACAGGTGCGTGCGCTTGCAGCCACGCCTTTTGATGCGAGCGATGACTATTGGCGGCGTGTTGTCACCGCAAGACTGGAAGCGGGGGATGCGTGCATGGCGGCAGCTCATGCGACCATGCTGCATACAGGTGCGCGTGGCTACATGATGAGCCACCGCGCTCAACGACGTATGCGCGAATCCTATTTCGTCGGCATCGTCACCCCAGCCACAAAACAGCTTCGCAAGATGCTGGCCGAGATGCCGGCATAAAGGACCCGTTTCGTTAACCCCACCCTCGCGCGCGTGATCATCTGCGCAAAACAGGAGGCAAGCATGATGAAGTCAGGCAAAGGCCCTTATCAGATGTCGGGTTGCTCCTGCGGAGCGCATGGCTCGCAGGCCGAGCACGATCGTGCCTGCACAACCATTGCTGACACCGCTGCGGATGATGTGAAGCTTTATGGCCGCACGGTCGAGCAAGCCTTGCTGAAAGCTGTTGTACCCAATCCGCTGCATCGCCGCGCCCTGTTGCAGAATATGGGTGCCTCAACACTGGCTGCTGCGCTGGCCTCTGTCTTTCCTGTTGGAGCGGCGACGCAAGCCTTCGCGGAAGCAGGCAAGTTGGAGAAAACCAACCTCAAGATTGGCTTCATTCCGATCACCTGCGCAACACCCATCATCATGGGCGAGCCCATGGGCTTCTACAAGAAGCAGGGCTTGAATGTGGAGGTTGTGAAAACGGCCGGCTGGGCCGTTATTCGCGACAAGGCGATCAACAAGGAATATGATGCGGCCCATATGCTTGCCGCCATGCCGATTGCCATTTCACTCGGCCTTGGTGCAACGCCGCAGCCTTTCGTGACACCTGCCATTGAAAATGTGAATGGTCAGGCGATTACGTTGGCCATGAAGCACAAGGACAGGCGTGATCCGAAACAGTGGAAGGGCTTCAAGCTCGCCGTGCCCTTCGACTATTCGGTCCATAACTATCTGCTGCGCTATTATCTCGCTGAACATGGGCTCGATCCTGATACGGATGTGCAGATCCGTTCAGTCCCTCCGCCAGAAATGGTTGCCAATCTGCGTGCCGACAATATTGATGGCTTCCTTGCGCCTGACAATGTCGTGCAGCGTGCGGTCTTCGATGGCGTTGGCTTCATCCATCTTCTCTCCAAAGAGATTTGGGATGGACATCCCTGCTGCTCCTTCTCGGCAAGTCGCGCCTTCATTACCGAGAGCCCTAATACCTATGCCGCCTTGTTGCGCGCCATCCTTGATGCAACCGCTTATGCATCGAAAGCCGAGAACCGCAAACAAATCGCTGAAGCCATTGCGCCCGCGAATTATCTGAACGCGCCACTCACGGTCGTCGAGCAAGTGCTGACCGGCACCTATGCGGATGGTCTGGGCAATGTGAAGCGCGACCCCGCCCGCATCAGCTTCGATCCTTTCCCCTATGAGAGCTTTGCGGTGTGGATTCTTACGCAGATGAAGCGCTGGGGCCAGATCAAGGGCGACGTGGATTATGCCGGCATCGCCAAGCAGGTCTTCCTTGCAACTGATGCTGCCAAGATCATGAAGGAAGCCGGTTTCACACCTCCTGCCAGCACGACGAAAAGCTTTGTCGTCATGGGCAAGACATTCGACCCTGCAAAACCGGCCGAATATCTCAACAGCTTCACCATGAAGAGGGGCTGAGCATGGGCGGACAAGCTTCCCTCACCTTGCGTGCCTTTGTCGTCTCAACGCTGATCTTTGTTGTCTTCGTACTCGTCTGGCATATGGCAACACGCGGCGCTGGCGGCGGCGTTGCCATGGACCCGGAATATGCAAAGCTGATGGGTGCCACGGCGACGCAAGGTAAGTCAGCAATGCCGGGGCCGCTTGATGTGGCAGCGAAACTCATCGAGCATTTGTCACAGCCCTTCTATGATCGTGGGCCCAATGACAAGGGGCTTGGCATTCAGCTCGCCTTTTCGATGGCGCGTGTTGCAGCTGGATATGGCCTCGCTGTTTTGCTGGCCATTCCGCTGGGCTTCCTGATTGGCATGTCGCCTTTGATGAGTCGCGCTCTCGATCCCTTCATTCAGGTGATGAAGCCCGTCTCGCCGCTCGCCTGGATGCCTTTGGCGCTTTACACCATCAAGGACTCGAGCCTCTCCGCCATTTTCGTCATCTTCATCTGTTCGCTTTGGCCCATGCTGGTAAATACGGCCTTTGGCGTGATGAGTGTACGCAAGGAATGGCTCAATGTTGCAAAGACCCTTGAGGTCAATGCATGGCGTCGCGCCTGGACGGTCATTCTACCTGCGGCTGCTCCCACCATTCTCACCGGTATGCGTATTTCGATTGGCATTGCCTGGCTGGTCATCGTGGCAGCTGAAATGCTCGTTGGTGGCACAGGCATTGGCTACTTCGTCTGGAACGAATGGAACAATCTCTCCATCACCAATGTCATCATCGCCATTTTGATGATTGGCGTGGTGGGTATGTTGCTCGACCAGCTTCTCGCGCGCGCCTCACGCGCTGTCACCTTCCCGGAGTAAACCCGTGTCAAACCGCTTCATCTCCATCGAAGGCATTGCGCGCCGTTTTCCCTCGCCAGATGGCAAGGGCGTGACAATCTTCGAAGACCTCTGGCTGAGCGTGGGTCGTGGTGAATTTGTCTGCGTCATCGGTCATTCCGGTTGCGGCAAATCCACCGTGCTCAATGTGCTCTCTGGCCTCGACAAGCCTGATGAAGGCGTGGTGCTGATTGATGAAAAAGAGATCACCGGTCCCGGCCTTGATCGCGCTGTCATCTTTCAAAGCCATGCCCTCCTGCCGTGGAAGACTGCGCTTGGCAATGTTGCTTACGCAGTCTCCTCGCGCTGGCCTGAACTTTCGCGCGCCGAAGTAACGGAACGGGCCATGCGTGCCATCAAGCTGGTTGGACTTGGCCATGCCGCCAATCGCAAACCGGCTGAATTATCCGGCGGCATGAAGCAACGTGTGGGCATTGCACGCGCATTGTCCATTGATCCCAAAATTCTGCTTATGGACGAACCTTTCTCTGCACTTGATGCGCTCACGCGTGGCACCTTGCAGGATGAGGTGCGCCGCATCTGCCGCAGCACGGGTCAGACGGTTTTCATGATCACGCATGATGTCGATGAGGCCATGTATCTTGCCGACAAGATTGTGCTGATGACCAATGGCCCTCAGGCCATGATTGCAGAGATCGTCGAAAACCCGCTACCAGTGGATCGTCTGCGCGAAGATGTGCATCGACACCCCGCTTACTATCCGCTGCGAAACCACCTCATCGACTTCCTTGTGACACGCAGCGGCACTTTCCGCGATGACGTGCCCCAAAACTATGACCGCAAAAAGCCGCCGGTCGTTGTGCCCGGCGTTGCAGCAGCCAGCGTCTTTGCGCCGCGCGAGGAATTCGCAAGCGCCTGATCATCCCGCAACAGGAGAAAATCATGAAAAGAGCCGACCTGACTGAAAAGATTCTCGACATCAAGCGCGAGAA
>CAZLBA010000006.1:0-27882 GCA_964557555.1 uncultured Beijerinckia sp.
CTTTATCGCGATGGTTCGAAACTGTCGCAGCCCCTCAACGCTCAGCTCATTGATGATGACGCTGATGAGGATGATGATGCCATCGACAGCTTCAACCAGATGCCTGTCGCCGCCAAGACCGCGGCGCTGGCAGAGAAGGTTGTCGAGAAGATCGTCGAGCGCGTGCAGGTTGAGCGCACGCGTGAGCGTGAGCGTCTGCCTGATCGCCGCAAGGGCTATACGCAGAAGGCGGTCGTGGGTGGCCACAAGGTCTATCTGCGCACTGGCGAATATGAAGATGGCCGTCTGGGCGAGATCTTCATCGACATGCACAAGGAAGGCGCGGCCTTCCGCTCGTTGATGAATAACTTCGCGATCGCGATTTCGGTTGGCCTGCAATATGGCGTGCCGCTTGAAGAATATGTCGATGCCTTCACCTTCACCCGCTTTGAACCTGCGGGCTTCGTGCAGGGCAATGACGCGATCAAGAACGCAACCTCGATCCTCGATTACGTGTTCCGCGAACTGGCGATCTCTTATCTCGCCCGCAATGATCTCGCCCATGTGGATGTGAGCGATATCGGCGGCACCGTGATCGGCAAGGGCGATGACCAGAGCCGTGCGCCTGCCCAAGCCCCGCTCATCTCGTCGGGCTTTGTGCGCGGCAAGGCTGAAAAGCTGATGCTGGTGGCGAATGGCACAACGGGCGAGCCAACAGCTTTTGCTGGCACGTCCCCCGCCGTTGAGCTGCGCGACACGCTCGCTTCGCTTGATTGGCAAGCCGCAGGCACAACGACGGCCACCGCCGGCGCCAAGCCCCGCGACACCCTCGCCGACAAGCGCGCCGAAGCCCGCATGAAGGGCTATGTCGGAGAAGCCTGCCCCGAATGCGCCAACTTTACGCTCGTGCGCAACGGCACCTGCTTGAAGTGCGACACCTGCGGTTCGACCACGGGTTGCTCGTGAGTTAACTTCGGTCTGAGTTGAGAAGACGGCCAGCAGAGATGCTGGCCGTTTTTGTTTGCTGTTGGGCACAAACCTCCACCGCGCCGCCCTTCTCCCAATGGGAGAAGGTGCCGCCGGATGGCGGCGGATGAGGGGTTACGCACTTTCAGAACGGAGACCGCAACCCCTCATCAGTCAGCATCCGCTGACAGCTTCTCCCAACGGGAGAAGCAGGCCGCGTTCCCTACGACTGCCGACTGCCGATTGCCGACTGCCCCACTACATCACCGTCGCCAAAAACAGCGGCAGCAAGAACAGCGAAATAAAGGTCGATAAAATCACCATGCCCGCAACTTCTTCCTCGCTATTCCCGAAGCGCGCAGCAAACATGTAATTGTAAACCGCCGACGGCATCGCGCTTTGCGTCACGACGACACCGAGCGCCACGCCTTCCAAACCCAGGCTCCATCCGATGAGCCAACCGATCGCAAATCCACCGATCAAACGCACAAGCGACAAAATAACTCCGCGCTTCAGCGAGGCGATCTTCAAGCGGGCGAGTGAGTAACCGAGCGACACAAGCATCAAGGGCACGGTCAATCCACCCAAGATACCCATGGCACGATCAATCATGCGCGGAAGTTGTGTGCCTGTTGTGACCAGCAGCATGGCGAGCAGGATTGCCCAGACCAGCGGCATTTTTAGAATTTCGACGATAGAGAAATTCTTGGACGCAATCGCCTGCCCCAGACCAAAATTCAACAGCGAGGCGAGCGTGAAATAGCCGATCGACAAAGCAAGCCCCGCCTCACCAAAGGCAAACAGCGTCAAGGGCAAACCCATATTGCCCGTATTCGCAAAAGTCATGGCGGGCAGATAAACATTGATCGGCTGGCCCATCATGCGCAGCACGACATAGCCAATTCCCATCGCCGCAAAATGACAAAGTGCGGCAGCAAGGCCCATGGTCGCCAATGCCGAAGGCTGAAGGCCGGATTTCGAGATACTGTCGATGACAAGACAGGGCGTACCAACGACCGTCACCATCAGCGAGACAAAGGTGGGATCAAAGGGCTTGGCGCGCTTGGCCCATGCAAAGCCGACTGCCGCCACAAGAAAGACGGGCACGACGACGTCGATGAGAATGGAAAGGATCTGCATGGGCCTTGGCTATACGCGCCACGCCCCAAAATGCAACCGCGCCGGACAAAGCCCGGCGCGGAGATCGCCATCAGGGGAAAGTGATCGACCAGCGCGCCTTGTCCTGAACCTCTTTCGGCGCTTCGAGGACGCGGCGCAGCAATTGCGTCACCTGCTCGCCTGTACGGGGAGATACATCAAGCGATGCTTTCTTGACCTCAGCCTGATATTCGGGATCGGCCATCGTCGCATCAAAGGCCTTGCGCAGGGCCTCCACACGATCCTTTGGTACAGCGCCATGCACGGCATAAGGTCGGCCAAATTCCTGAACCGTCGCGACCAGCTCCATAGCCTTCTTGTTCAGCGGATCTTTCACGAAGTCGAGCGCATTGGGCACGCCTGCCTTTGTCGCTTCAGGATGCGGCGTCAGGGCAAGCTGATTGACGATATGTGCACGACCGCTTGTCACGAGCTGCGGCGAGCGGGAGAACAAAGAGGACCATGCATAGCCGCAGAAGCCCTCGATCTCCTTGCGCTCAAGGGCCAACACAAGATCTGTGGTACCCTTATAGCCAGTGACCATCTTCATCTTGGCCCCGGAGAGCTTGGAGAACATCACTGAATGGTCATGCGTGGTGGAACCGATCTGGTCACCACCAAAGACGGCCTCCTTTTCATGCAATTCTGCATAGGACTTCACCGGACTGTCGGTGCGCATGAGGCAGAGCGACGTGAAAGCCTCCGCGCTACCGATATATTGGAAGCTGAGTGGCTTATAGGTGACGGCCTTGGCGTCCCCCAAAATAGGCTCGACCAGCGACCCCGGCTGGGCTGCCAAAATGACTGATCCATCGCGGGCAGCCACATCTGCCATGAAGGCGGCTGCCTGTTTGGCGCCTGCACCGGGCATGTTCTTCACGATGAAATTAGCACCGTTGAGATATTTCGGCATGTGCCGCGCGATAATGCGCGCATAAGCGTCAAAGCCGCCACCCGGAGGGGATGCCACGATGATATCGACATTGCGCCCCTTATAGAAGGTCGCAGCATCTTGTGCCTGAACAGAGACGGCGGACATGAGCGTCACAGCCAAAGCGGCCACAGCAGAGCGCATCTGCATCAGCATTCCTCCCAACGTTTTTCTGTCCCAAGCCTAGCATTTTATATGCGCCGGACAAGTACCGGGGTCAGCCCAAAATCTGGCTCAAAAAGAGCTTGGTGCGCTCATGCTGGGGGCTGGCAAAGAAGGCGCCGGGCTCGTTCATTTCGACGATCTCACCGCCATCCATAAAGATGACCCGATCCGCCACCTGCCGGGCGAAATTCATCTCATGCGTGACGCAGAGCATGGTCATGCCGTCGCGCGCCAGCTGCACCATGGTGTCGAGCACCTCCTTGACCATTTCAGGGTCAAGCGCAGAGGTCGGCTCGTCAAACAACATAATCTTGGGGTTCATGCACAAAGCACGCGCGATCGCGACACGCTGCTGCTGGCCGCCCGACAACTGGCCGGGATATTTCAAGGCCTGTTCAGGAATTTTCACCCGCGTCAGATAATGCATCGCGAGCTCTTCGGCCTCCTTGCGCGGCATTTTCCGCACCCAGATCGGCGCCAGCGTGCAATTGTCCAAAATGCTCAAATGCGGGAACAAATTGAAATGCTGAAACACCATGCCAACATCGCGGCGGATTTCGTCGATCTTGCGAAGGTCATTCGTGAGTTCAGTCCCTTCGACAATGATGCGCCCGGACTGATGTTCCTCAAGCCTGTTGATGCAACGAATGAGCGTAGACTTGCCTGATCCTGATGGCCCGCAAATGACAATGCGCTCACCCCGCGCGACCTCAAGATTGATATCGCGCAACACATGAAATGTGCCAAACCATTTATTGACGCCCATCATCTCGATGGCCTTCGAGGCATCCATCCTGCACCTATCTTTGCCGGGCCTTCGAAAGCCGCCGCTCCATCATGAGCGAATAGCGCGACATTCCAAAGCAGAAGATGAAGTAAAAGAGAGCTGCAAAGAGATAGCCGCTCGTTGAGATGGTTGGCCCAGCCCAAGCCGGATCAAGCCGCGCTGTTTCAACCGTGCGCAGAAAATCAGCAATGCCGACCACAGCAACCAGTGTCGTATCCTTGAACAGGCCGATAAAATTATTGACGATGCCGGGGATGACAGTGGTAAGGGCCTGCGGCAGGATAATCAGCCGCATCATCTGCCAATAGCTCAGTCCGAGTGCTTGCGCGCCTTCATATTGGCCCTTGCCGATGGCCTGCAAACCGCCGCGCACCACTTCAGCCATATAGGCACTGGCAAAAAGGGCGACACCAATCAACGGGCGCAACAACCGATCCGGCGACCAGTTCTCCGGCACGAAGAGCGGCAACATTGTATTGGCCATGAAGAGCACCGTGATCAGTGGTACCCCACGCACAAACTCGATGAAGAGTGTCGAAAAGAACCGCACGACTGGCAGTCTCGACCGCCGCCCAAGCGCCAACAAAACCCCGCCCGGCAGCGAGAACACAATGCCGACAAGCGACACCATCAGGCTGACAAAAATGCCGCCCCAAAGATTGGTTGGCACTGTGCGCAGGCTCAAGGCCTCAAACCCGTGCAACAGCCACACGCAGGCAACAGGATAGACAAGGAAGAAGAGAAGCCCCCCTATGCCCTTGCGTTTCGCACCTGGCCACAAAAGCCAGGTGATGAGCACAGCGCCTGCCAAGAGGCACAGATTGACGCGCCAAACAGCATCACGTGGGTAGGATGCATAAAGAAAGAATTCGATCTTGTTGGCGATGAATGACCAGCACATGCCAGCGCCGGGCTGACGGCAGGCCTGACCATCCGGGGACGAGAAAACGGCGTCACTCACCAGATAGCGCCACATATCCGGCACCAGGGAGATGATCAGGATCAGCGCCCCCAAGGTGAAGAGCGCTGATACGGGACCCGCGAATAACTGTTCGCGCAGAAACGCGATCGCCCCACGACTGCCGAGCGGCGGCGGCAAAATGGGCGAAGATTGGCTGCGCACAAACATCGTCTAGCGCTCCACCAAAGTCATGCGGCGGTTATAAAGCGCCATCAATCCCGACGTCACCAGCGACAGAAACAGATAGACGCCCATCGTCACCGCAATCACCTGCACAGCCGCTCCCGTTTGATTGAGAACAGTGCCAGCAAACACCTGCACAAGATCGGGATAGCCGATGAACACCGCCAGAGAGGAATTTTTGGTCAGGTTCAGATATTGATTGGTAAGGGGTGGAATGATCACGCGCATGGCCTGCGGAAAGATGACGAGCCGCAAGGACTGGCCTTGAGACAGGCCCAAAGCCGATGCTGCCTCACCCTGCCCGCGCGCAACTGCCTGAATGCCTGAGCGCACCACTTCTGCGATGAAGGCGGCCGTGTAAAGGACAAGCCCCAGCGTCAACGCCACGAATTCCGGTGAGACGCGCATCCCGCCCTGAAAGTTAAATCCCCGCAAGGCGGGAAACTCAAACGCGACCGGACGACCGGCCATTTCAAAAGCTGCGAGCGGAAGCAAAACAACAAGACCTGTCGCGACAAGCAGGACCGGGCTTTGCTGACCGCTGCGCCTTTGGCGATGGCGCGCGTAAATCCAGTAGCCGACCGCGGCAAGGATCGCGGCGAGCAAGCTCAGGAGCACCATCCCCGCCCCTTCACCCAAATGCGGGCTTGGCAGAAACAGGCCGCGATTGTTGAGATAGACCCCGGCCGGCGCGCCCCAATGCAAGATGCCGCCACCTGACAGACCGAGAAAGGCGCCTGCTCCAAAGAGCAGAATGATGAACCCGACAGCAGAACCAAGGGCCATCATTGCAGGCGCAAAGCGCCCGCGCATCCGCCATGCGAGGATGACAGCTGCAAATGACAGGGCAGTCAGAAGGCCTGAGACGAAACTGGGCGGCGTCAAGCTGACGGAGGGAAGTGCAAGCGATGCCCGTGGCGCTGGCAAGGGCACGAGAATAGCATTGTACCAGAACAGGAGTTGCAGCAGCAGTGGCGTATTGCGCAACACTTCGACATAGACAGAGGCAATACCTCGCGCTGCCACATTTTGTGACAAGCGCATCACGCCAATGATCACGCCAATCAGGGTTGCAAAGACGATACCAATCAAGGCGACAACAAGCGTATTCAACAAGCCGACCCAGAACGCCTCTCCATAGGTCGAGGTTGCCGAATAGCTGATCAGCGTTTGATTGATGTCAAAACCGGATGTACGATTCCAGAAATCGAAATTGGTGGGAATGCCACGCGCCCGCATATTGGTGATGGCATTTTCGGCTGCCTCATAAACGAGGAAGATGACAAGCACGGCCAACCCGGCCTGCCACAACAATCCGCGCCAACGCGGATCATGCAGCAGGCTTGTCGTGGCGGCCCTGTTCATCACGCAGACTTAATCAACGCACCGGCGGGGCATATTGCAGACCGCCCTTGTTCCAGAGATTGTTGAGGCCCCGCGCGATCTTGAGGCGCGACCCTTCCCCGACATTCCGATCAAAGACCTCACCATAATTGCCGACATGCTTGATGATGCGATAGGCCCAATCTCTCGTCAGGCCAAGGCCCTTGCCGAAATCGCCCTCTTCACCCAGCAGGCGTCGCACTTCGGGTGTCGTGTCCTTGCGACGTTGATCGACATTGGCCTTGGTGATGCCAAGCTCTTCCGCATTGACCATGGCATAGTGAACCCAGCGTACAAGATTGAACCATTGCGAGTCACCCTGACGAACAGCAGGCGCCAAAGGCTCTTTCGAGATGACATCAGGCAGCACCACATGTTCATCAGGATTGACGAGCTTCAAACGCTCTGCATAAAGCTGGGAGACATCAGTGGTGAAGGCATCGCAACGATTTAAGTCATAGGACTTGATCGCCTCATTGGAGGTTGCGAAGACGGTGACTTCATATTTCATTTTATGCGTGCGGAAAAAGTCCGCGAGATTGAGTTCCGTCGTCGTGCCCTGCTGCACACAGACCGACGCGCCATTCAATTCCATCGCGGATGCAATATTGTTCTTCTTGCGCGTGATGAAGCCCTGACCATCGAAGTAGTTCACCGCACCGAAATGCAGGCCCAGCTCCGCCTCGCGGGATTGCGTCCAGGTACCATTGCGCGCAAGCACATCGACCTCACCCGATTGCAGGGCCGTGAAGCGATCCTTGGCGGTCAGTGGAATGAACTTCACCTTGGTCGGATCATTGAAGATCGCAGCCGCCATCGCCCGGCAGAAATCGACATCAAGGCCGCTCCATTCACCTTTGCTGTCAGGCAAGCCAAAGCCAGCAAGGCCGGTATTGGAACCACAGGCCAAAAAGCCCTTTTGGCGAACCGTATCGAGAACGCCTGCCTGAGCGGAAGTGAGCGTGGCAACGGCGAAAGAGAGCCCTAAAATCAAGCTGCGCATAATGGTCAGTCTCCACACCCAAGGGCCATACTGGCCTGATTTCCTTTCGACCAGTGAAGGGGTATTCATCCCTCTGGTCAAGCCTGCAGGAGCCCCATGTCCAAGCTCTCCGACGATACCCGCAAGCGGTTGCGCTCCCGTACGCGCCTCGTCCATGCCGGACGCGATCCCGACCAGCAGTTCGGCTTTGTGAATACCCCGATCTATCGTGGCTCAACCGTGCTTTACCCAAGCATGGAGAGCCTGAAGAGACGTAATATCCCATATACCTACGGCACCAAGGGCACGCCGACCACCCGTGCGCTCGAAGAAGCCTGGAGCGAAATTGCAGGGGCAGCCGATACCGTCCTGACGCCCTCCGGTCTTTCAGCTGTCTCCCTTGCCTTGCTGACCGCCCTGAAGTCTGGCGATCACCTACTCGTGACCGACAGTGCCTATCAGCCCACTCGTCATTTCTGCGACGTCATTCTCAAGCGGATGGGCGTGGAGACCACCTATTATGATCCGCTTGTGGGTGCAGGCATCGCCGCGCTTTTTACAGATACGACGCGTGCGGTTTTGACCGAAGCGCCGGGATCGCAAAGTTTCGAGATGCAGGACATTCCAGCCATCGCTGCAGTGGCGCATGAGCGTGACGCCTGCGTGATCATGGACAACACTTGGGCAACGCCGCTCTTCTTCCCCCCGCATGAACGCGGCATTGATCTCGCTGTAGAAGCCGGCACCAAATATCTCTCCGGTCATTCTGATCTTCTGCTGGGTCTTGTCTCTGCCAATGCGGCATGGGCCAAACGCTTGCGCCAGACCTTCGATGCCTTTGCGATCTGCGCAGGGCCGGAAGATGCTTATCTCTGCCTGCGTGGGATGCGCAGCATGGAGTTGCGTTTGCGCGAAGCAGAACGTCAGGGCATCGCCCTGGCAACTTGGTTGCAGTCACGCCCGGAGGTGAAGCGCGTTTTGCATCCTGCCCTACCCACCGATCCCGGTCACGCCATCTGGAAACGGGACTTCACCGGCGCATCAGGCCTTTTCTCCGTCATCCTGCATCCGGTTTCCGACAAGGCGCTCGCAGCCATGCTCGATGGGCTCGAACTCTTTGGCATGGGCTATTCGTGGGGCGGCTATGAAAGCCTCGTCATCCCCTTCGACTGCTCCACCTATCGCACCGCGACACACTGGAACCCTGGCGGGCCCGCCTTGCGCTTTCAGGTCGGCCTGGAGGATCTGGAAGATTTGAAGGAGGATCTGGTGCAAGGCTTTGAGAGAATGCGGCAAGAAGGCAGTCGCTAGTCGCCAGCACAAAAAAGCGCCCGCAAGAAAGGCCCTGCTTCTCCCATGGGAAGCAGGGGGCCTATTCGGCACTCTTCTCCCGCCGCTCGCGCAGCACGAGGACAAGATTGCGCACATAGATCACCACGCCCAAACCCTGCCCCAAAATGAAGACCGGGTCGCGACGATAAAGGGCGTAAATCAGCAACAATGTTCCACCGCTGATCGACAGGATCCAAAAGCTGAAGGGAATGATGCTGCGCCCTGCTCTCTCGCTCGCCACCCATTGCACAAGAAAACGGCCGGTAAACAGAGCTTGCGCGATGATTCCGACATAAGCCCACCAATCGAGCCGCGTCACGAAAACATCGTGAAAATAACCCCCGATGAAGTTCCACAGATCGGCAATCATGACCGCACCACCTCTTGCGCCACCGGTACGCGCTTGCGACGGCGGATCAGCCAATTGACACCCATAAGATCGACAATACCGACCCACAGGCGATCAAAGAAACCATAGTTGGACACACCCGCATGGCGCGGGCGATCAATGACATCGACATAAGCCAATTCATACCCCTCACGCTTCACGAGCGCAGGCATGAAGCGATGTAGCGCATCAAAATAAGGCAGCGAAAGATAGACGTCCCGCGGAAAACATTTGAAGCCGCAGCCCGTGTCGCGCGTCCCATCTTTCAGGACAGCATTACGCACTTTATTGGCCACGCGCGACTGGAAGCGCTTGAACGCTGTGTCCTTGCGGCCCACGCGCTGACCCTGCACAAGACCGCAGCGCGGTCCAGCTGCATCAAGCGCCCGCAGAAAAGCTGGCATGAATGAAGGATCATTCTGCCCGTCGCCATCAATCGTGATGATGATCGGTGCCCGCGCAGCGCGCACCCCAGTGCGCACAGCCGCAGACTGGCCGCAAGATTGCGCATGTTCCACCAGACGCAGATAGGGGCGCGTTTGCATCAGCTCACGAATCTCGCCGGGTGTCGCATCCGTCGAACCATCATTCACATAAATGATTTCGAAGGGCGCATAGGCCGCCAGCGCAGCTTCGACCTCGCTCACGACCGGCAGGATATTCCCGGCTTCGTTGCGGGCAGGAACGACGACGCAGACGCGCGGCTGAAGAGACTCGCTCATAATCATCTCACGGGTTGAAGGCGCGCCGCAGCGCAGGCCAGATCTTGCCCTGTCCGCGCAGACGCGGGCCATGGCTCAAGTAACGGAAGGTGATGCCACGTAGCGCAAAGGCACGCCGTAGCAAAATGGCCGTGCCAATGCCAACTGCAGCGCCAGCCAAAATGTCGCTTGGATAATGCGCAGAAATGATGACACGCGAAATGGCAACGAGCGCGGCCAAGGCGAGCAACACCCAGCGCCAGCGCGGCAACATGTAAGCAAGGGCCAGCGCAGTGCCGAAGGCTGTAAGACTGTGACCTGAAGGGAAACTTGCATAGCGCGAGGAAAAGGCCAGCATGTCGAAATGAAAAGGTCCAACCATGTCGATCAACGAGGGGCGTGCCCGGCCAAAGAGATGTTTGACAAATTGTCCGAGGAGACCTGCGACCGCATTGACGGCAAAGATAAAGGTCGCCCGCTCGGCCAGAAACAGACAGGCCCGGTCAAAGGCCGTTCCATGTCCCCGCCCCCGCAACAACAAGGCCGCAATAGCAATGATGGCACTTAAGGCAAAGATATAGCCTGAATCTCCCAGCCGCGTGATGGTGGCAAAGATGGAATGAACCCATGACGGCAGGCCGCGCACCGACTGAGCAATGACGGCATCGCCTATGAGTGCAACAGAGATCACAGCGACCGCAAGAACGATGACCGCAATTGCATCAAGCCGACGCAGGGCCTCATCCCGCTCGATCATGCGCGGCTGGCGCCAGCGGCGGAAAAAATTGCGCCCGGCATGACCCAACCGAAGATGCGGACTCATTCGGCACCTCGCACATAGACACCTATGTCGAGCTTGCGGCCACCATTCAAATTCACTCCCGTGAGCCGCGTCCGCAGGACCACTTTGCTGGACTGGTCACCGAGCCCCTGCTTGAAGGCTGCTTCTTCCTGCGCAGCAATGAAGGCAATTCGGCAGCGCCCTTCTGACATGAAACGCGCAGCGCCGGCGCCATCTTCCATAGCGAGATCGGTTTGGGTCAGAAACACAAGGCTTGGTTCGCGATAGCGCGTCGTGACGGGCAGCAACTCAAAACATCCCACAGTCTCGCTGACGGCGATCCGCCGCGCTTCAGCAAGACGTGGAGACAGGCCATAGGTTGCAAAGACAGGGCCTGAGAGAATGCCCCCATAGACCATCACATAGGCAAAGAAGGCGAGCACCGCGCCGCCGGGAACCAGACGCCCTTCTTCACGACGTCGAATGGCAACCGTCATGCGCCACGCTTGCCACAGCACGAAGGGGGCAACGAAATAGAACATCACGCCCGCAGGCGCGCCGAGCACGAAGGGACCAATGAGACCAACCAGCGCCAGAACGATGGCGATGCCGGGCACGAGCCAAAGCACATGGCGCAAGCGACCCTGCAAGGCGAGCGCATTCTTTTCCAATGCATAGGCTGTCAGCATCGCAATGGCGGGATAGGTCGGCAGCACATAGTGAGGCAGCTTCGTCGGCACCAGCTCAAACAGGAGCCAGACCGGGATGATCCATGCCAGCAGAAAAGCGACAGTTGGATCGCGCCGCAACTTCCAGGCAAAGGGGATGGCAAGCACGGCCAGCGGAGACATCGGCCAAGCCGTTGCAAAGAATGCGAGCAGATAAGTGCCGGGTGGAGCGCCATGCGCCTCCTGCCCTGACTTCACCTTGCTCAACATGTCAGCGCCGAGCGAGTCCTGAAGGAAAGCGCCCTGTGTCGCTTTCATGATGAGATAAAACCAGGGCGCTACGATTGCGAGGGTGAGCAAAATTCCAAAGAAGGGTTTCACGCCCTTCAGCCAACCCGCAGAGCGCGCATAGATCACCAATGCAACGCTGGCAAAGAGCGGCACCATAGGCGTAATCGGTCCCTTGACCAGAATGCCGATGCCAACCGCAAACCAGAAGATGAAGGCAAGCTTCCACAGCTGCGCCCCACCCAGCGCCTCCTTGCCGCGCGAGATCCACAAGCGCGCCAGCACAGCCATCGCAGCGGTGACCGTCGCCGTCACAACAGCGTCGGTCTTAGCAAGTCGCGCCTCCACACCCAGCAGGATCGTCGAGCCCACCAACATGGCCGCCACAAGGGCTGAGCCCTCACCCATCAAAGCGCGTGCGCCCCACCATGTCAGCAAGACCGTCGCAATGGCCGCGAGCAATGACGGGATTCGATAGACCCAAATCTTCGCGCGTGCCTGCTCGATGCCGACCGCTTCGGCTGCTGAGACCACCGCTGCCTGCATCCAGTAGATGCCCACCGGCTTCTTGTTCCGCGCCTCATTCTGAAAGCGGATGGCAATGTAGTCATCGCTCTCCAGCATCTGCTTCGTCGCCTGCGCGAAACGCGGCTCATCGCGGTCCATCGGCTGCAGCGTGGAAAAGCCCGGCAGAAAGAAGGCGAGCGAAACCAGCACGATCAGAAGCGCAAGAATGCGCTGCTGGTAAATGCGCCCGCGGCTCAGCCGCTCAGGCTGCAAATGGTCGGTGAAACTCATGTTCAGGAATCAGCCAGCGGCCCGCTCAGGCCCCCCATTGGGGCCGTTGCCTTTTAGGGCCAGACGGGCTGTGGGGCAAGGATCAGGGACCGCGCCAAAGCCCCAAATCCCGCAGAAACGGAACCACTGCGGCATCAAACCCCACCGGATCCTCAATCACACAGGCATGGCCGGTGCCGGGGATCATGGCGTGACGGGCGCCAGGCACCAGAGAAGCCGTGATCTTGCCGCGCTCAAGTGAGGCATCGAACTCCCCATTCACCACCAGCGTCGGCACCGCCAGATCCGGCAGACGAGGTGCCATATCGAAGCCGGCTCTGGCCCGGAACACGTTGGAAATGCCCTCAGCCGACATGTCTCGCGCCCGGTCAATGAACTGATTCAGCAGCCAGCGGCCCTTGGGGGTCTCTGCAAAGCCGGGGCCGGTATAGCTGACCATCAGGCGCATGATGTCTGCCGCCAGCGTCTCCTGATGAATCTGGCTGGTGATGCGCTCCACATTTTCCGGCCCGCTGGCAGAGCCCCCAACCGGCACGATGGCTTTGGTCATGCCGGGATGGTCGAGTGCCATCAGCAGGCAGATACCCGACCCCACGCTCACCCCCATGAAAATAGCGCTACTGACCCCCTCCTGCGCCAAAACCGCGCGCACATCATCTTTCAGGTCTGGCAGACTGTAGCGGGTAAGAACCGTTTGGGAATGTCCATAGGACCGCAGGTCGATATTGATGACCTTGTAGAAAGCCGAATAGCGCGCCGCCTGAAACAACCAAAGCCTTCTGTCGAAGGGATTGGCATGGATCAGGACCAGCGGCTCTCCCTGCCCTTGCACTTCGTAATGAATGCGCACACCGCGCGTCTGACAAAATGGCATTGGTTCCTCCCATCCCGCTGAGCTTACGCGGTTTGCAGCAGTTGACCAGCACCCCAAAGCCGCCAAAATAGACCCAAAGGGAGGACGGGGAATGCTCACACGGGCCGAAACAGGTCGCCAGCATGACAAGGCCGCGCGCGCGCTGATACCTTTCATCTCGGACAATGCCGCACGGATTGAAAGCGAACGCTGCCTGCCAGCCGATCTGCTTGATGCACTACACAAGGAGCGGCTGTTTCACATGCTGGTCCCCTCAGACATTGGCGGCGAGGAATGTGATCTGATCACTTTCTTCAAGGCTGTCGAAGCCGTCGCCTCTGCCGATGCAAGCGCCGGCTGGTGCGTGGGGCAAGGTTGCGGCGTCTCAATGGCCTCGGCCTATCTCGAACGCGACATAGCCAGAGAGATCTTTGGTGGTCCGCGTTCCGTGACAGCTTCAGGACCCAATAATCGCGGCGCTCGCGCAGTAAAAACAAAAGGCGGTTATCACGTCACTGCACAGTGGTTCTATTGCAGTGGCAGCCGGCATTCAGATTGGCTGGGCGGCCATTGCCTCGTCTATGACGAGGATGGAACGCCTCTTAAGAACAAGGACGGCAAACCCGTCGAGCGCACCATGCTGTTTCCCAAGAGCCAAGCAAAAGTCACAGATGACTGGCAAGTGATGGGCCTGCGCGGAACAGGAAGTGACAGTTACGAAGTCACCGATCTTTTCGTGCCAGAAGACTACACTTATACGCGCGATGCAGCAGCAGACCGGCGCGTGTCGAACCCGCTTTATGATCACTTCACGGGTTTCAACATCTTTGGCCTGAGCTTCTCAGCTGTTGCTCTTGGCATAGCGCGTGCGACCCTTGACGAATTCATCGCTCTTGCGTCGAAGAAGTCGCCACAATCCGCACAAGGGCAATGGACATTGGCAGAGAATGCCGTCATCCAATCCAAAGTCGCCGTGGCGGAAGCACGCCTGCGCGCGGCGCGCGGCTTCGTCCTTGATGTCTATGGTCGGCTGTGGGAGATGGCGGAGCAAGGACAGCCCTTCTCCCTGCAGGACAAGGCTGAGATGCGCCTTGCCTCAACCTTTGCCATGAATGAGGGCCGCGAAGTCGTGGACTTTGCCTATCATGCTGCGGGCGGCACTGCGATCTTCCAGAAAAATCCGTTCGAACGCCGTTTCCGCGATATCAACTGCGCTTCCCAACAGGGGCAGGCCTCGCAGGCGAATTTCGAGGTGATCGGGCAGGTTTATCTGGGGATGCAGCCAAAGGGGCGAATCTGATCACGGTTCTTGCGCATCAATCAGAACGAAGGCAATCCGGCAGGGCTCTGTGCCACGATTGACCCAGGCATGATTGGTGCCTTGCTGAACAAGCACGTCACCTGCCTTCAGATGGATCTCCGTATCATCCAGCAGCATATCAATCTCCCCCTGCATAATGATGGCGTAATCAACGGTTCGAGTTGCATGCATCAGGGGATGGCGCGGTGGCATATGTCGCTTTGGCGTCGAAGCGCCATGTTGCGCATGGTGATAGTCGAGCGGAAGATCATCGACCTCCTTCGGCGTCGGTGGAATATCGACAATGCGAAAGATCGAGCCTCCGGCCGGTGGGGCAACACCAATCTTGACAGCTGCCCGATCAGCTGGACCGGCTATATCGGCTGGCGTCTCCTGCGTCACCCAAAGCAATCGCGAGACGGTACCGCGGCCTTCGCGTTTCACCTTGTGAGGATTGTCGCCATCCAACAGGACGACAGCCTTGCCGCTTGCATCGACAGTCGTGACAACGCGGCGCACCTCTTCGCTCAAAGCCATGAGACCCCCTCCCCAGTCAGGCAAGGAGGCCCCATGCTGCTCTTGAAGTCAACTCAACGGAACAGCTCTGGCTGACGACGAAACAGTGCCATCACGAGGGCATAGGTCTTCATATCCGTCAGCTGGCCCCGATCGGCCATTTCGAGCACGTCGCGCAGCGCCAGCTCAACGGGGATTATATCCTCATGCTCCTCCGGCAGACCGCCACCAGCTGCCACATGATCAGCTGCAGCATAGGGAGCGAGATACAAATCCATCTGCTCGGTGGAAATGCCAGGCATGGTCCATGCCAGCATGACATGTTCCAGCTCACCGAGCTTCAGGCCGCATTCTTCCATCGCCTCGCGACGTGCACAGGCATCAGGATCGTCTTCCTCCATGATCCCGGCTGGCACTTCGAGCAAACGCTCCTTGCTATTGGCAACAAGCACAGGCGCGCGCAGCAGCCTCACCAGCAAGGCCACGCGCCGCTCAGGATCATAGGGAAGCACCGCCACTGCGCGGCCGTGATCTTCGACCTCGCGATGGATATGCTGTCCATCACTCAGTTCAATCGTTGCCACGCGCATGATCGACCAGCCGTCATAGACGGACATGAGGTCAATCACGCGATCAGGTGCAGTGCGTTCCTTCAGATCTTGCACAGCAGACCTCATGCAGCGTGAGCGGCTGCAGTTTTGCGCACAAGATTGTGCACAGTCCACAAGCCGATTGAAACAATGATCTCGCCTTGCTCATCACGAACAACGACGCGCGCACCGGGTTCATTGACACCCTGCGCGAGTTCAGTCACACGATCCCAAACCGCGCTGCGATTGGTCAGCTCCACATCGCTCTGGCGCATCAGAGTGGCGGATCCGCAGTGGATTTCGAACGTGTAGTGCGACATCACAAAGCTCCTCATTTGCCCTGCGATCAACGCCACGCCTCAAGCCCCGGTTCCCCTTTATTCCGCCTCCGAACCTTGCCCATTGACGTGGCGGAAGTGACCAGGCAATAACTCCTTGCCGATTGACGGCCAAGGCAGAAACAAGGCTCGACGCGCTTCAGAGAGGATCGAATATGAGCAACGGCCCCGTGACCATTCCCATGCTGCAGCAGATGAAGCGTGACGGCATCAAAAGCGCGGGCGTTGTCGCTTGGGATTATCCCACAACACGCTTTGCTGAAATGGCAGGCGTTGATTTTGTCTCGATCGGAGACAGCGTGGGCGCAAATTTGTGGGGCCACACAAATCCGCTGCAAGTGACACTGGATGAAATCCTCGTCTGCTGCAAAGCCGTGCGCCGTGCAGCAACACGTGTGCTCGTTTCTTGCGACATGCCCTATGGCCCCTTGCAGGAAGGTATCGACAGCGCCCTGAAAGCTGCCGTGCGCATCGTCAAGGAAGGCGGCGCCGACATGATCAAGCTCGACGCTGCTGCCGATTTTCCAGAAGCTGTTCGTGCGCTCACTCGTGCAGGCATTCCGGTTTTCGCGCAGTTCGGCCTGACGCCTCAAACGGCGATGCGTTTCGGCATTCCCTACAGCGCACAAAATTCTGCCAATGCGCAGGCGTCCGCTGAAGCAGCTGCAAAGCTCGTCGAAGAAGCAAAGATGCTGGAAGAGGCCGGCGCTGTCGCGCTTGACTTCACCAATTCAGGACCGGTTGCTGGCAAAGCCGTCGTAGAGGCTGTGAAGATCCCGGTGATCGGCGGCTTTGGCGGCGGCCCCTGGCTCGATGGCCGTGTGCGTCTTGCTCAGACCGTCCTCGGCTATGGCGAGAAATGGATCGACTCCAAGACCGATACTTACTTCAACACTGCGCGCGGTACGATTGATGCCTTCTCGGCACTCGTCGCTGACATTCGCGCAGGCAAGCAGATCAAGGGCTGATCATGGCGCAGGTTACGCTCGACGGGATTAGCACGCGTTACGAGATCGTGGGTGAAGGCGCACCCATCATCATGTTCTCACCCGGTGGCTTTGACGCGACCATTGAGAAATGGTCCACGCAAGGCCATTACGCAAAGTTCAAGCCTGTCGATAACCTGTCAAAGCATCACCAGCTCATCATGTTTGATCGCCGCGAATGCGGCCAGTCTGGCGGGCGCGTCGAGCGGCTGACTTTTGCACATTATGTCCGTCAGGCCATCGCTCTGATGGATCACCTCAAGATCGAGAAGGCGCATATGATGGGCGGCTGCATGGGCTGCTCGCCCGTCGCTGCAATGGGTGTCATGCATCCTGAACGCGTGGCGAGCCTTGTGCTCTTCTGGCCGGTGGGTGGTGCGAAATATCGCCTGTCCAGTCAGCAACGCTTTGCGGAGCATCTTGCATTCGTCCATCAAAACGGGTTGCAGGCCGTGGTGGATCTCGTCAACAAGGACGGCAAAGCTTTCGGTGCCGATCCGCGTGGCGGGCCTTGGGCCTCTGTGATCAAGGCTGACGCTGACTTTGCGTCCCATTATGCGCAGCTCAATGTTGAAGATTATAAGCTCATCGTCGCCGGTTGGGCGCGCACCATGTTTGATCGCGACACCGCACCCGGCGCTGAGCCTGAAGATCTGTTGCGCTGCAAACTCCCCGCCCTCGTCGTGCCCGGCAATGACGCATTCCACGCAACTTCAGCGGCGCGCTATCTGCACGAATGCCTGCCCAACTCTCAATATTGGGATGTGAGCGTGGCCGAGCAGACAGAGGAAGCAACGGCAAAGCGCATGCTGGAGTTTTTGGGCAGCGTGTGATCAGGCAGCGCGCACCGGACAACCGTAAGTAATCGCCTACCCCCACGTCTCCTTCGCAAACAAGTCCTCGACCTTCACGCGCTCGGTGATGATCCCTTGCGTCAGCGCGTGGCCGATCAGGGTCTCGATGGTTTTGCGGTTGGCTTCCACACCATAAGGCAGCGGGTCACCGCCCATGCTGATCACCTTCTGATGCACCTTGTCCGCAGCATCGAGATTTTCAATCTGGCCGGCTTTCAGCTTCTCAACATAAAGATCCTTGGACGCCTTGAAGGCTTGATAGATGTCGCGCGCCAGACCGGGGTGCTTTTCGATCAGTTCATCCTTGATCACGACAAGGTGGTTGATCGGGTAATGGCCGTTGCGCTGATAGGCAGCATAGCCTGCCTCGGCAGCATTGGGGATCAGCGGCACGATATCGGGATGTTTCACATCGACGCCGATGGCAGCCACCAGCTCACCCGACACCAGCATGTCGTCCATCTTCTTGCCGGCCTCAATCGGCACGACATTCTTCGGCGGCACATATTCAGCCACATGCTCATCGCCGGACAGAACCCAGGTGACTTTGGACAGATCGACGCCATGCTCTTCCTGCAGGATGGAGCGCGCCCAGACACCGGTTGTCACCGTATAGCCGCGATTGACGCCAACCCGCTTGCCCTCAAGATCCTTGGGTGACTTGATGCCAGCCTTGGCATTCACAAGGATCGCGCCATGATGGAACTGGCGCACCAGCGGCACCGGGATCGCGGTCAGCTTCTTCCCATGGGCCTTGGCACAGATATAGGTCGTGATGGCGAGTTCGCAGATGTCGAATTCGCTGGCGCGGACCTCGCGGCGGAAAGCGGCGATGAGCGGATCGACCTCGATGAATTGCAACTGGCAGGTCGAGGGCTTCACAATGCCTTCCTTGAGCGCGCGATTATTGCCCTGCGTGCGGGTGACAGCGGTAAAGGTCGGCAGTGACATGGGTGTTTCGCTCCATTGATCTTGGGGACCTTTTAGGCGGCGAAGGGCTGCCTGTGAAGGTGGCTTAGCGAGGCGGGATGGAATAGGTCCCCGTCGCATGGGCGACCGGATCCTCATCCCCCGGCGAATGTAAAAAGCACTCCCCGACGGCGAGCCGCTTGCCCAGCTTCAAAAGGCGCACCTGCGCGACGAGATCGCCCGGCGCGGGCTTGCGCAGAAAGTTGATGTTGAGATTGGTGGTGACGGTCAAAGACTGGGGGCCGATCTGAGCCATGATCGCGACATAGAAGGCGACATCAGCCAGCAGAAACATCGCTGGGCCAGAAATGGTCCCACCGGGGCGCAAATGCTTGTTCTGCCCCTTGAGGCGCATCATCGCGCCCATGGGTTCGACAGCTTCGATCACAAATTCCCGCCCCATTTCGATCTGCGGAAATTCCCGTTCCAGAAGCCCTGTCAATTCCTGCGCAGTCATCAAAATCGTCATCGCTCACCTCTGATCCGGCTTTGCCATCAAGGTTTGGCGCTGGCAACAGATTCAATCTGGAAAGCAGCTGACTCATTCTATGAAGCCGCGGATTCAATTTGGCAGAAACAAGCCGCAAATTGTTGTGAAACCGATCGAATTTTTCAGCCCCTCGCCTTCCTCGACTTTCTCCCCCACATCTGGCAGGACAGTTGGCTGAAGGTAGCAAGCGCATGAACCACGACTCTTATTCTGATGAACTGATCCGCGGTATCCTCAAGAGCACGAAGACCATCGCGCTTGTTGGGGCGTCGGGCAATGAGGCACGCCCCTCTTACATCGTGCTCAAATATCTGGTTGGACGCGGCTACAAGCTCTTCCCGGTCAATCCGGGCCTGGCTGGTCAGGACATTCTCGGCGTCAAGGTCTATGGCTCGCTGGCGGAAATCCCTGAGCCACTCGACATGGTCGAAATTTTCCGCAATTCGCAGGCTGCGGATGGGATCGTCGATGAGGCGCTGGCACTCTCCCCGCTCCCGAAAGTCATCTGGATGCAGCTTTCAGTGCGCAATGATGCAGCTGCACTCCGCGCGGAGGAGAAGGGTGTGACGGTCATCATGAACCGCTGCCCCAAGATTGAATATGGCCGACTGTCGGGTGAGATTGGCTGGACGGGTGTAAATTCCCGCATCATCTCCTCCAAGAAACCTGCCATGTTGCGCGGTTTTCAGAAATTCACCATCGACCGACGCTAAGGCAGTCTCGGCCTGAAGCTCGAAGCATCCGCCATGGCCCAGTGGCGCGCATACCAGTCTGGCGCGCGCCCATCGAGCAATGCGCCAAGGGCAAGCTCTGGATAGGCCTCACCGAAACTGCGCACCTCGCCTTGCGCATTGCGCTGCATGATCTGATGGCGCGTTATATCAGCCGGATGGGTCGCACCCGCCGCCGCGACGAGATCGGCAAGCGCCTCCAGTGTGCTGGCATGGAAACGGCGCACGCGCTCGGCCTTATCGGGTACCACAAGAGCCTTCTGCCGCAACTTGTTCTGGGTTGCGATGCCGGTGGGGCAGTGGTCGGTGTGACAGGAAAGCGATTGCACGCAGCCCAGCGCAAACATGAAGCCCCGCGCTGAGTTGCACCAATCAGCCCCAAGCGCCAGCACGCGCACCATATCAAAAGCGGTGACGATGCGCCCACTCGCTCCGATCCGAATGCGATCCCGTAATCCAGCGCCCAGCAGGCAGTTATGCGCAAAGGTCAGCCCCTCTCGCAGCGGCGTGCCAAGATGATCAGCAAATTCCAGAGGCGCTGCACCCGTGCCGCCCTCCTTGCCATCAATCACGATGAAATCAGGCGTGATGCCCGTCTCCAACATCGCCTTGACAATGGCCATAAACTCACTGGGATGGCCGATACATAACTTGAAGCCAATCGGCTTACCACCTGACAAATCACGCAATTTCGCTATAAAGTCCAGAAGCTCGCCGGGCGTTGAAAAGGCCGAATGGCGCGGCGGTGAGATGCAATCCTGCCCCACCGGAACGCCACGCGCTTCGGCAATTTCAGGCGTCACTTTCGCACCTGGCAACATGCCACCATGACCGGGTTTTGCACCCTGTGACAGCTTGATCTCAATCATCTTGATCTGCGGCTCTGCAGCCGTCTTTGCAAATCGTTCGGGGGAGAAAGTCCCATCCTCATTGCGGCAGCCGAAATAACCGCTGGCAATTTCCCAGATGATGTCACCGCCGCCTTCTCGATGATGGATACTGAAGCTCCCCTCGCCCGTATCATGCGCGAAGCCTCCGAGCTTCGCCCCTTTGTTGAGCGCGCGGATGGCATTGGCCGAAAGCGAACCAAAACTCATGGCTGAAATATTGAAGAGCGACAGCGAATAAGGCTGCGCACAGTGCCGCCCGCCCACCTTGATGCGGAAATCGTGGCTCGTCACCTTGGCAGGTGCGATGGAATGGGTCAGCCATTCATAGCCATCGCTATAGATATCTTGCTGAGTGCCGAAGGGGCGCGTCTGCAACTGACCCTTGGCTCGCGCATAGACGACGGACCGCTTGGACCGGTTGAAGGGCTGACCATCCAGATCGCTTTCCAGAAAATATTGCCGGATCTCTGGCCGAACTTCCTCTAGGAGAAAACGCAGATTTGCGAGGATGGGATAGTTTCGGCGCAAGGAATGCTTGGTCTGCACCAGATCATAAATGCCCAGCAAGGTCAGAAGGCCGAACAGGCCAGCGCCCCAAAGCGCCCAACTACCCGTAAAGGGTGCCAGCGCCAGAAACCCGACCGTCGCCAAAACCGCAATGATGAACGCGAGATAGCGCATGGTCCCCTCCCCGACGCGTCAACCGTGACCATCTGACCCCAAGTGCGAGGTTGCGGGAACCCCTCTTCCTGCCTAAACCGAAGGCGTGACACCTTTTTGAGGACGCAGCCTAATGACCGACGCACCCAAACCCGGCTTCTCGACCCTCGCCGTCCATGCCGGAGCCCAGCCTGATCCCGCCACGGGCGCCCGCGCGACCCCGATTTACCAGACGACCTCTTTCGTCTTCGATGATGTGGATCATGCCGCGTCGCTATTTGGCCTGCAGGCCTTCGGCAATATCTACACCCGCATCACCAACCCCACCTCATCGGTGCTGGAAGAGCGCGTCGCAGCCATGGAAGGCGGCACGGCCGCTCTCGCTGTGGCCTCTGGCCATGCGGCAGAATTTCTGGCCTTCCACACCTTGATGCAGCCGGGCGACGAATTCGTTGCGGCCAACAAGCTCTATGGCGGCTCAATCAATCAGTTCAATCACTCCTACAAGAATTTCAACTGGGGGGTGAAATGGGCAGACCCCGATGATCTCTCGACCTTTGAGGCCGCCATTGGTCCGCGCACCAAGGCGATCTTCATCGAGTCCCTTGCCAATCCGGGCGGTGTCGTTGTCGATATCGAAGGTATCGCCAAAATCGCCAAGCGCGCCCGTGTGCCGCTGATCGTCGATAATACGCTCGCCACGCCCTATCTCATCCGCCCCTTTGAACATGGCGCGGACATCGTCATCCATTCAGCGACGAAGTTCATGGGCGGTCATGGCAACTCCATCGGCGGTGTCATCGTCGATGGCGGCACCTTCGACTGGATGGCGGACAAGCGCTATCCAATGCTCTCGGCTCCGCGCCCCGAATATGGCGGCATGGTGCTGGGCGAGACCTTCGGGAATTTCGCCTTCGCCATCGCCTGCCGCGTGCTTGGCCTGCGCGACCTTGGACCGTCCATCTCGCCCTTCAACTCCTTCATGTTGCTGACTGGCATTGAGACCCTGCCGCTGCGTATGCAGCGCCATTCGGAAAATGCGCTCGCCGTTGCGCAATTCCTGGCTGACCATCCGGCCGTGAAATGGGTGAGCTATCCGGGCCTCAAGGGCGACCGCTATTACAACCTCGCGCAAAAATACTGCCCGCGCGGCTGCGGCGCTGTCTTCACCTTCGGCCTGAAGGGCGGCTATGACGCAGGCTTGACGCTGGTGAAGAACCTGCAGCTCTTCTCGCATCTCGCCAATGTGGGTGACACGCGTTCGCTCGTCATTCATCCCGCTTCGACAACGCATCGCCAGCTCAGCGATGAGCAGAAGATCGCCGCAGGTGCAGGCCCAGATGTGGTGCGCCTGTCGATCGGCATCGAAGACAAGAATGACATTATCGCCGACCTCGACCAGGCCCTGCGCGCTGGCATGTAAGGCTGCATTGTTTTGGAGCAACAAAGACCGGCGCGGGCGACTGCGCCGGTTTTTCATTTCATCAGACGTAGTGCATGTTCATTTGATCAGGATCAAAGCCGACTCTCACAGCCTTCGCTTTTGTCTCCCCATCATCTCAAGGGAGAGAATGACATGACCGGCTTTGAACAGACCTACCTTGTTCTTGTGCTTGCCTGCTTTGGCGCTTTTGCCGTTGTGCTGGGCCTGACAGATCTTGGTTCACGCAGCGCACGCAAGTAAGGCAAAAGAAAAAGCCCCGCTCCTGCGAGCGGGGCTTTCCAGTTTGCCAGTCTTTTATTCTATTTATTCAGCCGCCATCTTGTGCGCCTGATCTTCATTGGCAAGCAACATCACCGCACCCCCCGTATTTGAGATGGGCACATGATAAGTGCTCGTCACTTTGCTGACATGACCCTGCAAAGCCCCGCGCATTGCAATCCATGTCATAAGCTCTACGCCCTGCGACCCTGCCAGCTCGATGATCTGGCGGTTGGAATATGCCGTGAGCGCCACCGGATCATTCACAATCTTGTCCATACAAAGGAGGTCGAAATCTTTATTGATGAAGCCTGCGCGCGTCCCATCGAGTTGATGCGACAAGCCACCTGTTCCAACGATAACAACCTTCATGTCTTTTGGATAGCTCGCGATCGCCCGCCCGATCGCCTGACCAAGCTTGTAACAACGTGCCGCGCTTGGCAGCGGATGCTGCACAGAGTTGATCGTGATGGGAATGGTCTTGACCGGCCAATTCGCCCCAGCGTCCGGATACATCAGCTTTAGCGGCAGCGTGAAAGCATGATCGACCAGCATCTCCTGACACATGGTGATGTCGAATTCATGCGCCACCAGATCATTAATGATATGCCATGAGAGGTCAGGGTCCCCCGTAAAGGAGGGCAACACTGGAATACCCCACCCCTCGTCGGCATTGTCATATCGCGCTGCGGCGCCGACCGCGAAAGTCGGCATCTTATCCAAGAAGAAATTCAGGCCGTGATCATTATAGATCACCACCGCCAGATCAGGCTTTTCTTTTCCCAGCCATTCATGCACAGGCTTGAAAGCGTCGAAAAATGGCTTCCAGTAAGCCGTCTCCTGTTCCCCGCGCGCAATGGCGCCGCCAATCGAGGGAACATGCGAAGTCGTGAATCCACCAATGATGCGCGCCATGGTCTCAGCCCTGAGAAGCGAGAAAAGCTTTGAACTCGTCGATGCTCATGCCGGTTTGCTGCGCACCGATGTCCTGCACATTGAGACCGAAGATGCCGGCGAATTTCGCGAGGTAATAGACATTGCCACCGGCAGCGATCAGCTTCAGCACATTACGGGAGCGGATGGCATCGCGCTGCTCAGTGCTGAGCCCATATTTCTGCATATAAGCATCCTCATTCTCCTTAAAGGCCGCACGATTTGCAGCATCATTGAAGGAGAAGCACATCTTGTTTAGCGCATATCCCTTCTTGGCCTGCTCACCTTGAAAGACAGGTGTGCCGGGAATGCCATTCAGGTCATCCATGGACGGATCCTCGCCATCTGAGTCATGACGAGAAATTGCGCTGCCCGCGCATCAAACACATTGATCGGGATCAAGCTTTGTGAGGCTCAAGCCTCGCAACAGCGCCGCGCGTGAACCACCGCCATGCCCAGCACCACCATGGCGAAGGCCTGATGGAGCAGGCCTGCCCAGAGCGGCACCTGCAAGAGCAGCGTCACGATGCCAATCAATGCCTGACAGGAAACAAGCCCTGCGACGGCAACGGCGCGCTTGGCGGCCTTCGTACCGGCCGCCTTGCGAAGCGCCTGCCAGGCATGAAACAGCGCATAAGCCAACAGTACATAGGCGAAGATGCGATGTTCAAACTGGATTGTCGTGATGTTTTCGAGGAAGTTGATCCACCACGGATCTTGCCGGAACAGATTTTCGACCGGCGGCACAAAACGGCCATCCATCAGGGGCCATGTATTGTAAGTATAGCCTGCCCGCGAGCCTGCAACGAGCGCGCCCAGACCGATCTGAAACAGCACCAGCCAAACAAGTGCAGATGCGCCCGTCCTGACCTGCGCTGCCTGTGCCTCGATGCGAGCGGGCTTCATGCCAACAGCGAGCCAGACGAGAGCGGTGAAGGTCAATGAGGCCAGCAGCAGATGCACGGCGAGACGCTCCGGCGCGACTTCGACGCGATCCACGAGCCCCGACTTCACCATCCACCAACCCACAGCCCCTTGCAGGCCACCCAGCGCCAATAGGCCAAGAAGCTGCCATTTGAGCCGGTTATTCAGCACGCCTCTGGTCCAGAACCAAAGAAGCGGCAAAGCAAAGGCAAGGCCGATAATGCGACCAAGCACGCGGTGACCCCATTCCCAATAGTAAATGACCTTGAACTCATCCAAAGTCATGGTTGGGAAAAGCTTCGAATATTGCGGGATCTGCTTGTATTTCTCGAATTCAGACAACCACGCGGCTTCGGAAAGTGGGGGCAAAATGCCGAGCACTGGGCGCCATTCCGTGATGGAAAGACCGCTCTCTGTCAGCCGGGTCGCACCGCCCACCATGACCATCAAAAAGACCAGCGCTGCCACGCTCCACAACCAGACACGCACGCCCTCCAGCGAGGTCGTCCGGCTTTGCAGGGAAGTGGTGGAAATCTGTTCAGCGGTCGTCATTTGGGGCTCTGGTTGATCCAAACAGGCTGACGAGACATAAGCACCGGGAGCGGCGGCGTCCACCGACCGCGCTGTCGCACCCCCTCTAGGACCCGGAGCGCCCCATGAATCCGCGCCTGCGCAAGCTCATTGGCATGATCGTGATGGTCGTCTTCGTCATGGTCTATGCGCTGTTGGCCATGGCTCTGGCCCAGTCCAAGCCGATTCAGGAGGCAGGCGGGCTTGTGAAAGGGCTGTTTTATGTGGTGGCAGGGCTCGGCTGGGTGCTGCCCGTCATGCCGCTCATCAAGTGGATGGAGCGCGGCTGAACAGAAAGCAGGCTTCCGCCTGCCCCGCCCAGCGCGACCCAGCTCTGGTCGGCACTATAGGCATGGATGATGCGCACACCCGCAGCCTTGAGCGCCCGCCAGCCATCTGCACTGACAGGATCACTCGCGCCATCCGGGCAAGCGAGCACCGTGACATCGGCCTTCAACGCCAGTTCGACGGTGCCTTGTTCCTCATTCAGCGCTGGTGCAAGCAGGACGACATAGTCATAGGTGCGCGCAAGCGCCTGCAAAATGATTTCAAGCCCAGCCGTGCCACGGCTCTCCTGCATCCCGCAGGTGAGAATATGCAGCCGAGACGCAGCCCAATCGAGCCGGATTGCCTCATCAAATGTCGCAACACCAGTCAGCAGCGCATCGAGACCGGGCGCCTCTGAAAGCTGCGACACGAGGTCGATCATGATGACCGAGTGGTCATGGGAGAGCGCACGGCCGAGATTGATTGCAGGATCGGACGCAGAGCCTGCCGCCGTCGTGACAACGATCTGCACAGCATCCTCTCCCCGCGGGCTGCGCGAAATCCGCTGCGCCAGATCAAGCATCGGATCGGGACCATCCTCCTCCGGCAGGGCAACAACGCTCTGGGAGGCAGCAAATTGCGGCGGTGGAAGCGGTTGAGGCAGACGCCCCTCGAAGGGACGCAACGGCGACGGCTTGCGGTAAGGCGCCTGTGTTTGAACAAGCGCAGCGCCCGTTGCAGCAAGGAATGCAAAAAGAGTGGACAGCGCAACCACCGGGACAGGCTGCGGGAAGCTCGGCTCCTGAGCTGGCATCGCACGCGATACCAAACGCGCGGGCCCATGGGGCAAGCTAGCAGCGCTCTGAAGCCCCTGCGCCTGTAATTCGATAAAGGTCTCGGCAATGCCATTGGCAATGCGGGCAGCGAGGGCGGGATCACGCGCCTCAAAGCCAATCCGAACCACCGGCGACTGACCATCGCGTTCAAGCGAGAGATTACCAAACCAATGCGCCAGCAAGGCATCATCAAGGACAGAGGCTGCCCTTGCCTCAGCCAGTCCAAACCCGGCGGGGGCAGCGACCTCGCGCGCCAAAGGCGCGGCCAGAGCATGACGTTCGATCGTCCGCCTTGCGACTTCGCGCGAGCGCAAAACCTGCATCTGGCTTGCGACGAGATCGGATGCCGAAACCACCGCAGATGCGGGCGCGGTATCGACGAGCAGGCGCGCCTCAGAGCGGTAGCGGGCGGGCGTGAGTTCAACAAAGGCCGTTGAGGCGAGAAGCGCCGACAGGGTCGCACCAGCAACCATCAGCCGATGCCGTGACAATGCCGCCACCAACCGTGCTAGCCCCTGCTCTGCCCAAGCTTCCCCGATACGCATCACCCGAATCTCCACACAGGCCTAAGCCTCGGTCACTTCGGTTGAAACGGGGTTAATAGAGGGGAGGATAACCCCCTTAATCGCGCATCTCTTCTCCCAATGGGAGAAGGTGCCCGCAGCGCGGGCGGATGAGGGGTTACCGCCTCTGAGAACAGAGAGCGTAACCACTCCTCAGTCGGCATCCGCCGACAGCTCCTCCCAATGGGAGGAGCGAGGGCCTCTCTTGAGAAGCTACGGCCTTGCCGCTTGTACTTGCCACCCCCACCCCAAGCTGCCACATCTCCCCCATGAACATCTGGTCTCGCCTTCTCACCGCACTTGCTGGCCTTATGGGCGCCAGCGCCATCGCGCTCTCGGCCTATGCGGCGCATATGGACAGCAACAGCAATTTGGTGACGGCGTCGCAATTCCTGCTGATCCATGCTGTCGCCGTAGCAGCCCTCAGCCTGACACGACCGCGCGGCATGGTGCTCTTTG
>CAZLBA010000006.1:27892-55489 GCA_964557555.1 uncultured Beijerinckia sp.
GCGCTCGGAGCCCTGCTTTTTTGCGGCGACTTGTGCCTGCGGGTCTTTGCCTCGCGCGCACTCTTTCACATGGCAGCGCCCTTGGGCGGGCTGGTGATGATCGGTGGCTGGTTCTTCGTTTTTGTCAGCGCCTTCACACGGCGCTAGCCATGCTGATGCACGGGCACAGTGCCGTTGAAGAAATCATCCGAGTAAGCCACAACGCCATTGCCAACGCGGTGGAAGGTAATGTCGATTTGGCGATGACCCACCAGAAGGCCGCGGATCACCAATTCATCCACATCTGGCGGCAGACGCGGGCGGGAAATATGCAAGGCGCCGCGATAGCCATCAATGCGCAGGCCCAAACAAGCCTGCAATAGCATGAAGACGGAACCCGACGCCCAGGCCTGAGGCAAACAGGCAACAGGATAGGTCACCGGCCCCTCACCCGGCGCGCGCTGGAAGCCGCAGAATAATTCCGGCAGGCGCATGTCAAAACGCACGGCTGCATCAAACATTTCGCCCATCATACGCACGACGCCGCTGCGCTCGCCATAACGCGCCATGCCGGCGACGCAAACAGCGCTGTCATGGGGCCAGACAGACCCGTTGTGATAGGACATCGGATTGTAGCGCGCTTCGCCAATGGGCAGAGTTCGCACCCCCCAACCCGTCGAAAAATCAACCGCCAACAATTGATCAATCACCGAACGGGCACGAGCTGCTGTGGGCAAGCCTGCAAAGAGCAGATGCCCAGCGTTCGAGGTGCGCACCGCACAAGCGCGTCGCGTACCATCAAGGGCGAGCGCGTAAAACTGCTTCTCTTCCAGCCAGAAATGCCGCTCCACATTGGCACGCAATCGCTCGGCAGCTCGCTGCCAGCGGGAGGCTTTCTCAAATTCGTTGCGCCGTTCGGAAAGCTCTGCCATTGCGGTGAGAGCTGCAAAACAATAGCCCTGTACCTCCACCAAAGCGATGGCACCTTGCGGGTCGCTACCGTCTTCATGAAAGACAGAGTCATTGCTGTCTTTCCAGCCCTGATTGGCAAGGCCAGTATCCGCCGCGCGTTGGTAATCAATAAAGCCATCGCCGTCACTGTCACCTTCTTCGATGATCCAGCCGACAGCACCTTCAAGCGCGGGCCAAATTTCGTCTATGAAATAAAGATCCCCCGTGCGCTGCGCATAAGCTCCTGCCAGCATCACGAAGAGCGGCGTTGTATCGACACCGCCATAATAGAGACCGAATGGAAGCTCCTGCAACGCCGCCATTTCACCGCGCCTCGTCTCATGCATGATCTTGCCGGGCGCAGCATCGCGAAAAGGAGAATGGGCATCGGCTTGATGGCGAGCGAGAAAATTCAGCACACCGCGCGCAAGCGATGGATCAAGCCATAACATCTGCATGGCCGTGATGATCGCATCGCGACCAAACGGCGTCGAAAACCAAGGAATGCCTGCGTAAGGATAGGGCCCGGTGGAAAGCTGCGTAGTCAGCAGGGCAAGATCCGCACGGGATTTGTCCATCCATGTATTGAAAAGCCGTGCCTTTGAGCTGACACGCGCACCCCGTCGCCTTTGACTGCGCATCCCGAAATGGGCCCGTGCCGCTGCCGCGCGAAAGCGCACGCAATCGGGCACAGATGGCGCGGGGCCAATCTCAGCATAGAAAACACGCTCAGTATTGCGCGGCAGATCGAGCATGAAAGTCGCTGAGCGCGAATTAACCGCCATCGGCTCCTGCGAGAAAGCCAGATGCGTTTCGCGCAACAGGCCATCAAGCCCGCAATAGGACAGTTTCACCCAGGCACCTTGATGTTCGACAGGCAAGACTTCCCCCCGCACGGGTCGCGTCAATCCGCGCACCTCGAACATGTCCACAAAATCTGCCTCATATTCGAGCGTGAAAGGAATGCGCGTTGCCTCGCGGGCAAAATTTGTAAAGGTGATGCGCTCATAAACCCGCTCGTGGAAAATGAGCCGCTTGCGCTCGATATGAATGACGCCTTCTTTCATCGACTGCCCGCCCAGAGGCGGCAGCGGACGATTTGTCAGATTGGTCGTGAAAGTCACATTGTCCTGACTGAGCGAGGAACTCAGCAGGACAGGAGCTTTCCCGCCGATCGTCAGACGCCAGCGGGACAGGATGCGCGTGTCATTCTGGAAAAGCCCGTCTCCTTCCCCCAGAATGTCTCCATTGGAGTCCGCAACGATAAAGGTATCGCCATGCTTCAGGGCAACGAGGCGAATGGGAACGCGCGGCTCGTGACTCGTTTCGGTTAATTCAGGCGTACCTGATGCCGTCCCCGGCGTGAGGTCTTGCGTGACATCTCCTGTCAGCTCACCCGCCATGACGGTCTCCTAACGGGCCGCTGCCACAGATGGCCGCGCCGCGCCCGCAAGGAGGCGCTCGTAAAGCGCCACATAGTTGCGAGCCATGGTTTTCGCACCGAAGCGTTCTTCGAAGCGCCGACGCACCCGCGCGCGATCAAGCTCGCCAATTCGCTGCACCGCTTCGACGGCCTCTTCAATCGAGGCAACGATGAACCCTGTTTCGCCATGGTCAATGATCTCCGGCACCGAACCACAATTCCACGCAATGACCGGGGTTCCGCAGGCCATGGCCTCGACCATGGCAAGACCAAAGGGTTCCGGCCAATCAATCGGGAACAGCAGCGCATGGGCATGGCCCAGAAAGGCTGACTTTTGCGCTTCCCCGATCTCGCCCACATAATTCACATGCGCTGCCTGCAAGAGCGGTTGCACCTCACGCCGGAAATAGACCTCTTCTGTGGGGTCGATCTTGGCCGCCATATGCAGGGCCATCCCGGCGCGCTCTGCAATTTCAATGGCTCTGTCTGGCCTCTTTTCCGGCGACATGCGCCCGATAAAAGCGAGGTAATCGCGCCGGGGCTCAGCCGGCGGGTGGTAGAGATCCAGCGGCAGCCCGTGATGCACAATCGACAGATCCGGCACGAAATTGATGGGGCTGCTCTGGCTCCGGGAAATGCAGACCAAGGGGAAGTTTGGCCAATGCTGGTACAAAAGCTGGAGATCGGTGAAATCCTGCCGCCCATGCAGCGTGGTGATTGTGCGTCTTGCCCGCTCGGCAAAGACGGGAAAATAGATCGGGTCCGTGTGGAAATGGATCAGGTCAAACTCATCCGCCCGGCGCTGAACCTCGGCCAGCTGAAGCACATGGGCTGGTAGCTCCCAATGCACCGGATCGGGGTCGAGCCGCAGGGCGCGCTCTCGCGTTGCCACCAATGCGGCCTTGGTGCGGGCATCACCACAGGCAAAAAGCGTCACCTCATGGCCCAGATCAACCAACGCATCGCATAAGAAGGCAACGATCCGCTCGGTACCGCCATAAAGCTTGGGGGGCACGGATTCATGCAAAGGGGCCACCTGCGCGATCTTCATGGATGAGCTTCCTCCTGCCCCCGCCATTGTGGCGGCCCGCTCAAGCCCTCCCCTCAGCCACAACAAAGCTGGGGCGAATCCGTTCAATCCACCGATGGTCCGCTGGAGAGGGTCCGAAATCGAGGCAAAATGGGGCGTCTTTGGCCTTGCATTTTAGGCTCCGTGCGCCACCATGAGCACAGCCTGACAACTTATCCGAAACCCGTCAGGGTTTCGGTGCAGGATAATGCGCGTGTGCTGCAAAAGTCTGATATAGAATGATCAGAGGCTGGGGTGGCAACGTAAACCAAAAAGGGCCTTTTGATCTGGGGAGTTGGGTGTGATTGGCAAAACGCGGCTGAGCTTGATCCTGGTGGGAGCGGTTGCTCTTGCCGGTGGCATTTACTGGACTCAGGCGCAAAACACGCCAAAGCCCCCGGCCGGTCAGACTCAGGCTCAGGGCGGGTCTGGCGCTGGCGGCGCTGGTGGCAATCGCGGCGGCAATGTTAACCGCCCCCCGGTCCCCGTGACGGTCGATACCGTCCAGAAAGGCCCCATGGCCTTGCGCGTGGATGCGGTTGGTACAGCCCAACCCGTTGCCAGCGTCTCTCTCAAAACTCGCGTCGATGCGCAGATCGAAACCATTCATGTCGCAGATGGCGCCATTGTGCGCGCTGGCGACAAGCTCGTGAAACTCGACTCGCGACAGATCGAAGCCCAAATCAAACAGACCGAAGCCAATATCGCGAAAGACATGGCAGCCGTCGAACAGGCTGAGCGCGATGTCGCACGCCTGACCGATCTTCTCAATCGCGGCTCTGGCACGCAGCTCAATGTCGATAATGCCAGAACACAGCTTGCAGGCGCGCGGGCCGTCCTGGCAGCCGATCAGGCCCTGCTCGAAAATCAGAGAGTCCAATTGAGCTGGTACACCTTGACCGCCCCCATTTCGGGACGTGTCGGCACCTTCAATGCCAAGGCCGGCAATATCGTGCGCGCGGGCGACAATTCTGCAACCGGCATCATTGCCACCATCGTCCAGACCTCTCCGATTTATGTCGCCTTCTCCATTCCCCAGACAGCCCTGCCACAGGTGCGTGAAGCGCTGCAGAGCGGACAAGGTGAAGTGCGCGCGACGCCGCAAGGCGGACAGCGCAGCGCCACGGGACGCATCTCCGTCATCGACAATACGATTGATGGCGCCACCGGCACGATCATGATCCGCGCCCTGTTCGAAAACACAGACGACATTCTGTGGCCGGGCCAATTGTGCAATGTGCGCGTCACCTTGCGTTCCGAACCCGACACGGTTTCGATCCCGCGCACGGCCACGCAATCAGGACAGAGGGGCAACTTTGTCTATGTCGTCGAAAATGGCGTGGCGCGAATGCGTGCCGTGAAGGTTGGGCGTTTTCAGGACGGTCGCGACGTGATCGTGGAAGGATTGCAAGGCGGCGAGACGGTGGTGAGCGATGGCGCCTTGTTGCTCACTGATGGTGCGCGCGTTGAAATCCGCAAGGGCGGTCAGCAAGGTTAAGAGGATCACAAGCGATGTCTTTGCCGGAACTTTGCATTCGCCGACCTGTCATGACGACGCTGTTGATGCTGTCGTTCATTGTGTTTGGTGTCTTCGGCTATAACAAGCTGGCAGTCTCCGCCCTGCCGCGTGTGGACTTCCCCACCATCGCGGTGACGGCTCAACTGCCCGGCGCCAATCCCGAAACCATGGCAACCTCTGTTGTCGCCCCGCTTGAGCGCGCCTTTGCGACGATCCCCGGCATCACGCTGATGACATCGCGCTCAACCAATGGCAATGCAGCCATCACAATGCAATTCGATCTTGATCGAAACATTGATGGCGCGGCGCTTGATGTTCAATCCATGATCTCCGCGACCTTGCGCCGTCTGCCGCCGGAAATGCCTGCGCCTCCGAGCTTCCGCAAGGTCAATCCCGGCGATGCGCCAGTGCTGGTGCTGGTTCTTTCATCCTCAACCTTCCCGCTTGCCACCACCAATGACTATGCGGAACAGATTTTCGCGCAGCAGATTTCGCAGATCCCCGGCGTGGCGCAGGTGCAGATTTTTGGCCAGCAAAAATATGCCGTGCGTATTGAGGCCGACCCCGATGCAGCTGCCGCGCGTGGGCTTACGCTCAACGAAATCCGCGCTGCCGTTGCAGCCGCCAATTCCAGCGCGCCCGTGGGCAGCCTTCGGGGCGAGGCCAAAAATCTCGTTCTCAAAGCCTCTGGCGAATTGCTGAAGGCTGAGGATTTCCAGAATATCGTTGTGGCATGGCGCAATGGCGCACCGGTGCGACTGAGCGAAGTCGCGCGCGTTTATGACTCGGTCGAAAACAATCAGGTCGCCGCCTGGTTTGGCTCCGATCGTGGCATCATGCTGGCGATCTATCGTCAGGCTGATGCCAACACGGTCAAGGTGGTTGATCTGATCCGCGAGAAGCTGCCGACTTATCAAGCACAGCTGCCTCCATCCATTTCAGTCTATGAGCTGAATGACCGTTCGCGCTCAATCCGCGAGTCCGTTTACGACGTGAAAGAAACGTTGGCGATTTCTGTCGTCCTCGTCATTCTCGTCATCTTCCTCTTCCTGAAATCTTTCGCCGCGACCCTCATTCCCTCGCTGGCCCTGCCTGTGTCGATCATCGGCACGGCTGGCTTCATGTATATGTTCGACTATTCGATCAACAATATCTCGCTGCTCGCAATCACCTTGGCTGTCGGCTTCGTGGTCGATGATGCCATCGTGATGCTCGAAAATATCATGCGCTACATCGAGGAAGGGATGAAACCTTTCGAGGCGGCGCTGAAAGGCTCGCGCGAAATTGGTTTCACCATCATCTCCATCACCCTGTCACTGGTGGCCGTCTTCATCCCCGTCTTGCTGATGGGGGGCGTGGTGGGGCGCGTCTTCCGCGAATTTGCCGTGACCATATCCTGCGCCATTCTGGTATCGGGCTTCGTCTCACTCACCCTGACGCCCATGCTCTGCGCGCGCATGTTGCGCCCAGTCGATCATGATCATGCAAATCCCGGCCTGTTCTGGCGCATCGTGGATGGCTTCCTGAATGGCATGACCACCGCCTATCGCGTGACACTTGATTTCGTGCTGCGGTTCCGTCTGGCGATGCTCGGCGTCACCTTCCTGACGCTGGGCCTCAGCGTGTGGATGTTCATGTGGATGCCCAAGGGCTTCTTCCCCGTTGAGGATACCGGCTTCATCTCCGGCTCGACGGAAGCTGCTTCTGACATCGGCTTTGAGGCAATGGCGGAGCGCCAGCGGCAAGTGGCAGCCCTCCTCGCCAAGGACCCCGCGGTTGACTACATCACCTCCTCGGTCGGCATTGGCGGCACCAATCAGGGCATGATCTGGATTTCGCTGAAGCCGAAAAAGCAGCGCGACAAAATTGCCGATGTCATCGCCAGATTGCGCCGCACGGCGGTCTCTGTGCCCGGCATCAATGCCGTCTTCCAGCCAGTGCAAAATCTCAACCTGACTGGCGGGCGAGCCTCGCGCGCGCCCTACCAATATACGCTGCAATCAAGCCAGCCGGGCGCCCTTTACGATCTCTCCCCGGTCATGCTGCAACGTATGCAGTCCATGCCGCAGCTGCGCGACGTGACCAATGACCTCAAGGTCACCAATCCTGAACTGCATATCGACATCGACAAGGAGAAAGCGGCCGCCTTCGGCTTGACTGCCGAGCAGATCCGCAATGCGCTTTATAATGCTTATGGCAGCCGCCAGATCTCGACGATCTTCACACAAGCCGCCGATTATCAGGTCATCCTTGAGACGTCGAAAACATTCCAGGATGACCCGACAGCCTTGTCGCGCGTCTTTATCCGCGCCAATGCGGGGTCGGTCGGCGCAGCCTCTGCAACGGGCACGACAACAACTGGCGCGGGCTCGACGGTGATTGTGCCACTGGAACAGGTTGCCACGATCAAGCGTGCGGTCGGCCCGCTTTGGGTGAACCGCCAGTCACAGCAGCCGGCGGTCACCTTCTCCTTCAATACCGCACCGGGCGTGTCCATCGGTGAGGCCGTCGAAGCCATCCACCGCCTCGAAGCTGACCTGAAGATGCCGCCGACGATTTCAACGAGCTTCACCGGTTCGGCGGCGTTGTTCCAGGATGCGCAAAAGGGGCAAGTGCCACTCATCCTCGCAGCCGTGCTTACGATCTATATCGTGCTAGGCGTGCTCTATGAGAGCTATATCCACCCGCTGACCATTTTGTCAGGACTTCCCTCTGCGGGACTTGGCGCTTTGATCTGCCTGTGGTTCTTCGGCATGGACCTGTCCGTCATCGCATTGATCGGCATTTTGTTGCTGATCGGCATCGTGAAGAAAAACGCGATCATGATGATCGACTTTGCCATAGAACGAAGACGCGACGGCGTGGATGCGTTGGCGGCCATTCGCGAGGCAGCCATTATCCGCTTCCGTCCCATCATGATGACGACATTGGCGGCCATTTTCGGCGCTGTTCCCATCGCCATCGGTGCAGGCGCGGGTGCAGAGCTGCGCCAGCCGCTTGGCATCGCCATCGTGGGCGGCCTGTGTGTCTCGCAATTGTTGACGCTCTACATCACGCCGGTTGTTTATTACTATCTCGACAAGGTGGACACTTACCTTGCCGGACGCTCGAAGAAAGCGGTGGAGCCTGCATTGGCGGGTGCACCGGCGCATAATCCGGCAGAGTAAGCTGCCCGCATAAGCGGGCCGATGGAGAGATCAGTTCAAAGACAAAGAGGCACCAGAGATGGTGCCTCTTTTTGCATATCCCGAACCATCCTCCGTCAGTTCCGCTGACGGCACCTAGCAGTGGGAGGAGCGAGACGGACGATTGCCCCCTCAAGCCGGCCCGACCGACGCCACCTTGTAAGTATGCATCTCTCCATCCTCATCGCGGATCGAGACATATTCCCCAATGGTGAAGGCATGGGCACCGAAGCGATAGCCTGCCTCCTCATCGCCCTCGCTTTGGGGGTCGTAATCAAAGACCCAAGTTGCACCTCCCTGCCCGCCCGCACGATGGGACAGAACCCCACGCTCCACCACCTGCCCGCGCTCAAGACGATGGGCGAAACACAGGCTGCGTTCCTTTTTCCAGCCTTCAAGCGAAATGTGACCGGCGGCATCCAGCGGGGCAACGAAGTCATAACCATGCCCCGGCTCGCCGTCCGGGTGGCCCTTGGAGCGGGCGAGTTCGAGCCGGATCCGGCGCATCTGGTAGGCTGTTTCTCTTGAGTTTTCCATGTATTGCGCTCCGAAAGGGGCCGTCTGTTTTCCAGATCTAGCGCGAAGCTGCGCAAACTCCATGACCTGCATCAATCCCCTCGCGCCACAGCGCTGCCGCAAGCTCTCCACAGCCCCGCCCGTTTCCCGGATGAAGCTAAGCGGCTATAAAGGGGACGATCCAACAGACTGGCCATGCACCATCGACTGAAATGGCTCGCCATCGGCGCGGGCCTCATCCTCCTGCTGATTGCTAATGCCCCCTGGACTGTTTCCGGGACGGCCCTGCGCGCGCAAGTTGCTGAACAAGTGTTCCAGCAGACAGGACTCGTGGCGCATCTTGAAGGCCGCACGACGCTCGCCCTGCTCCCGCGCCCGCGCATCAAGATCGAGGGCGTCACTATCGGTGATGCAGGCGGCAAGGTGATGATCAAGGCGGGAACATTGCGTGGCGATTTGCGCCTGCTTCCGGCCATTGGCGGCAGGATGGAGGTTGCCTCCGTCTCCTTTGCCTCTCCTGAGGTTGATGTGGACCTTGATGGCAGGCCACTGCCCGCACAAAGCGCCATTGCCCGCGTGCGCGAAACACCTCCCGCATCCGACGAGGCAAAGCGCGAAGATGCCACCCGCTTGGCAAGCCTCACGCTCAACAATGCGACCCTCCGACTGCGGCGCGGGCAAGAGCTTGTCGCCCAGCTCGATGGTCTCTCGGCCACGCTCGAATGGAGCAGCCTTGGAAACCCGGCGGGCCTGCGTGCAAGTTTCACCTTGCGCGAAGAGGTGATGGAATTTAGCGCCTGGCTCGGCCAGCCGACGCGTTTCTTGCGGGGCGAAGCTTCACCCCTGTCATTGCGTCTGGACTCGGCCTCTCTCAAGCTCAATGCCAACGGCATCGTCAATGGCGGCTCGACACCCAGCTATAATGGCAAACTGACCACCTCCACGCCCTCCCTGCGGCGATTGCTGGCGCGACATGGCTATGAGTCACCCCTGCCAATAGATATCGTCACCCTCAGCGCCGACGCTCAGGCCAATGCTCGCTCTCTACAACTGTCCGAATTGCAGTTCCGGCTTGATGCCTCAAGCTTTGAAGGAGCCTTGATTGTTTCTGCCCATCAGGGGCGGCCTGCGCTCATGGGCACGCTTGCGACGCGGATGCTCGACCTCAATCCCGCGCTGCGTGATCTTGAGATTGAGACAGAGAGTGACGGACGCTGGAGCAATCGCGTCCTGCCGCGCAGAGACTTCGCTCATACCGACATTGACCTGCGCGTTTCCGCCAATCGCGTCAGTGCTGGGCGGATCAATCTTCGTGATGCAGCCCTGTCCATCCAATCCTCTTCGGGCAAGGCGGAAATTGCTCTTGCCGAAGCGCGTGCCTATGGCGGCACATTGAAGGCCCGCTTCAGCGCAGCACCCAATGAGACAGGCTATGACTTGCGCACGGTCGCCGCTTTCACGGAGGTCGATAGCGGCCCCTTCTTCTCGGACCTCTTGCGCAGCAATCGCCTGACCGGAAAGCTATCGGGCGAGTTCTCGCTTGCCAGTGATGGTGCGAGCCTTGGGCAGATCACGCGCAAGCTGCAAGGTCAGGCCCGCTTCAATCTCGTCAATGGCGATGTCGGCGGACTGGACCTCGAACAAGCGCTCCGCCGTCTGGAAAAGCGTCCTCTATCCATCGCATCAGAAATTCGCAGCGGGCGCACATCCATCACGCAAGGAGCCATGCTCATCGAGATTGAGCAGGGCCTCGCACGCATCAAGAGTTTCGAGGCAAAAGCTCCCGGCCTTGTATTCGATGTGGCGGGATCAGCCTCCATTGCACGCCGCACGCTTGATCTCTCCATCCGCGCCTCGCAGACGGGGCGCGAAAATGTCGAGCAAGGCCCCCAGCTGCAACTGGGATTAAGTGGCAATTGGGATGAGCCGAATTTGCAGATTGATGCACGCAGCCTCATCCGCCGCTCGCAAGCAGCTCAACCCTTGCTGCGCAAGGACGCACCGCAGACTAACGAGGCGCCGTAATCCTGCGCTGACGCTGCACCCAAAGCGACAAGACCAAAACGACGGCGACAAAACCAATCATCAAGGTTGAAATCGCATTGATCTGCGGCGTCACACCAAGACGCATCTGGCTATAAATGCGCATCGGCAAAGTGGTGGAGCCCGGCCCGGATGTGAAGCTTGCAATGACAAAGTCATCAAGCGAGAGCGTAAAGGCCAGAGCATAGCCGGCAAGAATGGATGGCAGTGCCAGCGGCAGCGTCACATTCGTTAAAGCCTTGAAGGGTGTTGCGCCCAGATCCATCGCAGCTTCTTCCAGCGAGCGATCCAAGGTCATGAGCCGTGCATGAACCAGCACGCAGACAAAGCACATGCCAATCGTGGCATGTGCGATAGTGATCGTCCAAAAGCCGCGCGGCAGATCAATCGCAACAAACAACAGGAGCAGCGACAGGCCGGTGATGACTTCCGGCATGACGAGCGGCGCATAGATCATGGAAGAAAAAGCCAGCCGCCCGCCAAACGCGCCGAAACGGGCAAGGGCAAGCGCGGCTGACGTTCCAAGGACAGTCGCCAAAGCCGCAGAGACAAGCGCCACGCGCAGGCTCATCACAACGCTGTCGATGAGCTGCTCATTTTGCATCAGCTCACCATACCAGCGCGTCGAGAACCCGCCCCAGACTGTGACAAGCTTTGAATCGTTGAAACTGTAAAGAATAACGAGTCCAATCGGCACATAGAGAAAGGCGAAGCCGAAGAGCAAGGCGCAGAGGCGCAGAAGCTTGGGCTCACTCATCAGCGCGTCTCCCCCTTCATCTGGCTACGCTCATAAAGAGCCATCGGCAGAAGCAACAAGAGCAAGAGCACGACTGCGACCGCTGAGGCGACCGGCCAATCGCGATTATCGAAAAATTCGACCCAGAGGCTCTTGCCAATCATCAGCGTATTGGAGCCGCCCAGCAAATCGGGGATCACAAATTCACCGATGGACGGAATAAAGACCAGCAAGCAACCAGCCACAATCCCCGCACGCGACAGGGGAACCGTAATGCGCCAGAAGATGGCGGAAGGCTTTGCGCCAAGATCTGCAGCCGCTTCGCGCAATTCGCGCGGCTGACGCTCAATGGCATTGTAGAGCGGCAGGATCATGAAGGGCAGATAAGAATAAGTGAGTCCGATCAGCACCGCCCCGTCCGTCGCAAAAATTTGCAACGGTTCGGAAATCAGCCCAAGCTTCATCAAAGCAAGATTGAGCAGACCCTCATCTTTCAAAATTGCGATCCATGCATAGACGCGGATCAGAAAGCTCGTCCAGAAAGGCGCAATCGCCAGCATCAGCAAAGCAGGCCGCGATGCTTCTGGCGCGCGTGCAATGGCATAAGCAAGCGGATAGCCAATCAGCAACGTCAGCAAAGTGGCAAGCACAGCAAGGCGCAGGGAGGAGAGATAGGCGTCAAGATAAAGACTGTCCCCCCACAGCATTTCATAGCTCGACAGGCTGAACATGCCGAGCTTTTCAACAAGGCCCATCCATCCATCTGCAAAAGACAGAACCGGCTCATAAGGCGGCTGCGACAGGGCCGCCTGTGAGAAGGAGATCTTGAGTACGATGAGGAAGGGCACGAGGAAAAATAGCGTCAGCCATAGAAATGGCACGCGAAGCACAAGGCGCTCTGCCCATGTGCGCTTGTCTCTCATGGTTCAAGCACCCGCGCACGCTGAGGTGCAAAGCTGACATGAACAGTGCTGCCCATGGGTGGGACAGGGGCAACCTCCGCCCCAAAACGGGCGAGCCGCAACACTTCACCTGTTGGACGTTGCAGGCGGATCATCTGCATATCGCCGCGATAGGCACTATCAAGGACACGTGCAACGAGACCTTGCGCACCCAGCTGCATATGCTCAGGCCGCACAACCAGCATGACCTTGGAGCCGGTCGGCGCAACCCCCGCTGCTTTCACCTCATCACCACCGGCAAGTCTCAGCGAGATGAGACCATCGGCACTCGCCACCACCTCGCCTTCGAGCATATTCACATCACCGATGAAGCCTGCGACGAAACGTGTAGCGGGTTCTTCATAGATGACGCGTGGTGAGCCAATCTGTTCAATGCGCCCTGCCCGCATGACAGCGATACGCTGCGCCATGACCATGGCCTCATCCTGATCATGTGTCACCAGCACGAAGCCCGTACCCAGCTCACGTTGTACACGCATCAATTCAAACTGCGTCTCTTCCCGCAATTTGCGATCGAGCGCACCGAGCGGCTCATCAAGCAGCACAAGTTTGGGTCTGCGCGCCAAAGCACGCGCAAGAGCAACACGCTGGCGCTGTCCGCCTGACAGCTGATCGGGCTTGCGAGCCTCAAACCCTTTGAGCTGCACCAGTTGCAATAGCTCATCAACACGCGCACGGATCTTGTCAGCACTCAAACCCTGCTGAACAAGCCCAAAGGCAATATTTTTCTCCACACTCATATGTGGAAAGAGAGCGTAAGACTGGAACATCATATTGACCGGGCGCTGATGCGGCGGCACCTGCGCCATATCTTGCCCGTCAATCAGGATGCGCCCTTCATCAGCGGTTTCAAATCCTGCAATGAGACGCATCAATGTCGTCTTGCCGCAGCCGGAAGGGCCGAGCAATGCGAAGAACTCGCCTGCTTCCATCTCCAACGACAAATGATCGACCGCCACCACGCTGCCATAGCGCTTGGTCACGCCGTCAAGTGTGATGAGAGGCTGGTGGCTCATGTCTTGCTGCGGATTGCTGCCGTGAGCGTATTCTTCATCAACAAAGCGATGGTCATGGGGCCAACACCGCCCGGCACGGGAGTGATCGCAGCTGCGCGCGCAGCAGCCGTTGCATAAGCGACATCCCCCACGAGTTTCGACTTCGGCTTGCCATTGGCATCGACGCCCTCACCCGCAACGCGATTGATACCAACATCAATCACAATCGCATCCTTGCGCACCCACTCACCGGGGATCATCTCTGGCCGCCCGACGGCTGCAACGAGGATTTCCGCACGGCCCACCACTTCGCGCAAATCATGCGTGCGCGAATGGGCGATGGTGACAGTGCAATTCTTTGACAGCAGCAATTGTGCCATCGGCTTGCCGACAATGTTGGAGCGTCCCACCACGACCGCTTCACGGCCTGCCAGATCCAGCCCCAGCGCCTTGGCTGCGCGTTCGATCAGAATGAGGGAGCCCGCAGGGGTGCAAGGCACCAGCGCCCGGTCAATGTCACCAATCGCGAGCAAGCCAGCATTCACAGGATGGAAGCCATCGACATCCTTTGAGGGTGAAATCGTCTCAAGCACCAATGGCGAGTCGATATGCTTTGGCAGAGGCAGCTGCACCAGAATGCCGTGAATGGCAGGGTCACGGTTGAGCTGCTCGACGAGTGCAATCAAGTCAGCCTGCGACGTGGTTGCGGGTAGAGTATGCTGCACGGAGTGGAACCCGCAGCTCTCGGCTGCCTTGCCTTTCGATTTCACATAGACCTGACTGGCGGGATCTTCCCCCACCAGCACGACCGCAAGGCCGGGCTTGAGGCCAAGCGCCTTCACATGGGCGGCAACCTCTGCCAGCACGCTCTGCGAGACCAGCTTGCCATCAATGACAAGACCGCAACCGGGCGCAGCCGCGCGCAGGCAGAGGCTTTCAATTTCATTGGCAGCAAGGGTCATGATGGCAGCTCCTGTTTCCTGCCTTTTGGCAGAGCCGGGCAGCGCGCACAAGAACGCGCCTTAGCCTGTGAACACATAGCGCGCCAGATGGCGCCGCGAGGCCCCCGGCGCCAGCAGGATCATGCCGGGCTTTGCCACAAGCTCGCCTGAAAAGCCGACGGGATCGCCAAAACCTGTCCAGCTTTCGAGGCATAAAAAGGGGGCGCCCGGCCTCGACCAGAGGACCCAATGGGGGAAGCCCTGAGTCTCAATCCTGAGCTGCCCCTCAGGCCCCTCAAACACCAGTCCCGCGCTTCGCGCATCAAGAAAGCAAAGCGCTTCGCGGGCGAAGAGATCCCCGCCAAGCTGTAACAGCCGCCCCTCAAGCGGCACTGGCCGCTGCTCCTGAGAAACCAGACCGCCCGGCGCAATGACCGGCACCTCGGCCCGCTCCGCCTCGTCGAAGACGAGACGGCAGCTTTCAGCTTCCCCCAACCAGCGCAAGCCCGGATGCAGACCAAAGGCATAAGGCATCACGCCGTCGCCGCGATTGGTGATGACGGCTGCGACTTCGAGCGCGTCAGCAGAAAGCCGATAGCTCACCTCAAGCAGAAAGGGGAAAGGATAGAGAGCCCGCGTGCCAGCATTGTCGCAGAGCCGCAACGTTACATGGTCGGCACCCAGCGCAGCGGCCACAAAGCGCTCATGAGATGCAAAGCCATGCAGACCAAGCGAATAAGATGTCCCGGCCACACGAATGCCATCACGTGTCCAGCCGCAAACCGGGAAAAGCAGCGGCGCGGTGCGATCCCACACTGCCGCATCCGCCTTCCACAACATCTCGCGTCCCGCGCAATGCCAGCGCAGACACTCGCCTCCCTCAAGCGAGATAGAGGCTATACTCGCCCCGCTACGTAACTCGATCAGATCCATCCGTGTGGAGTAACGCAGGCATGGCGGGAGTCAAGCAAGGCGGCTCAGCGCGATGATGGTCGAGATAGGCTTCAACCGCGCTGGCAAGATCATGACCACCATGCAAGCCAAGTTTGGTGCGGCGCCATAGAATGTCATCGCTGGTTTGGGCCCATTCTTGACGCATGAGATAATCGACTTCGCATTCATAGAGACCAGCGCCGAAATGTCCGCCCAAGGCAGACATGTTCGTGATGCCTTGCAATAAATGATGTGTCCGCGTGCCGTAAGCGCGCGCATAGCGATGCAAGAGAGCAGCTGGCAGATATGTATATTGGCGTTGCAGGCTCGCAGCAAAACTCTCGAAGGTCCCACTGATATCGCCACCGGGCAGAGGCGATGTGCCCGTCCAGCGCGTGCCCGGCATTTTGCACCAGGGCGCCAGCTGGTCCAAAGCCTGTTCAGCAAGGCGGCGATAGGTCGTGATCTTGCCGCCATAGATGTTAAGGATCGGCGCGCGGCCCTGATCGCTTTGCAGATCGAAAACATAATCGCGCGTGACCTTGGAGGCATCAGCTCCATCGTCATCATCAAAGAGCGGTCGCACGCCAGCAAATTCCCACAAGATATCGGCTGGCGTGATCATGCGCGCCATAAAGCGGCTCGCACTTTCACACAGATAGAGGCGCTCCTCCTGCGAGATGCAAGCTGTCCCCGCATCACCCTGATGCGAGATATCTGTCGTCCCGATCAGCGAATAGTCTCCTTCATAAGGAATGACGAAGATGATCCTCTTATCGGGATTTTGCAGGATAAAGGCATGTTTGCCCTGATGCAGGGCCGGCACGACAATATGGCTGCCCTTGACCAGCCGGATGCGTGCCTGTCTTGAGACGCCCGACATCTGCCCCATCACCTCACGCACCCACGGCCCGGCCGCATTCACCATCATGCGCGCGCTGTGCTGCTCCAATGATCCATCCTGTGTCTCAATGACGATGTGCCAAACATTGTCCATCCGTTTGGCGGAATGAAACTTCGTGCGCGTCTTAATCACTGCGCCACGCTCACGCGCATCAACCGCATTGAGGACCACAAGCCGCGCGTCATCAACCCAGCAGTCAGCATAGGAAAAACCAGTTGCAAAACCGCTCTTCAGCCCCTCTCCTTCCGCTGCACGCGAAAGATCAAGCTGGCGCGAGCCAGGAAGCGTGACACGGCTGGCAAGATGATCATAAAGAAACAGTCCGGCCCTGATCATCCATGCCGGGCGAATGCCACGATCATGCGGCAGCACAAAGGTCAGGGGCCAGATGATATGGGGTGCAATCTTGAGCAGCTTTTCGCGCTCTCCCAAGGCTTCCCGCACCAGACGGAATTCGTAATGCTCAAGATAGCGCAGGCCACCATGGAAAAGCTTGCTTGAAGCTGAGGATGTTTTGCTACCAAGATCATCCATCTCGACCAGCATCACCTTTAGCCCGCGCCCGGCAGCATCACGCGCAATGCCAACACCATTGATGCCGCCACCGATGATGAAAAGGTCAAAGGCCTCTGACATAGGCCCGCCCCTTTTTCTGCAGAATATGACGAACGAGTTCGGCAAAACCATGCCCGCTTTCACCGTCGGTGATAAAGCGGGGCATGTGATGCATCATGCTTTCATAGCGCCGCACATTAGCGACACCGACCGTCAGCGGAAAATAGGCAAACATAGGACTGTCATTGGGCGAGTCGCCCGCAAATAAAACGGCGCGCTGCATCTCGCCATCTGCCATGTCCAATTCGCGCTTGAGAAAGAGCCTCGTCGTTGTCAGCTTGTCATGATCGCCAAACCAGCCATTCACATGAATGGAGCTGACTTTTGCTTGCGCTCCCGCAGCATGAAAGAGATCGGTGATCCGGGTAATCGCCTCAGGCGGCAAGGGTGGAACATCTTCACAAAAATCGACCGCAAGGTCCGCGACACGGAAATCCTGATCTGACGCCAGCGCACAACCCGGCACGTCAGCGAGGATTTTTTTGGCAAGCGTATCGAGGCGCGCGCGATTGAGGCGACGCTGTTCATCGCTCAGAACGTGATGAACCTTCATCCGGCAACGGCTGTGATCATAACGCATGTAAAAGGCGCCATTCTCGCCCACCACGCCATCCACCGGCCAAAGGCGGGCGATCATGTCGCACCAACCCGCGGGACGTCCCGTAATGGGGATGACGCGCAGACCGGCCTGCTGCAAAGCTTCAAGCGCCGCATAGGCCTGCGCGCTCAGGCGGCCATGAGTCGTAACCGTGTCATCAATGTCGGTGAGGATACAGGTGACGCCCGCCAGCATCTCCCGCGACAGCCCGCAAAGCGACTGCATGGATTTCAACATGATTGAGCCAAAAAACTACAGAAATGATTGTTGCGAAGATGCACACAAAAATGTGGAGCGTCAAGCAGATTTGCACCAACGCGAAGAGCCGTCACAAGCGCGCAAACTTACTTGCTATTCAGCTACATAGACATCAACATCCGCTTGCGCAACGGATGTGGCGAGATGTTGCGGGAGGTTGGAATTGACAACCAGCCCGCTCAAATCTTCCCATTGGCACACACGTTCCAGATAACGTTTGTCGAACTTGCCCGAGTCCGCGAGCAAGATTGTCTTGGAGGCGCGCTCGATCATGGTGCGCTTGACCCAGCAGGCATCTGGCTCTGCATCGCTTGGACCATCACGCATCAATCCGCTCGCGCCGATATAGGCAGCATCTACATGAAAGCGGGAGAGAAAGGCGATGGTTTCAGGCCCATAGACCCCGCGCTCCCGTGGCGAAAACTCACCCGGACACATGACCAATCGCAACCCGGTCTGCGCCCCCAGAGCATTCAACACGCCGAGCGAATTGGTGATGACCGTGAGGGACTTTCCCGAATGGGCGAGCGCTTGCGCGAAGAAGGTTGTTGTCGAACCTGAGTCGATCATCAATACATCATTGTTGCGAACAAGGGCTGCGGCACGGGCCGCGATCCGGCGACGTTCTTCAACAGCCACGGCAGCTCGTTCGTCAAAGACAGGCTGCAGGCCCACATGCCGACCGGTCGCACCGCCATAGGTGCGATTGATCAGGCGCTGCTCGGTCAGCTCTTCGATATCCCGCCGAATTGTTTCTGAAGAGACACCAAACATGCGCGCGAGAATGGAGGTGCGGATCGCTGCATTTGCGCTGAGTTCTGCAACAATGGCGCGCTGGCGCGCTTCTTTCTTGGAAATGGACTGTCGGTCAGGCCGGGCCATCAAATCACCTCATGAAACGAGAGGCATGATGGCCGCCTTCCCGGCAGCTGTCGAGAGCGGCCTAACCCCTGCCCTGTACCATGGAGATTTCAGCCAGCAAGGACTCCATCAAGGTCATTGCGCGGCGGATCTGGGCCTCATCCACGAGGCGCCCATCAACCACGGTCTTTTGCGTATTTCCGATCGACACTTCACGACCCGGCGCAATGCGCGACAGGGTGGACAGGAACATCTTGTGCAAATCAGCCTGCGCGCGCGCACCGCCCAGCGGGCTTTCCGATGTGGTGATGATCGCAACGCCCTTATTGACGAGGACTGAAGCGTAACCCGGCCGCGACACCCAATCTATGGCATTTTTGATGACGCCCGACATGCCGTGATTATATTCAGGCGACACAATCACCATGCCATCGCAATCAATAATGGCCTGACGCAGGGCCACGACGCTTGCTGGCAGGCTACTTTCCAGGTCCTGATTATAGATCGGGATCTCTGCGAGATCATATATTTGCAGGCTGACATGTGCAGGCGCTTTCTCAGCCAGTGTCTGCAAGATCGCCTTCGACACGGATGCGCGGCGGATACTGCCCGCCAGTCCCAGAAGCTTGAACATAATCCCTCCCCGATGTCCCTGACCTATAGGGGCTTAGCCCCAGCTGGTCCAGACAGTTGCAGGCCCGGCCCGCTCCCGGCTAATCTGGCTGCAAATCGGGAGGACAAAATGAAACTCTTCAAACTGGTGCTGGCTTTGGGAACAGCCCTCAGCCTTAGCCCTGCACAGGCCTCTGACCCTGACTGGATGATGCCGGAAATTCTGGCAGCTGCCAAAGCTGAAGGCAGCGTCACCATCTATTCATCCGTGAATGAAGGCGAAGCCCTGCCGCAATGGCGCATTTTCGAACAGGCGACCGGCATCAAGGTGAATTATGTGCGCGCATCAGATGCGCAACTGAATGGACGCATTGCCGTTGAACATCGCGCCCAGCAAGCCTCTTGGGATCTGATTGTCAGCTCTGCTGTCAGCCAGCTCAATCAGGATGTGCTCATTCAATATGATGTGCCACAGACCGCGAAACTGATCGAGGCTGCCAAGGACAAAAACCGGCGCTGGTATGCGGTGAGCGCCTATTACAACACGCCGGCTTACAACACGAAGCTCGTCAACAAAGCCGATCTGCCAAAATCCTATGAGGAATTGGCCAAAGCCAAACAATGGCGCGGCAAGATCGCCATCGACACCAATGATGGCAAATGGCTCGCAGGCATGTTCCGTCATTTCGGGGAAGATCGCGCGCGCAAGATGATGCTGGAGCTGGTTGAAAATCTGCGCCCCACCATCGTGGACGGGCATCTGGCTCTCGCGCGCAATGTGGGAGCGGGTGAATATGCGCTGGCCTTGTCCAATTACACCGCGCTTACCCATAATGTGCAGCTGAATGGCGCGCCGACCGACACATTTGTACTCGATCCGGTTGTGGTCTTTATGCATCAACTTGGCATCAGCGCACGCGCGCCCCATCCCAAGGCGGCACTGCTGGCAGCAAATTTCGCATTCAGCCAGCAGTCCCAAGCTTTCGGCGCGCGCAGTGGCCGCACGCCTGTGCGCCCCGATGTCGAACCCAATCCGCCGGACGCCATCTCCCGGATGCAAGGGCGAACCATCGTGCCCGTCGTCTTCACACCTGAAGATGAGCGGAAGTGGAAAAGGACTTTCGACGAGATCTTCAAGCCGCGCTAGACGGCACTCAAGGGGGGGACACCAATGGGGGACATCACGCGCAGAACCGCGATGGTGGGGCTTGCTGCTATCGCAGCCAGCCCCGCAACTGCTCAAGCACCACCGAGCTGGATCGTCCCCGACTGGCTTGCTGCAGCGAAAGCAGAGGGCGGGCTCACCGTCTATTCATCGCAAAATGAACAGGAGGGCCTGCCGCTCTGGAAATTGTTTGAAGCCGCGACAGGCATTCCGGTGTCCTATGTGCGCGCATCTGATGTGCAGCTCTTGTCACGCATCGCAATCGAAGGCCGTGCGCGCCAACGTTCCTGGGACATTCTCGTCAGTACGGCAGCCTCCAAAGTCCAGCCGGAGCAGGCCGCGCAAGTTGATCTTCCTTTGGCAAAACATCTCATGCCGAGCGCCGCTGCAGCCGACCGGCGCTGGCATGGCGTCTATGCCCATTATAATGCGCCAGCCTATCACACCAAATCAGTCTCGCCGGCCGATCTGCCCAAAAGCTATGAAGACTTCGCAACACGCAAGGATCTGCGTGGACGTGTGGCGATTGATGTCGCTGATCGGGAATGGCTCTATGCCCTGTTCCAGCATTATGGCGAAGCCCGCGCCGACAAACTCGTACGCGACATGATCGAAAATCTCCAACCAATCATTGTGGACGGGCATTTGCAGCTCGCCCGCGCTGTTTCTTCCGGCGAATATCTCTACGCGCTGAGTAATTATGTGTCGCTGACGCTCAACCAAAAACTGGCTGGCGGGGCGACCGATTATTTTGGACTTGATCCGGTAACAATCTTCTTCGGCTCAGTCGCCGTGAGTTCCCAGGCGCCCCACCCCATGACCGCAAGACTTGCGGCCAATTTTCTGCTGAGTATCGAGGCTCAGCAGCACAATACGAAAGCAGGCCGCATCCCTGTACGCGCAGATGTAACACCCAATCCCCCTGATGCGGTGACGCGTTTGGGGGTACGTAAATTCATACCTGCCTCCTTCAATGTGGATGATGAGCGGAAATGGCAAAAGACATTTCAGGATTATTTCCGCCGCAAGTGATGACCAAAGGATGATGCGATGATCAATGTGCGCCGACTGGGCCATGCAACACTCACCACGCCTGATCTCGACCGGGCCATCGAATATTACAACGAGGTGCTTGGACTGAATGTTGTGGCGCGTGATCGCAACAGTGCTGTTCTGGCGACCAAAGTTGGGCTCGAAGCTATCGCATTACAACGGGGAGAAATTGCTGAATTGCAGCGCCTCTCCTTTCAGGTCGCACCGGGGACAGATCTCAAGGATTGCATCAAGGCGCTGAGCGCGCATGGCATCACCGCCCAGATGCGTAGCGAAATCAGCCCCGGCGTCAAACAGGCCATCAGCTTCAAGGACAATAAGGGCACGGACATCGACATTTATGCCGAATATGAATTCGCGCCCGACAAGGAAAAACCGATCGGCATCATGCCGCTCAAGCTCGGCCATGTCGCCTATCGCTGTCTCGACATCAAGCCAGTGATGAAATTCTACATGGAAGTGCTCGGCTTCCGCCTGTCCGATATTCGCGGCGATTTCTTTTGCTTCCTGCGCTGCAATTCAGACCACCATGCCATCAACTTCGTGAATGATCCCAAGCCGCAGCTCCACCACATTGCTTTTGAGGTGAAGGATTGGCCAGAAATCCACCGCGCTTGTGATTATCTCGCCAAGAACAAGCTGCTTCTTGTCTGGGGACCGGGCCGCCATATCATCGGACACAATATTGCAGCCTACCACCGCAACCATGACAATGTGCGCGTCGAGCTTTACACGGAAATGGATCAGATGAAGGACGAGGCGCTGGGTTATTTTGATCCCCGCCCCTGGCATCAGGAATTGCCGCTCCGCCCGAAACAGCACGGGCCAGAGACGCTGCGCAATTACTGGGGCTTTGGCTCCGGTCGCGACGGTTCAATGCCGGGCTATCCCTAACTCAAAGGAACCGCCCCTGATCCGCCTCGTTGTCAGCATGGCTGTGCTGACAGGAGGCTTTTATGGACGGCATCATTTATCTCATTGGCCTGATCGTGGTCGTTCTCTTCATCCTGTCCTTCTTCGGATTGCGGTGAGGTCGCCATGGACGAGACGCGCCGCTTGAGCCTGCCATGGAGCGCGATTATCGCAGGCGCGCTCACTGCCAGTGCCCTCATCTTCGTTTTCACCGCCTTTGCAGGCTCTCTCGGCCTTGCAATGGCATCCCCCTCTCCCACCTGGCGTGACGCATCCGTATGGCTTGCGATGCTGACCGGCGTTTATCTCATCCTCGCAGCTGTCGTCAGCTTTGGCACGGGCGCTTATGTCAGTGGGCGTTTGGCTTGGGGTGATGCGGCCTCGCGCCATGATCGCGACTTTCGCGATGGCGTGAGCGGCCTTGTTGTCTGGGCGCTGGCGCTCAGCCTCTCCTCCTTTTTGACAGCTGCGGTGACGAGTCCTGTCTCGCGCGCCATCAGTCCCACACAAATGCAATCTGGCAGCGCTGGCGAACCGCTGATTGCCTTTGAAATTGATCGCCTGTTGCGCACGGATCGCCCTGTTGATGAAGATATCCTCACTCAAGCTCGCGGGCAGGCCACGCGCTTTGCCTATGCCGCAGCAGGCCGCAGCGGCGTCACGCCAGATGATCGTGCCATGCTGACCCGCACCGTTGCTCTGCAGACAGGCGCTGCTGGAGAGGCCGAGCGGCGTGTGACGGAGTTCACACAACGCGCCACAACAGCCATCAACCGCGCAAGACGCATGGGTGTCCTGATGGGCTTCATGACGGCAGCAGCCGTTTTGGCGGGCGCTGCAGCGGCGTGGTTTGCTGCACAACAGGGCGCGCGAGGATTGCAAGGTGGGTGGTCGATGCGGCGTGGCTTCACACGACCCCGCGAAGCCTTTACCTCCCTGTCACGTCAAAGCGCGGGACAAGGCACCAGCAATCATCCGCTCATCTCCAGCGACCGGGTGGAAGGAACAACAGTCTATGGTCGCAACCGCGAGCGACTGGGCAGTATCTCGCATCTGATGATCGACAAGCTCACCGGGCGGGTTGCCTATGCGGTGATGAATGCTGGAACTCTTCTGAGCATGGGGCGCGAGGAGCATCACCTGCCCTGGAGCCTGCTGACTTATGATACGAGCCTGGGTGGTTATCACACCAACATTGCGGAAGAGGATCTTCGCCGCGCGCCCCCCTTCAGCAGCGAGCAGGAAGGCTTAAGCCGCGAAAACGAGCAAGCCCTGCATGATCATTGGAGCGCAACTTATTACTGGCAGTCAGGTGAGCGCATCAAAGATGACGACCAATCCCGATAACCCGGACGACTGGAGTGCGTTTCGGCGTGCACTTGCTCGCGTTGCAGAAGGCGGACATCTGCAAGGGCCCTCACCGCTGGAAGAGGAAGACGAACAGATGTTGGCCTGTCTCGGCGCAGCTGTCATTGCACATTGGAGCCATCTACCACGCGATGTGCAACGGCAATTATTCGAGACGGCACTTGATGCGGCCAAAGGGGTGACGGGTGAGGACCTGCGCCTGCATCTGGCACTGGTCCTCCATGCGCATCATGATCGCACCGCTGAATGATCAGCGTGCACAACGAAAACCGATATAAACGACAGCGGTATCAGCAGGCTTGCTGGCGAGATGGTTGCGATGCATTTGCGCAGCGCCATACCACCAGGAGCCGCCGCGCGTCAGCCGCTCGCGCCCGGAATAGCCGTCTACCCACTCCCACACATTCGCGCCCATGTCGTAAAGTCCATTGACGCCACGCTGCGTTGTACCTGCACGCGCGGGGCCTTTGCCGCGCATCAGGACGCTCGAATAATCAAGCGCGGTCGATCCTCCACATTCACCGAGGCAATTGGCGCCCTGCGGGCTTGCACCGGTTGGATAGGGATAGGTCTCGCCCGTCTTGAAAGGCGCGGGCGGATTGCGACGTGTTTCGGTGTAAGCCGCCATCATCCATTCGGCGTCAGTGGGCAGCCGCTTGCCAGCCCATCGGCAATAGCCTTCAGCCTCCGCATAGGTGACATGGACCGCAGGCTCATCCTCCTGACCGGGACGCCCGAACGGATGTGACCAGATCCAGCCCGACTTCTTCACCCAGCCATTCTCATAGACAGAGCCACCACCCTCTTTCTCGGCCTTGGTCTGCAATCCTGTCGCTTTGGCATAGGCGCGGAACTGACCAATCGTGACTTCGTTCGCATCCATCTCAAATGAGCCCACCGGCAACATCTGCGGATTGGCTACGGCCGTGGCGGTGCTCAGAGCTAGGGCTAGAATGGCAAGACGCATATCAACTCCCCGTTCGTTTCAAGCCTCTTACGGTGCAATCCGCCTTTAGATGAAAACACAATCGCTTGACAGTGTGGGCCGCAGCGTGGAGCCTGCCCACGGACTTGGGGAGAATCTGCGATGCTGATCCGACATGTTTTGAGCGCTTGCGCGCTCGCCCTCACCCTCACCTCGGCACAGGGGCAGGACATTCGGGTGGCGGTCGGATCGGGCGGCAATCTCGAAGCCTTTGTGGTTGAGATCGGCGCAAAAGGCGGGATCTTCCAGAAAAATGGCATCAATCCATCCGTCTTCTATACCTCAGGCGGCGGCGAGACCTTGCAGGCGCTCATCTCGCAAAGCGCACAGGTGGGTGTGGCCATTGGCGCAACGGGGGCCTTTGGCGCCTTTTCAAAGGGAGCGCCTTTACGCCTGATTGGCTCCAGCGTCGTCGGTTCCCCTAATTACTGGTATGTGCCTGCCAATTCGCCCATCAGGACGATGAAAGACATTGCCGGCCGCAAGCTTGCTTATTCAACCGCAGGCTCCGGCACCTATGCCGTCGGTCAGCTCGTAAGGCGCAGCGGTGTCGATGCTCAACTGGTCGCAACAGGCAACACACCCGCAACATTCACGCAGGTCATGACCGGTCAGGTCGATGTCGGCTTTGCCTATCCTGAGTTCAAACAGGAAGCATTGGCCTCAGGTGAAATTCGCATCCTGTTCCGCGACAATGATTTTGAACACATCCGCAATCAATCGCTGCGCGTCATCGCCATGCATGTTTCCATGCAGGGTAATTTCAGCGCGCGGTTCATGCGCGCCTATGCGCAGAGCGTTGACTGGATCTTGAGCGGCGATCAAAAGCCGATGGAGCTTTATGCAGACTTGCTCAAGACCGATGTGGCAACGGCCATCAAACTACGCGATCAATTCTGGAACCGGCAAATTCTCGCGGTTGAGAAAATCCGGGGCGCTGATTTGATCATGCAAGATGCGGTCGAAGGAAAATTCCTGCCCAAGCCCCTGAGCAGAGAAGAGCTGGACCAGATGATCGTGCCCCATGCGCGGCCCTAAGGGTCACTCGCGCAGCAAAAAGAAATAGGGCGCAAGTCCACCTATCAGAAAGCCGACCACAAGGCCGGTGCCCGACTGCGTGATCGCCAGCCCGATCACCGCACCAATGCCGCCCCCAATCACAAAGGGCAATGCGAGCAGGATCAAGCCGATCACGGTTGGGGCTATTGCCAGCCCGATCCAGATCAAGATGCCAACGCCAATCCAATGCATGTCAACGCCCTCCTCGCCGCAATTTGAACGGTGAGGGCGTCAGGCTTTGTCACGTCACGCCACCATATCAGCCTCTCTGACATCACAGCTGCTTGAGGCGCTTGAAGCTACCCTTCAGCCGCCAGAGTATTGCCACAGTGATTCCAACTATTGAGCTGAAAAAGGATGACGTAACGTGAAGCTCTTTCTTTCTATCTGCTTTCTTTGTCTTGGGCTGGGGGCGGCAGTCGCACGCGATTACCCAGCCGTGGAAGGTCGCGCCTCTGTTATTGATGGCGACACGGTCGAGATACATGGCGAGCGCATCCGCCTGCATGGAATTGACGCGCCGGAATCTCGTCAGCTCTGCACCAATCCGCAGGGTGAGGACTGGCGCTGCGGGCAGCGCGCAGCCCTCGCTTTGGCAGATCACATCAATGGCGCGGTGCTGCGCTGCGAGCCGCGCACTATAGACCGCTACAAGCGCCTGATTGCCGTGTGCTATGCGCGTGGCGAAGACATCAATCAATGGATGGTGGCACAGGGCTGGGCGCTGGCCTATCGTCAATATTCGAAAGACTATGTTGCTGTTGAGGCGCTCGCCCGTAACGCGCGCCTCAATATCTGGTCTGGCGAATTTCAGGCTCCGTGGAACTGGCGCAAGGATCGTCGCCAGCCCCGCTCCTGAGCCTTACTTCTTGGCAAGGAGGCCGGCTGCTTCGATGATCGGCCTCCACTTCGCTGTCTCCTCCGCGACAAAGGCAGTGAATGCCTCCGGCGTCAGCGGTTGGGCAATGAAGCCATCGCGGCGGAAGATCTCCTGCGCCGAGGGTTTTGAGACAGCTGCAATGATTTCCCTGTTCAGTCTGGCAACGATCTCCTTGGGCATATTGGCCGGGCCGGAAATCGAAAACCAGGTCGTGCCGATGAGGTTGGGATAACCAAGCTCCTTGAAGGTGGGCACATTGGGGAAGTCAGGCAGACGCTCTGCCGTTGTCACCGCAATACCATTCACCTGCCCCGCCCGATAAAAAGGCGAAGTGGAGGAAAGGGTGAAAGTCGTAAAGGGAATATGGCCTGCGACCAGATCGCCCAAAGCCTGGGCGGTCTGCGTATAGGGCACATGCTCAACCTTCACGCCCGTGCTCATGGCAATCGCCTGCCCCATCAGATGACCGTCAGACCCCACGCCTGAAGAGGCAAAGGCAAATCCCTTGTCCTTGCCATAAGCGATGAACTCAGAAAGCGTCTTCACATTGGTCTTGGGCGTCGCCGCCAACATGACTGGAGCGCCGCCGACATAGGCAATATGGGTCAGGCTCTTCATCGGGTCATAAGGCACTGACGCATTGATCAGCGGGGCAAGCGAAAGCGTCGAGAGATTGGTGATGCCGATCGTATAGCCATCAGGCTCCGCACTCGCCACGGCCTGCACTCCCAATGTGCCGCCAGCCCCCGTGCGGTTCTCAACCACAAATTGCTGCTTGAAGACGGAGCCCAGATGCTCGGCCACCAGACGGGCCAACAAATCCCCGCTGCCCCCTGCCCCAAAGGGCACCACAAGCCGCACTGGCTTGTTCGGCCAGTCAGCCTGAGCCTGCGCCCCTGCGACGCCCAATCCCAAGACACCTGCGAAAACCAAACCTGCCAGTCGCCCCAAACCCATCTCAGAACCTCCAACAAAAGGGAGCGAGCCCCCGCTGAAGCATAGATCCAAGCATGAGTTCAGGGATTCTCAAAGCCTTGGGATCAATTCGCCTTGATCCCCGCACGGGCGATGATCT
>CAZLBA010000007.1:0-40949 GCA_964557555.1 uncultured Beijerinckia sp.
GCCGCTCAATCAGCTCAAGGCCTCGCTGCTTGATCACTACACGCTGGAAGACATCGACTATCAAACCGGCGGCCCTGCGCGCTATGTACGCGTGAAGGAGACGGGGGGCCGTGTGGGCTTCATCACGCCCATGACTCATAATTTCTGCGAAGGCTGCAATCGCGTGCGCATCACCTGCACGGGAACGCTCTATATGTGCCTTGGTCAGGAAGATGCCGCTGATCTGCGTGCGCCGCTGCGCGCCTCCGCTACGGATGAGCTGCTGCAAGACGTGCTGGAACGCGCGATTGCGCGCAAGCCAAAGGGGCATGATTTCGTAATTGATCGCACCACGAAACAGCCCGCAGTGGGCCGCCACATGAGCGTGACGGGCGGCTGATCAAAGGCCCGTTTCACTTAGCCATTGGCGCGCTACTTCCGCAATCTCGGCATTGTTTTTCTCCAGCATCAGCATATGCGCATTGCCGCGAATGCCGAGATCCGCGAGGCGGATATATGTCGTCTTCGTCACGCCTGCCTGTTTGAGATAGCGCGCGGTGCAGTGATCATAGGGTGCGTGGTAAGAAGCTTCGGCCTCAACAACGAGCACCGGAATATTTTGCAGCTTGGCGAGTTTGCGCGCAGGCTCTGCCTGTTCCCAGCACCGCACGCGATCAGCTGCGTCTGCCTTCTCCTGCTTCACGAAGCGCATCTCGTCTGGCGAAGCAAGCGGCGGATCATAAGCCAGCGGCGCTGCTGTCAAACCATAGGGCTTGGTGAAAGGCCCATCTTCAAACCAGTCAGGCGGGCCTTTGGTGATATTGTCATGCACGGGCGGGCCTGAGGGCTCCATCGCAACAATCGCTTTGACAAGATCTGGCCGCGCATCAGCCACAAGCCAGCCGAATGTGCCGGACTGCGAATGGGTGAACAAAATCGCAGGCCCGATGCGATCAAGTAAAGCGGCGCCTGCATCGCGATTGAGTTCTTGCTGGCGCGGAAAGCTTGAGAGCGAGGGATAGTTCTGCGCATAGAACTGATCAAACACCTGATCACCCGCAACACCCGTTCCCGGCCATTGCGTGTGCAATTTTGCTTGCGGCCACATGCCATAGCGTTCAGGCGCGGTGAATTGTTGCTGCACGCGCTCGACTGAGAATTTGTGCTGTGGCCCGACTTTTTCATCATGGGGAGAGCGGGCGCGCGAGGGTTGGTCGAGCACATAGACCGCATAGCCTGCGCGCAGGTAAAATTGCATCCAGCCTTCGCGACCATCCGGCGTGCCGGTGTAATTGAGGCCGCTCTGCCCTCCTCCTGAGAACATCACAATCGGAAGCGGCTTCGTTCGCTTGGCCGGAATTTGATATTCGACATACATCTGGCCCGCCATGTAGCGGCCATCGGCGCGCTCTTCATAGCGACCACCGACGAAGAAATAGCCTTGTTCTGCAATCTCCAATGCCTGCGCCATGTGCCCTCCCCTTTGCGCACATGGTAGCCGCGCTGCGCCCTCAAGCTCAACCCTGGAGATCAGCCTTTTGCGCGTTGGCGAATAGCAAAATTGTCGAAAGGATATTCAGCCACCTGCCACCACAAATATTGGTCATTGCGGAAGCTCATATAGGCATCATGCACGCGCTGAAAGGTCGGGTCTGCCTCGCCCATGTCGCGGAACTCTGCTTGCGCAGCCTGCCAAAAAGATTCGAGCACATCTTGCGGGAAGGGCCGCAATTTCGCGCCTGCTTCCACGACGCGCCGAACAGCTGCCGGATTGAGCGCGTCGTAACGCGCCAATACATCCATATTGGCCATGTCGGCAGCAGCCCGTAAAATGGCCTGATAGTGTTTCGGCAGATCCTTCCACTTCGCGAGATTGAACACGAAATGCAGCGCCATGCTGCCTTGCGCACCGGGATAGTAATAGAAAGGCGCAACACGCCACAGTTCCAGACTTTCATCATCGACTGGCGACACCCAGGATGCCGCCTGCAGCTGACCGCTTGAAAGATGTTGGGCAAGCTGCGCACGGGGGGAGGCGATGGGCTGCACACCGATGCGGCTGAGCATTTTGCCCGACACACCCGGCACCCGCCATTTCAAGCCACGCAGGTCAGTGCTGGACCGGATTTCCTGCCGGAACCAGCCACCCATTTGGCACCCCGTATTGCCAGCAGGCAGCGCAAACAACTTCTGCTCGACCAGAAGCTCATTGATCAGATCATTTCCGCCAAAGCGAAAAAAAGCATTCTGCTCGCGCGCATTCATGCCGAAAGGCACGCCTGTTGCAAAGATAAGCGCAGGCTGCACGCCCCAATGATAGAAGAGCGCTGTCTGTGCGACATCCACTTTACCATCACGCACTGCGTCGAGCACCTCAAGCGGCTGTATGACAGATCCTGCTGGCGCGAGGGTGATGTTAAAACGCCCATCACTCATTTCACGCACGGCTTCAACAAAACCTTGCGCACCAGAGGCAATCACAGCGAATGAGGATGGGAAACTGGTGGTGAGTTTCCAGTTGATGGTGGGGGATTGCGCAAGAGCGGGGGCTGCGAGCGCAGTGGTTGCGCCCGCAAGAGAGGCTCTTGTCAGAAAATCACGCCGCTTCATCAGCTCTTCCTGCGCAGGTTTCACTTACCTGCGGTAAACCTTCAGCCTGTCAGAAGGTTACAGGGGCCGATGTCACTCCACAACAATCTTGGGGAAAGCCCGCGCACTATTGCCCTGTTCAAGGCTTGCTTTCACACCATCAGCAATGTTGCGGTAAATCGCAGCATGAGAGCCTTTCGGATCAATGGCCACGACGGGACGCCCCGCATCCGAATTCTCGCGGATCGCCATATGCAACGGCACTTCGCCAAGAAATGACACCCCCAGACGCTCTGCTTCATGACGCGCGCCGCCATGGGCAAAGACATCCGATCTGCCTCCGCAATGCGGGCAGAGGAAGTAGCTCATATTCTCCAGCACGCCGAGAATGGGGATATTGACCTTGCGGAACATCGCTACCGCACGCCGCGCATCAATCAATGCCAAGTCCTGCGGAGTTGAAACAATGACGGCACCAGACAGTGGCACCGCTTGCGCCATGGTCAGCTGCGCATCACCCGTGCCGGGCGGCATATCCACCACAAGACAATCAAGCTCTCCCCAAACAACATCGCGCATCATCTGCGTCAGCGCAGACTGCACCATGGGACCGCGCCAGATCATGGCTGTATCTTCATCCACCAGAAAACCAATGGACATGATTTTCAGGCCATAAGCTTCCATCGGGAACAGCTTGCGACCGTCCGATTGGGGCTTGCCGCGCAGGCCGAACAGACGCGGCATGGACGGCCCATAAATGTCGGCATCGAGAATTCCGACTTTCCAGCCTTGTGCGGCCAGAGCCAGCGCCAGATTGGCCGATGTCGTAGATTTGCCAACGCCTCCCTTGCCAGAGGCCACCGCAATGATCCGCTTGACGCCGGGGATTTCTGCCTGTTTCGGCACGCCGGGCTGAGGCTTTGCAGCAGCTGGAGCCTGACCCTGCGCGCGGGCTGAGGTGAGCGTGACGCTGGCTCCGCTGACACCCGGCATGGCCTTGATGGCCTGTTCAGCTTTCAGTCGCATGGGTTCCGCAGCCATCGACTGCGTGGGGTCAATCTCAATCGAAAGATAGACCTTGCCACCAACGCTAGTGAGGCCAGAAATAGCACCTGACTGCGGCAAGGGCGTCTTGCCATCAGGACCGGGAATCGCCGCCAGCGCTTGCAGGACATCTTTATCGGTAATCATTCTAGCCTCTTCCTTTGCAAGCCCAGTAGCAGCGTTGAAGGCGCTCGGCAATTCGTCCGTCTTGCGCCCCAAAATCCGTTCAGCCTAGGTTCAGACACAAAGCTGTGTCATGGTTTTGATAGATCAACAGGGTGGGTTTCTTCCATGTGGCGGTCCCTTCAATACGCACTGAGCTTTCTGGCGGTTTTTGCGCTGGTGGGACAAACGAGCCTGCCCGTTTTGGCGCAGCAAGCTGCCACAGGCCAGACGGAAGCGCGCTTTGCCTTCATCATCGGCAATGATGATTACGAGGGTGCACCGCTGAAAACAGCCGCCAATGATGCGGGCCTCATCGCTGAGACCTTGCGCAGCACAGGTTTCGACATCACTGGCGCGCGCAATCTCGATCAAGATACGTTGCGCGCCTCCTTCCGTGAATTCGTCCGCAAGGTGGAAGCCGCTGGCCCCAACACCGTCAGTGCCATCTATCTGTCAGGCTATGGCGTGCAGGTCGAGGGTGAAAACTATCTCGTTCCCGCCAACACAAATATCGCGCGCGATAGCGATGTGATCCTGAATGGCGTGCGTCTGTCGGATTTCACCCGTGCTCTGGCGGCCGTCCCCAGCCGCGCGCATCTCGTCATGTTTGATCTGGCCTATGACAGTCCCTTCGCCAAACAGGGGCAGCCAATTGCGCCGGGCCTGTCTCTGGTGGAACCAGAACAGAATGTCCTTGTCTCGTTCAATGCAGCGCCGGGCATGTATGCGCCGAAACCCGAAGGCGATTACGGCCCCTATGCACAAGCCTTGGCGGAGATGCTGCGCGTTGCCGGATTGCCTCTGAATGAGGTGTTCCCGCGCGTGCGCACACGTACGGCTGAATTGTCGAACGGCGCTCAATTGCCGTGGAGCGCTGCGCGCATTGACGATCAAATCCTGCTCGTCGCGCGCGCAGCTGATGCGCCAGCGCCTGCTTTTGATGTGCGTGAAATTCGTGAAGCCCGCAAACGGCCACTACGCGACTTCTCGGCTGAAGAAGCCTATTCCGCAGCGCTCGATCGCGACACATTCGAAGCCTATGAAGAATTTCTGGCGATTTATCCTGACAGCCCCTTCGCCAAGAATGTGCGCGGCATTCTTGCTGCGCGTCGCGAGGCACTGACATGGGAACGCACGGTCCGCGCCAACACGGCGGCGGCCTATTGGTCCTATCTTGATCGCTATCCCAAGGGACCACATGCGGCTGATGCGCGACGTAAACTCGCGCGCCTTGCAGCACCCGTGCAGCCACCGCCGAGCTACACAGCCTTTGTCTATGACGTACCACCACCGCCGCCAGCGGAAATCATCATCATCGAAGAGCCGCGCCCGGTTTATATCGTGAGCTATATGCCGCCGCCGCGTGCCTATTACATGCCGCCGCCGCCGGTCTGGTATCAGCCCCCGCCGCCGCCGCCGATCGACTATTACAGCGATGTCTACTATCTGCCTGTGACACCTGCACCGCCGCCGCCGCCGTGGTGGTCGCCGCCGCGCTATGTCGTAGCACCGCCGGTCTATGACAGCCGCCCCGGCATCAATCCCTATGTCGCGATTCCGGCAGCTCTGGCTGCTGGTATCGTGGCTGGTAAATTGCTGAGCGATCGTCGCGCGCGCATTGCAACCCAGCCAGCCAATGTGGCGCCGACCACGACGCAACCCCTCACCGCGCCGCTGATGCAGCAGCAGCAGCAGACGACAACCGCACCAACCGCGCGCACGACGGCCCTGCCGCCAACTGCAACGCCGCCACGCACAATGAACCAGCTGGTGAACCAGCAAGGTCTGCCGCAATCGCAAGTGCAAGCGCCCGTGCCAACCAGCACCCAGCAGCCGGGCACACAAACACCCGGCACGCGCACAGCGCCCCTGACCGGCACTCAACCACCTGCCCAGCAATCCTTGCCGGGCAGCCGCGTTGCGCCGCTGACGGCACCGCAGCAAGGTGGCGCCACACAGACACCCTTGCAGCAGCAACAGCAATTGCCGGGCGCACGCACGGCACCGCCGCCCTCTGGCACCCAGACCCCGACCACGACGCAACAGCAACAGCAGCAGTTGCCCGGCGGGCGCATGGCGCCTCTCACGGCGCCGCAACAAGGTGGAACTGCGCCTGCCCCAACGCAGCAGCAGCAGCAGATAGCGCCCTCGCGCGGTGCTCCGCCAACAGGGTTTGAAACGCAACGGCCCCAGCAGGGAACGCAGCCTAACCGCAGCACAACACAAAGCCCCGCACCGCAGCTGATGGAGCAGCAAAAGGCGGGGCCGGGAGCGCGCACAGCGCCTTCGACCGGCGCCCAAACGCCTCCACCGAGCCAGCAACAATTGCCCGGGACGCGTGTGCCAACATCGCCCAATGCGCAGACACCGCAACAGCAGCAGCGTTTCGCGCCTAATACGCAGCCGCCTCAGGGCAATATGCGTGATCCTTATCAGCGGCCCATGACGACGACACCCAACCCGCCGCAGCAAAGGCTCGCGCCCAACACAGCGCCAAGCTACACGCCGCCAACGCAACGCAGCGCGCCTTCACAAAGCGCACCACCCATGCAGCAACAGCGCCCGTCCTATACGCCGCCACCTGCTGCGCAGCAGCCTCGCCCCGCAGCTCCCGCGCCCATGATGCAGCAACAGCGGCCAAGCTACACGCCACCACCTGCTGCCTCTCAGCCAAGGCCCAGCGCCCCCGCGCCGGTCATGCAACAGCCGCGGCCCTCCAGCCCGCCGCCAGCGCAACAACCTGCGAAGCGTAATTGCGGTGGCCCCGGCCAACCCAAATGTAACTGAACAAAAAACGCGGCCTTTCGGGGCCGCGTTTTACTTTGGGGAAGCGAGAGATCCTATTTCAGCCGCGCAATCAGGCTGGATGTGTCCCAACGTGCGCCACCGAGCTTTTGCACCTCGGCATAAAACTGATCGACAAGCGCGGTCACGGGTAGTTGCGCCCCATTGCGGCGGGCTTCTGCGAGACAGATTGACAGATCCTTGCGCATCCAATCCACCGCAAAACCAAAATCGAACTTGCCCTCATCCATGGTCTTGTAGCGGTTTTCCATCTGCCAGCTTTGCGCGGCACCTTTGGAAATGACCTGAATCACAGCCTCGACGTCGAGCCCTGCCTTTTGGGCAAAATGAACACCTTCCGACAAGGCCTGCACCAGACCACCGATGCAAATCTGATTGACCATTTTAGTGAGCTGTCCGCTGCCGGCCGGCCCCATCAAGCGGCATGCACGCGCGAAAGCAGCAATCACCGGCTCTGCCTTGGCATAGGGCTCTGTCTCGCCACCGCACATGACAGTGAGCACGCCATTTTCTGCACCGGCCTGCCCGCCCGACACAGGCGCATCAATGAAACTGAAGCCAGCCTTCTGCGCCGCTGCAAAAAGCTCTCGCGCGACATCGGCCGAGGCGGTTGTGTGATCAATGAAGACGGCACCCTTGCTCATGCCCGCAAAAGCCCCCTCAGCACCGATCGTCACCTGACGCAGATCCTCATCATTCCCCACGCAGGCAAAGACGAAGTCCTGACCCATGGCAGCCTCTCTGGGCGTCTTGACGGCACGACCGCCAAACTTCGCAACCCAGCTCTCGGCCTTGGCATGGGTGCGGTTATAGACCGTCACCTCATGACCACCCTTGACCTTCAAATGTCCTGCCATGGGGAAGCCCATGACGCCCAACCCAATGAATGCAACTTTTGCCATGCAAATTGCCTCCAGCCCTGCTGCCCCCGGCCCCGACTTTCCACAAATGCCGGGCCCCATCAAGGCAAGCCGGCGTAGGTTAATGTCTTTCAACCACATTCGTGAGGTGGCTGTTAAGTTTTAGCGCGCAGAATGCCCGTCTGGAGTTGAGGGGTCATGGCGCGTTTATTTAGCCGCAAAGGTTATGAGATTGCCGCAGAGCCGGCATTGGCCAGCGTGTTGCCGCAGGCGACGTTGCTGCGCCTCTTTTGTACCACACAGCTCAAAGGTGCCTGGATTTCGCTGGCGCTCTGCCTGACCAGTGCAACGCTGGCCCTTGCCTTTGTGCCAGCACTCCATGTACTCGCCTGGCTGTCTCTGGTCATTGGCAGCCTCTATCTGATGCAACGCAATGCGCGCCAAATGCTGGCCCTTGCCCCCTGTGACCTTGATGCACCCTTGTGGAGCCTGCGCCTTGCCACCATCGCAGCGGCGCAATCAGTTGCCATTTCGCTACTGATCCTTCTGCCGCCTGATATTTCCCGCAATGCGCAGACTTTTCTTATCGGCACGCTGATGATGCTGTCTTGTCTGATGAGCTTGCGCGCGCTGACCCTGCCCCTCGCTTTCCATGCAACGCTCAGCCCGACCAGCATCACGGTCGCAGCCTTTCTGTTTGCGACGCAAGGTCTTGAGGCACTTCCTTCTATCCTGATATTGGCCGCCGCCTATGTTTGCCTCACCTTCTTCACGTCGCAACAGCGTGAAGTGATGGAAGAGACTTTCGCCGTGCAGGCCGAACAGCAAGCGCTTTATGCGCAGTTGCAAAGCGCTTTTGAACGCGCAGATGATGCGCGTCGGCGTGCCGAAGAAGCAAGCCTCGCCAAATCGAAATTCCTGGCCACGATGAGCCACGAGCTGCGCACGCCGCTGAATGCCATTCTGGGCTTTTCTGAAGTCATGAAGAATGAACTCTTCGGCACGCATGTGGTGAAGGCCTATAAGGACTATGCCAGCGACATTCATGCGAGCGGCGAGCATCTCTTGAACCTCATCAACGAAGTGCTCGATCTCTCGCGCGTCGAAGCGGGCCGCTATGAATTGCATGAAGAAGCCATTTCGCTGGCGCAGGTCGTTCAGGAATGTCACCACCTGATGGAAATGCGCGCAACGGAACGTCAGCTCACCCTCGACCTTGCCATTGAGCCTACACTTCCTGAACTGTGGGCCGATGCACGCGCACTGCGTCAGGTCACGCTGAACCTGCTCAGCAATGCGATCAAATTTACCCCTGCCGGCGGGCGCGTCGATGTCGCGGTTGGTTGGACGGCGAAGGGGGGAGCTTATCTGGCCGTCCGCGATACGGGCCCCGGCATACCGCAAAACGAGATCCCGCTGGTGCTCTCCTCTTTCGGTCGCGGGTCCAATGCCCAAAAGAGCGAGGAGGCAGGCTCAGGTCTTGGCCTTCCCATCGCCAAAAGCCTCATTGAATTGCACGGCGGGCGATTTGCCATTCATTCTCAGGAAGGTCAGGGCACGCAGGTTGTTGCCGCCTTCCCGCCAGATCGCCTCCTGCAGCAAAACAAAAGCATGGCGGCCTGATGAAAGCGCGCTGAAGCTGCGCTATCCTCCCCCGATATGGAGGATGCGATGCGAAGCTTCAGCACGGCCATTGCAGTCATTGCTTTCAGTCTGTCTCTCGCGCAGGCGCAAGAAGCGCCCCAACGCCCCACACCACCGCAGCAACAGCAGCAGCGCAGCGAAGGCTTACCGCCCCTGCCTGCCAATGTGACGACGCGGCACAAGCTGGAATTGCCCGGACGCAGCCTCGAATTTGCGGCAACGGCTGGCACGATCCGTCTGTTTGATGCCAATACCGGCTCACCTCATGCGGATATGGCTTTTATCGCCTTCACGCGCGAAGGGCCTGCGCGTGAGCGGCCTGTCACCTTTATCTTCAATGGTGGGCCGGGCTATGCATCTGGCTGGTTGCATCTGGGTGCGCTTGGTCCATGGCGCCTTGAAATGGATGGCGACGCTGCACGCCCCACGGCGAATACAGACCTCCTTCCCAATGCGCAGACCTGGCTCGATTTCACCGATCTTGTTTTTCTTGATCCTGCTGGCACAGGCTATAGCCGGGTGCTCGGCAGTGATGAGGTGCGCAGATCACTGTGGAGCATCAATGGCGATGTAAATGCGCTTGCTGTCACCATTCGTCGCTGGATTCACGCCAATGGCCGCGAACAGTCGCCCAAATATATTCTGGGCGAAAGCTATGGCGGTTTTCGTGCGCCCAAGATTGCGCATGTGCTGCAAAACGACCAGGGCATAGGCGTCAATGGGCTCGTGCTTGTCGCACCTGTGCTGGACTTCGCGCGGTTTGATGCCAGCAGCTCGGTTCTCTCTCATGTCGCAAGGCTGCCTGCTTATGTCGCCGTTGCGCGCGAACGCAAGGGGCCGATCACGCGCGAAAGCCTCAAGGATGTCGAAGCCTATGCACGCGGTGAATTTCTCACCGATTTGATGCGCGGCGTGAATGACAAGGAGGCGCTCGCAAGACTGACCAAGCGCGTGAGTGAATTGACGGGGCTTGAGCCCGGTCTCGTCGCAAGACTGGGCGCGCGCATCCCGATTGAAGTCTTTGCCCGTGAGATCAATCGAGGACAGCAGCGTGTCTCAAGCCTTTATGATGGCAATGTGACGGGGCATGACCCGGCACCCTTTGCATTCAGCTCTCATGCGCAAGATCAGCTGCGATTGGGTCTTCATGCACCCATTACTCAGGCCATGGTTGAGCTTTACCGCACGAAGCTCAATTGGGTCGTGGAACATGGCCGCTATCAATTCATGAATGAGCAAGCCAATCGCCAATGGGATCGCGGGCGTGGCGCGGAAGCGGTAAGTGACTTGCGGCAGGCCATGGCACTGGATCCCAAATTGCGCGTGCTGGTCGCTCATGGGCTGACGGATCTCGTCACGCCCTATTTCGAAACGCGCATGGTGCTGGATCAGGTGCCGGATTTTGGGGCGCCCGACCGCATTCGGTTTGAAACCTATGCGGGCGGGCATATGCTTTATTTCCGCGAGGCCTCACGCATCAAATTTCGCGAGGATGGACGCAGGCTGATCGAGGCGCGCTGATCATTCTTTCTTGACGCTTCGATCCGCGCCACCGGCGAGAATATGCCGCGCCTGCTCGATGATTTCGCGCGGTGAGGCATAGATGTCATTGATCAGTTTGGTGACATCTTCGCCATTGACCGGCTCGATCTCCAGCGACATCGCCTTGGCTTCCGCAAGGAAGGCGGGATCTTTCATTGTATCCATGAAAGCCTTGCGCAAGGCATCGCGGCGTGCGGGGGGGATGCCGGGCGGCGCCGCGAAGGGACGCGCAATCAGCTGACGGCCCACGATCAAGCGAATGATGGCGCGTTGCGTATCATTCACCGCCAGCTCATAAGCGGAGGGCACATCCGGCAGATCCTTGTGGCGCTCCATCGAAAGCTGCAGCAAAACGGAAAGCTTGTTGGATCCAGAGACCCAATCAGGCCGCGTGGCCTTGATTGAACTCCAGGACCAGCCGCAACGGCCATCAATCTCGCCGCGCTCAGCGGCCAGCGTCATGTCATTACCGCCGGGATAGCCGGTCACGACTTTCAGCTTTGCACCAAACAGGCCACGGACCATCAATGCGTAAGTGTCGGGATCCGAGCCCGAAGCTTCACCGCCAAGTGTCGTCTCCTTGGTCAGAAAATCGTTCCAGTTCTTCGCGGGCGCACGCGGCATGACAGCGCAAACGCTCAATTCATTCGAGGCTGAGCCAATCCACGTCATCTTTGTTGCGTCATATTGCGTTTTGGCGGTGCCGATCAGCGGCTCCATTGGCAGGCCACGCGAGAAAGTCGCCATCACCAGCCCATCTTTGGGCGCAACATTGTAGAGATAGTTGGCGGAAGTCACAGAACCTGCGCCCGGCATATTGTTGACGATGATCGTGGGATTGCCGGGAATATGCTTGCTGATATGCCGCGAGATGGCGCGTGCATAAAGATCATAGCCGCCGCCTGCGCTATAGCCCACGACGATGGTAAAGGTCTTGCCGCGATAGAAATCAGCAACCTCATCTGCCTTTGCGGGCACGGCCGAAAGCGCGAGGCCCGCGATAAGGCCAAATGAAGTAATCAGCCTGCGAGTCATTCCTTGTCCTCCCTGTGACGGGGAACAGACTAGCAGGCTCTTGGCCGCTGCCAAGCGGTGAGCCGATTCAGCGAGCCTTGCCCGGAACATGGGCCTGATCGAAGGTCGCCATGTCATTGTGGCAGGCAACCGCCGCCTTGATGAGGCCTGCCGCCAGCGCTGCGCCCGTGCCTTCGCCAAGCCTCATGCCAAGATCAAGCAGAGGCTTTTTGCCAAGGCGCGACAGCACATCGCCGTGAGCCCCTTCAGCCGAGACATGGCCGGCGATGCAATGGTCGAGTGTTGAGGGATCAAGCGCATACAAGATTGCTGCGGCCGCCGTCACGACATATCCGTCGAGCACGACCGGGATGCGCTCCATTCGCGCGGCAAGGATGGCGCCCATGATGGCTGCAATTTCGCGCCCACCGAGGCGGCGCAGCACTTCAAGTGGATCAGACAATTGCCCATGATTGAGATCAACCGCGCGTCGCACCGCGTCGATCTTGCGCTGCAAGCCCGCATCATCAACACCTGCGCCGCGCCCGACCCAATGCGCGGCATCGCCGCCGTAAAGCGCGTAATAGATGGCTGCGGCAACCGTCGTATTGCCGATCCCCATTTCGCCCAGACACAATAGATCGGCACCACCAGCAATCGCCTCCATGCCGAAAGCCACCGTTGCAGCGCAGCCTGCTTCGTCGAATGCAGCCTCTTGCGTGATATCATTCGTAGGGAAGTCGAGCGCGAGTTCGAAGACTTTCAGGCCGAGATCGTAAGTCGCGCAGATCTGGTTGATGGCTGCACCACCAGCTGCAAAGTTTTCCAGCATGGCGCGCGTGACCTCTTGCGGATAGGCAGAGACGCCTTGCGCCACCACGCCATGATTGCCGGCAAAAACCGCAACGACCGGGCGCGCGACCACGGGCCTGGAACGGCCCTGCCAGGCGGCGAGATGTTCTACCACCTCTTCGAGGCGACCTAATGCGCCTTCGGGCTTGGTCAGCTGACGGTCGCGCTGGCGCACATCCTCCACAAAGCTGTCGCCGGCTTTGGGCAGCATGGGGATCAGGGCACGAATGTCATCAAAGGGCAGGCCGGTCGCAGACATGGTCACTCTCACAATGGGCTTGGCGGGTCTTATCGGGATCAGGCGGGATTGCAAGGCCACAGCAAATGGCCCATGCAGGCAGAATGCGTTTCCTGAGCGATCTCCTCGCCTGCCTGCGATTTTACTCGCGCCTGCCGGTCCCGGTTCTGAGATGGGAGGCAGAACCTCATGCCATGCTGGATTTCGGGCACGCGATCCGCGCCCTGCCACTGGCGGGGCTCATCATTGCCGCCCCGGCAGCCGCATTACTTTTTGGGGCGGCCAAGATCCTGCCGGCCGAGATCGCCGCGGCACTGGCGCTGACCCTTTTCGTGATCACCACCGGCGCCTTTCACGAAGATGGGCTTGCCGACACCGCTGATGGCCTTGGCGGGGGGCGCAGTCTGGAGCGCAAGCTCGAAATCATGCGCGATAGCCGCATCGGCACTTTTGGTGGTGCAGCCCTCGTCCTGTCCTTGCTGCTGCGCTGGGCAGCGCTGACGGCGCTTTTGAAAATGGGCCCCGGTCTGGCCGCTTGCGTCATGCTGGGGGCTGCAGGCCTCTCCCGCTGGCTGGGGCTAATGCCTGTCTTTCTCCTGCCTGCTGCACGCACCGATGGTGCAGCCTTTGCGGCAGCACGCCCACGGCCCCTGCCCCTCGCCTTGGGCGGGCTGATCGCGCTGGCCCTTCTGGCCCTGCCCTTATGGGCGGGTGTTCCAGCGGTCAGGCTTGCGCTGGCGACGGTTTTAGCGGGGATCGCTGCACTTGCCATGACGCGGATCAGCAAGGCCCAGATCAAAGGTCAAACGGGTGATATTGCGGGTGCTGCCCAACAGCTCGCCGAGATCACTTTTCTGGTCACGATCCTTTTGCGCATTTGATTTGGCGGCCGAAGGCCCTAGGGTCCAGCGCATGAAGCGAATCGCCACACCCTGCGTCAGCTTGTGCTGGATGAACCCTGCCCTCGGCCTCTGCGAGGGCTGCGGCCGCACGCGTGACGAGCTGGCGCAATGGTGCTTCATGACTGAGGATCAGCGCCTCGCCATCATGGCGACCCTGCCCGCGCGTCTGGAAACCGTCCGCGTGCAGCGGGAGATGCCCGACCCGCAGGCCAAAGCGGGCTAGAGCGCATAAGGCGGCGACAATGGGCCTCTTTCTCGTCCTCGCCGTGATCGCAGCTGCTGCCCTCGCTTATTTCTGGCCCCAGGATCAGCTGATCGCTGGTGCGCAAGCAGGCGAGGTCTTCGCCAATCTTGCTTTCGTCCTTCTGGCGATGGTCTTGCTCGCCTCGATCATCCCGCATTACCGCAATCGCCTCCCCTCAGCACTACGTGACATGCTGATCTGGATTGCCATCGTGCTGGTGATTTCGATTGCCTATGCCTATCGCGACCTGCTGGAGCCTGTGCGCTCACGCGTGATGGGCGAATTGCAGCCCGGTCGCAGCCAGTCAGCACAGGCCGGTGTCGTTGAGGTGATACGCCGCCGCGATGGTCACTTCGTTGTGGAGGGCATGACGAATGGCACCAAGCTCACCCTTCTGTTCGACACTGGCGCCTCCAGCGTTGTTCTAACGGAAGAAGATGCGCAGCGCATTGGCATTAATCTGCGTGACCTGAATTTCGACACGCTGGTGTCAACCGCCAATGGTACAACGCGCACGGCACCAGTGACCCTCGAAACGCTCACCATTGGCACCATTACGCTTCGGCAGGTGCGCGCCCTCGTTGCGCGGCGTGGCACGCTTCACACCAACCTTTTGGGCCACAGTTTTCTGGATCGGCTGGAAAGTTACAGCGTGAGGGGAGATCGCCTCACGCTGCGCGCACTTCCTCAGTAACCTGCCAAGCTCGCAATGAAGCGAAGCGAGACGAGCAGAAGGAAGATCCCAAAAGCCCGTTCCAGCGTGCGCTTGGCAAGGCTGTGAGCAAGCTTCACCCCGATCGGCGCTGTCCACACACTGACAGGCGCAAAGAGCACCAAACCAATCGCAGAGACATAACCAATCGACAGCGGCGGCAAGCCAGCCTTGTCGAAGCCCGCCGCCATATAGCCCAACGCACCAGGGATCGAGATCAAAATGCCAACACCAGCCGAAGTTGAGACGGCTTGATGGATCGGGCGATTGTAGAACGTCATGATCATGGTCGAGATCTGACCGCCACCGATACCCATGAGCGACGAGAGCAAACCGATGATGAAGCCATAGGCCCTCATCAAGGGGCCTTTGGGCATGTCAGTTCCAAAGCGCCATGGAAGATCGAAAATCAGGCGAACCGCATTGAGGAGTGCGACGAAGATAAAGACCATCTTGAAAAGCGCAGGCGAAGCATAGCGCGCGAAGATTGCGCCCAGCACGACACCAATGATGCAGGGCACCGCCCAGGCGCGAATGATATCCATGTCAACCGCACCACGCGCCTTGTGGGCTTGAAAGGAACGCAGCGAGGTCGGCACGATGATGGCAAGCGAGGTTCCCACGCAAACCGCCATGCGCACATCTTCAGGCACGCCCAGAAAGCGGAAGAGTTCGTAGAGCACCGGCACGATGAGCGCACCGCCACCCACGCCAAAGACGCCAGCCAGAATACCCGTCAGGGCACCGGCGCCAACCAGCGCGACGGCAAATACGGCGAGTTCGCCGAGCGGAACGTTGAACATGATGGGCAGCCCCCCGGAATGTGTACCCCTTTTGCGCAAAAGGGCCCGGCAAGGCAACCCGTAAAGCTTGGAAAGCCGGACTTAGGCGGCGTCACCAGCCATTTCACGGCAGGAAGCTGCGCATTGCATACAAATGCGGGCGCATTGAGCCATCTCGTCGTCCTGCTCGAAACTCTGGCAGGCCTGCCCGCAGGCTTCGCAGATCTCCGCACAGACCCGGCAGGTCATCACATGATGATCGGACATGCGCAGCATGAAATCCGCCGATGTCTGGCAAATCTGCGCGCAATCCAGCAGCAGGCGGATATGGGCTGGCGCTGCCATGTCCCCGCCTTCATCCAGACTATAGGCAGCTGCCTCTGTGCAAATGCGGTGACAATCCGTGCAGTTGTCGATGCAATCCTGCATATCCATGTTCGACCTCCATTAGGGGGAATGGAGGCCAACGCAGGCTCGCCGTCGGGGTTCCTGATCAGGCGGCCAGTTGACGCGACACAAGCTTTAGCGCGTCGCGTAGAACGTCACTGCCCGCGCCTTTCTTGACGGCTTCTGTCGCCAAATGGCGACGCCAGGCACGTGCGCCCGGCATTCCGACGAAGAGCCCCAGCATATGTCGTGTCATATCAGCCAGACGTACACCACGCGCCAGCTGCGCCTCGACATAGGGGATATAGGCCTCGACGACTTCAAAGGGTGATGCATGGGGCGCTTCTTGACCGAACAGAAGCGGATCCACCTTCAACAAAATATCTGTGTCATGATAGGCCGCGCGCCCGATCATCACACCATCAAGATCGGCGAGTTGCTCTTGTGCTGATTCAATGCTGGCAAAGCCGCCGTTGATAGCGATTGGAACATGCGGATAGTCACGCTTCAACTCTTGCACGAGTGGATAATCGAGCGGAGGAATGTCGCGATTTTCTTTGGGTGAAAGGCCCTTCAACCAAGCCTTGCGCGCATGAACGATCAAGGCATCTGCACCTGCCTTGATGACGTGATCTGCCATCGCCCATAAAGCTTCACGTGGTTCTTGCTCATCAACGCCGATGCGGCACTTGACCGTGACCGGAACCGCAACAACAGCCTTCATGGCCGCAACGCAATCTCCAACCAGCTGGGGCTCGCGCATCAGGCAAGCGCCGAAGGCTCCATTCTGCACCCGATCAGACGGACAGCCACAATTCAAATTGATCTCGTCATAGCCGTAATCTTGGGCGATCTTCGCGCATTGGGCGAGCTTGTCAGGCTCTGAGCCGCCAAGCTGCACGGCAACTTTGTGCTCAAATCTGTCAAAGCCCAGAAGTCGCTCACGATCGCCATGGATGATGGCGCCGACCGTGACCATCTCGGTGTAAAGCAGCGCATGGGACGAGCAGAGGCGATGCAGATAACGGCAATGCCGATCTGTCCATTCCATCATGGGGGCGACCGAGAAGGTCCAGGGGTTGCGCTGCAAGTCCATGGCCGCAGCCTATAACGCGACGCAAGAACAACCGCAAACCAGACTTGATCTTGACTTTTATCAGCTTTGATCCCGCGCAAGGATGGGCCCGACAGGAAGTGACAAAATCACAGTGTTGAAATGGCTCAGCTTGCTGGCGGGCACTTGCGCGCGCAATCATCGCTTCAAGCGGGCTTGCCATCACAGGAAGGAACGACACATGGCGATCAAGGATCTTCTCGTTCATCTCGACACCAGTGATCGCGGCGCCAGTGTGCGTGACTTCGCCGTGTCGTTAGCCACTGAAATGGGCGCGCATCTCACAGCTGCAGGTCTCGTGCTGGAGATTGTACCGCCCGCTTCCTTCATGGGTGAATATCCCTATGACATTATGGCTGACGCGATGGAACAGGCGCGCGCCAATGCAGAGGCAACTTATCAGCGCCTCAAATCCGCAGCGCCTGCGCAAGTGCAAACTGATCTGGTGATGATACAGGCCATTTCTGGACAAGCGCGTGAAGATTTCGGCCGTCTCGCGCGGCACTTTGATCTGGCAATTGTCGGTCAGGGCGATGGCGAATCAGGCAATGATGAAGAGTTGATGGCCGAGGGCGCCTTGTTCCGCTCAGGCCGTCCAATCTGCATCGTGCCCAATATTCACAAAGGCCCTGCCAAGCTTGGTAAAGCCATGGTGTGCTGGGACGGGGGAATGCCAGCCGCACGCGCTATTGGAGACACGCTCGATCTGCTCAAACGCGCAGGCAAGGTAGAGGTGGTGACAATCGCGGGACGCAATCTGCCGAATGAAGAGCTGCCCGGCTTCAACATCACACGGCATCTCTCGCGTCATGGCATCTCCGCGACCTTGAAGAAATTGCCCGCAGCAGAAGACATTGGCGCAACGCTCTTGTCCTATGCTGCCGATACCGGCGCTGACTTCATGGTCATGGGCGGCTATGGCCATTCACGCCTGCGTGAATTCGTACTGGGCGGTACCACGCGCACCATTCTTGGATCCATGACGATCCCGGTGTTCATGTCACATTGACACTCGCCAATGGTCTAGGACAAGGGGTCAACAAAACCCCTTGTTTTCCGCCTGCCAAAGCCTAGCTTGAACCACACGGGTTTGAGCATGGGAGGGCTAAGGGTGGGCGAGGACATCATCCTCGAAACAGCAGGACTGACGAAGGAATTCGCGGGCTTTTACGCCGTGCGGGATGTCAGCCTGCGTGTGCGCCGCGGCAGCATTCATGCCCTTATAGGCCCCAATGGCGCAGGCAAGACGACCTGCTTCAATCTGCTGACAAAATTTTTGCCCGTGACCAGCGGCACCATCACCTATCGGGGCCGCGACATTACTGCCATGAAACCGGCTGACGTCGCGCGGATGGGGCTTGTGCGCTCTTTCCAGATCTCAGCCGTCTTTCCGCATCTCACCGCGCTTGAAAATGTGCGCGTCGCCCTGCAACGCCAGCGCGGCGACAATTTCGATTTCTGGCGGTCGAGCCGCGTGCTCGACAATCTGAACGAGCGCGCAACCACACTCCTGCAGGATGTCGGCCTGACAGAATTTGCCAATACGCCTGCCGTCGAAATGCCCTATGGCCGCAAGAGAGCACTTGAGATTGCAACAACACTTGCGCTCGATCCTGAAATGCTGCTGCTCGATGAACCCATGGCCGGCATGGGACATGAAGACATCAAGATCGTGATGGATCTCATCCGACGGGTTTCGAAAAATCGCACTGTGCTGATGGTCGAACATAATTTGAATGTTGTGGCAGATTTGTGTGACATCATTACAGTATTAACCCGCGGCCAGGTTCTGGCCGAAGGCGATTATGCAACCGTCTCTGCCAATGCTGATGTGCAGCAAGCCTATCTGGGAGCTGGACATGGCTGAGGCACGCATCATGCTCGATGTAAACAAGCTCGAAGCCTGGTATGGCGAGAGCCATATTCTGCATGGCGTAGATTTCCATGTGCGCGAGGGTGAGGTTGTCACCTTGCTGGGACGCAATGGCGCGGGCAAGACCACCACACTCAAATCCATCATTGGGATGATCGGAAAAAGGCGGGGCTCTGTCTGTTTTGAGGGACAAGAGACGATTGGCATGACGAGTGACCGCATTGCGCGCCTCGGCCTTGCCTTCTGCCCGGAAGAGCGCGGCATCTTCGCAAGTCTCGACGTGATGGAGAATTTGTTGCTGCCGCCCAAAGTGCGCGAGGGCGGCTTGAGCGTGGAGCAGATTTTCACGCTCTTTCCGAACTTGGCCGAGCGGCGCAAGTCACAAGGCACGAAACTTTCGGGCGGTGAACAGCAGATGCTCGCCATTGGCCGGATCTTGCGGACGGGCGCGCGCCTGCTCATGCTTGATGAGCCAACAGAAGGCTTGGCACCTGTTATTATTCAACAGATCGGGCAGACGATTCAGAAATTGAAGCGGGAGGGCTTCACCATCCTTCTCGTTGAGCAAAACTTTCGCTTTGCGTCCACCGTTGCCGATCGTTTCTATGTCATGGAACATGGCCGCGTGATTGATACATTTGCTACAGCCGATCTGGCTGCCAATACACAAAAGCTGCATGACTATTTGGGTGTTTGAGATAAGGGGGACCACATGAAAAAGCTTGGAGTGATCTCGACCCTCGCGCTGCTGATCGGCGCCATGCCTGTCATTGCGCAGGAAAGGAATGTGAAAATTGGCGTGCTTGATGACATGTCGGGCATCTATGGCGATGTGGGCGGCGCGGGCTCTGTTGTCGCTGCGCAAATGGCAATTGAGGATTCCGGCCTTGCCGCGAAAGGCTGGAAGATCGACATTCTGTCCGCCGATCACCAGAACAAGCCGGACATTGGGGTCAATGTCGCAAGGCAATGGGCCGACAAGGACCGCGTGGATGGCATCTTCGGCGTGCTGAACTCCGGCGTGGCGTTGGCGGTGAATGGCGTCGCCAGAGAAAAGAACCTCGTTTATATGAATTCAGGCGCAGCAGCGGCTGATCTCACCAATGCGCAATGCTCGCCAAATACCGTCCATTGGACTTATGACACCTATCTGCTCGCCAATGGTACCGGCAAGGCAGTGGTGAAAAGCGGTGGTGACAGCTGGTTCTTTCTGACTGCCGATTATGCCTTTGGTCATGCATTGGAGCGCGATACGACTGCGGTGATCAATGCCAATGGCGGCAAGGTGCTTGGCTCTGTCCGTCATCCCCTCAACAATTCCGATTTCTCTTCCTTCCTGCTGCAGGCCCAATCCTCAAAGGCAAAGATCATCGGACTTGCCAATGCTGGCGGCGACACGACCAACTCCGTCAAACAAGCAGCTGAGTTTGGCATTACCAGTCGCGGCCAGCAATTGGCGGCCCTCTTGCTTTTCATTACTGATGTTCACGCCCTGGGCCTCAAAATGTCTCAGGGACTCATCTTTACGGAGACATTCTATTGGGACCTGAATGATGGCACACGCGCCTTCACCAAGCGTTTTTCGGAGCGCATGAAGAACAAGCAGGTGCCGACCATGGTGCAGGCTGGCGTTTACGCTTCGGTGCTGCATTATCTCAAGGCGCTCGATGCAATGGGAGCCAATCCGCGCGACGGCGTGAAAGTCGTAGAGCATATGAAATCCATGCCGACGGATGATCCGCTCTTTGGCAAAGGCATCATTCAGCCCAATGGGCGCAAGGTTCATCCAGCCTATCTCTTCGGCATCAAGACGCCGCAGGAGTCGAAGGGGCCATGGGACTATTACAAGCTCATAGCTACCATTCCTGCTGAAGAAGCCTTCACGCCACTCGACAAAAGCACATGCGCGCTTCTGAAGAAGTAAGGCAACCGGGCTGCCTTGGCATCAGGGCAGCCCTTTAACCGGAATGAGACGGTGAACACGCAAGCCCTATTCGCCCAGCTCCTCGTGGGCCTCATCAATGGGTCATTCTATGCGCTGCTGAGCCTTGGGCTTGCGGTGATTTTCGGGATGCTCAACATCATCAACTTTGCGCATGGTGCGCTTTACATGATGGGTGCATTCTGCGCATGGGCTTTGCTGAACGTGGCTGGGCTGAATTACTGGTACGCGCTTGTGCTTGCCCCGATCGCGGTTGGTTTTGTCGGCGTCGTGATCGAACGCACCATGCTGCAGCGCTTGGCAGGGCTCGACCATCTCTATGGCCTGCTACTCACCTTCGGCCTTGCACTGATCATTCAAGGTCTGTTCCAAAACTATTTCGGCTCATCCGGCCTGCCCTATGCCATTCCGCCAGAACTGACTGGTGGACAAAATCTGGGTTTCATGTTCCTGCCGAATTATCGCGCATGGGTTGTCGTGTTTTCGCTCACCATCTGTCTGGCGACATGGTATGCGATTGAAAAAACAAAGCTCGGCTCCTATCTGCGCGCCGCTACGGAAAATCCGCAATTGGTTCGCGCCTTCGGCATCAATGTGCCGCGCATGATCACGCTCACTTATGGCTTTGGGGTTGGACTAGCGGCACTGGCGGGCGTGCTATCTGCACCTATCAATCAGGTCCGTCCGCTGATGGGGGCTGATCTAATCATTGTTGTCTTTGCCGTCGTCGTTATCGGCGGCATGGGCTCCATCATGGGATCCATTGTCACCGGCTTCATGCTCGGCCTCCTCGAAGGACTGACGAAATATTTCTATCCTGAAGCCTCTAACACGGTCGTATTCGTGATCATGGCCATCGTTCTCATGATCAAGCCCAATGGGCTGTTCGGGAGGACGTGAAATGACAAAGCCAGCCTCTTCAATCGACGCACAGGTCATTGGCCTCCTGGTCATGACAGCGCTGCTGGCAGCCGTGCCTCTCATCGGCATCTATCCCTATTTCGTGATGCAGGCCCTCTGCTTTGCGCTCTTTGCTGCATCTTTCAATTTGCTGTTGGGCTATGGCGGATTGCCCTCCTTCGGCCATGCCATGTTTCTGGGAACCGCCGGTTATGCCAGCGCCCATGCCGCAAAAGTGTGGGGCTTTCCGCCGGAATTCGCCATCTGCTTTGGTATTTTTGCCTCAACACTCTTGGGCACGATTGTCGGGGCTATCGCGATCCGGCGGCAGGGCATCTATTTTTCCATGACCACTCTGGCGCTCGCGCAGATGATATACTTCTTCTATCTGCAGGCACCATTCACGCATGGCGAAGACGGCATTCAGGGCGTGCCGCAAGGCATTTTTCTTGGCCTCATCGACCTGTCGAAAGTGCTCAACCTGTACTACGTCGTGCTAGCACTTTTTCTCGGCGGCTTTCTGCTCATCTACCGCATCATCAACTCGCCTTTCGGGGAGATCCTGAAAGCCATCCGGGAGAATGAGCCGCGCGCAATTTCGCTTGGCTATCGCAGTGAGCGCTACAAGCTCGCTGCTTTCGTCCTAGCCTCAGCGCTTGCCGGGCTTGCGGGTGCAACAAAGGTCATAGTTGCCCAAAATGCATCCCTGACCGATGTGCACTGGACCATGTCGGGCGAGGTTGTGTTGATGGTTTTGCTGGGAGGACTTGGCACCATTTTCGGGCCTGTCGTCGGCGCCTTCATCATCATCGCCATGCAACAATATTTCGCCGGTTTCGGACAATGGGTGCTCGTCATTCAAGGCGTCATTTTCGTCGCCTGCGTGCTCTCATTCCGCCGGGGCATCATTGGCGAAGTGGCGGCATTCCTGAAAATCAAACTCTGATTATTTCGGCACGAGATCGGGCCTGTTCTCCGGCGTTCCGGGAGGCGGAATAACGGGCGTCGAATTCGGCTCTGGCTTTGGTGGAATTGCCTTGATCTGCGGATCAATATTTTCAGGTGGCTTCACCACCCCTTCCGCATTCTTCAAACGTTCACTTGTGGAATCGCCCGGCGGCAAAACGGGCTTTGGCAGTTCTTGTGCTCCTGCGGATGTTGCCATAACTGCAAGAATGATCCAGAGACGGGATATCATGATCCACCTCATGCTGTCAGGGCGAGCTGCGGCTCACGCATCAGGGCCGACAAAAAATCATCCGTCCAACGATGCACATTAAACTTCTTGAGATGCGCATACATGGGAAGGAATCGTGACAGACGTTCATCGAGTGGCATTTCACAAGCTGAACGCAAGGCATGGGCAACCCCGTCTATGTCATAAGGATTGACCAGCAAAGCGCCCCGCAGCTCTTTTGCTGCACCAGCAAAACGCGACAGCACCAGCACGCCGGGATTTTCGGGATCTTGCGCAGCGATATATTCCTTGGCGACGAGGTTCATGCCATCGCGCAAGGGCGTCACAACGCCGATCTTTGCGGCACGATACAGATGCGCCAGTGCTGATCGCCCAATGGATTTATTGACATAGCGGATCGGCGCCCAATCAATGTCACCAAAGCGTCCGTTGATGCGCCCCGCGGCCTCCGCAACTTCGCGATTGATCTCCGCATATTCAGGAATGGCTTCACGTGTCGTTGGAGCCACCTGAAGGGCCGTGAAACGTGACTTATATTCTGGATAGAGTTCCAGAAAGCGGCCGATGGCCTCAATACGCTGCGGAATACCCTTCGAGTAATCAAGTCTGTCAACGCTAAGCGCGAGGATCTTGCCCTCTAGCGAGTGTTCGAGCCGGCGCGCTATGGCTGAACGGGGCGCTCGCGCGAATTGGATGAATTCCTGCGTATCAATGCTGATGGGGAAAACGCCAAGCTGTGTGCGTCTGCCAAAAGCCTCCAGCTCTCCCCCCTCTACCTTGGTGTCCATTTCATCTTTCAAATAGGTGATGAAATTATCCATGTGCGGCTTCGTCTGAAAACCGACAAGGTCGTAATTGATGAGATTAATTGCAAGCCTCGCATGATTGGGCAAAATGCTAAACAGTTCCTGTGCCGGCCAGGGAATGTGCAAGAAAAAACCCATCCTGTTCTTCAAGCCCAGCGAGCGCAACTCAGACGCCAGCGGGATGAGATGATAATCATGCACCCATATCACGTCATCGGGCTGCACCAGTGGCGCCAAAATACGAGCAAAGGTCTGATTGACCCGATAGTAACCTGCCATATCGCGTCGCGCGAATTCAGTGAGGCCAGGGCGGTGATGAAAGAGCGGCCAAAGAGCGCGATTGGCGAAGCCGTTGTAATACTCCTCTTCATCGCGCTTTGTCAGATCGACCGTCACATAATCCACATTATGAGCACGTTGCGTGGTGACGCGCGGTTCGCTGACTGTTTCATCCTGAATCTGTCCGCTCCAACCGAGCCAAAGCCCGCCACGTCGCTCAAGTGCATTGCGTAACGCGACACTCAAGCCACCCGATGTGTAGCGTTCACCGGGCTTGGGAACACGGTTCGAGACTGCAATGAGCCGAGCCAAGTTTGCCTCCTAAAATGCATCCTGCCATGGACGGGAAAGTTTGATGGCTGCGCGCACCAATCCGACCAGCGAATAGGTCTGCGGGAAGTTGCCCCACAATTCCCCGGTAGTGATATGCAAGCCTTCCGACAGCAGGCCCAGTGGCGAACGGTGCGCAATCAGCCGCTCAAACATTGCGCGCGCATCATCGCGCCGCCCGATAGAGGCCAAGGCCTCCACCATCCAGAAGCTACAGATGGTGAAGGATGTTTCTGGCCTTCCGAAATCATCCTCACGGCGATAGCGATAGACATGATCGCCTTCGCGCAGCTCTTTTTCTATGGCATTGACCGTCGCGATAAAGCGGGGATCTTTGGCCCCAACAAAGCCCAGCTCTGCAAGCAACAATAGGCTCCCGTCCAGATCATGGCCGTCGAAGCTCGCGACGAAGCTGTTGCGTTTATCACTCCATGAGCGGCGCATGATCTCACCATGCATATGAGCAGCCCGCTCTGACCAAACTTTGGCACGATCATCACGGCCAAGTCGATGAGCGATGCGTGCCAGCCGATCGCAAGCGGCCCAACACATCACGCTCGATTGTGTGTGCACTTCTGCACGTGTGCGAAACTCCCACAGGCCCGCATCCGGCTCCGCCCATCGCCGCACGGCCTCTTCGCCCAGATGTTCCATCTTCAGAAAGAGGCTTTCGTCGCCCCGGCGCGCAAGTCTTTCATCAAAGAAGCTTTGCGCAACAGCCAGAACAACGCTCCCATAGCCGTCATTCTGGATTTGGTCATAAGCCCCATTTCCTATCCGCACCGGGCCCATGGCGCGATAACCGGCAAGCTGATGCGCGGGGATCTCTTCCTCAGTGAGAACGGTCTCAAAGCCCAGTCCGAAAATGGGCTGTAACGGCCCTTCCTGCACGCCTGCAACAATATTGGTGATATAGCTGATATAGCGCTCCATGGTGCGTGTGACGCTGAGACGATTTAATGTTTGAACGACAAAAAATGCATCGCGAAGCCAGCAATAGCGGTAATCCCAATTGCGTCGGCTATTGGCATATTCGGGAATTGAGGTGGTGAGGGCAGCGACAATGCCGCCAGTCTCTTCATAGGTGCAAAGTTTGAGCGTGATAGCCGCACGGATGACCGCTTCTTGCCATTCAAGCGGCAGGGCCAAACGGCGCGTCCACTCCATCCAGTAGTCAAGCGTCTGATCAAACCAGTCAAGACCCATCATGCGTATGTCGCTGTCTATCGGCTCGTCAGCACCAAGCACCATGACAAGGGGTTTTTCCAAGACAAACGGTGTTTCATTTTGCAGAAGACTCACGGGCGCATTCGTCGTCAGCCGCAAAACACTGTCACCGAGAACATAGCGAATGTGATTTGAACCACGGGTGAGATGGGGCGCATTTGCCCCGTAACCGTAACGCGGTTTGCAACGTACCCGAATGCGCGCCACGCCATGCAGGGGTTCAATCAACCTGACAATACAGACTGGGCGAAACATACGACGATAGCGGTTGAAGCGTGGAATGAAATCCACGATCCGTATCTCATTGCCATGAGTATCTGTCAGGATCGTCTCAAGGATGGCGGAGTTGCGTATATATTGCTGGCGGCTCTTGCAGAAATCGAGAAGCTCGATCTCCCATAACCCATCGCCTTCAATCGCGGGATCACGCAGCAGATTACAAAAGACAGGATCACCATCGAACCGAGGAATGCAGCACCACTGGATACGCGCATGTCGATCCACAAGTGCGGCAATGGTCCCATTTCCCAAGACGGCAAGATCGAGGTCTGGCTCTCTCATTTCAGACGCTCCGTCCACAGTGAGAGACATTCAAACAGCGTGCTAACATCTGTGACGCAAATCTGCGCCACTGTTGGAAATGCTGCGCCAATGCGCACCGAAAAGCCTCCAAGCTCGTTGACTTTGGCAAAGCCTGCTTCATCGGTAAGATCATCACCGAAGAAGATCGGCACTCTGCCTTTGAAAGGTGGCTCGGCCATGAAATTGGCTATGGCAGTGCCCTTATCACAAAGTGAAGGCCTGAGTTCGACGACCTGTTTGCCGCGTTGAAGCGTGATTTCACCGCGCGGACAAAGCTGAAGCATCAAGGATTCGATTTCATCCTTTAGCTCAGGTCTCTGCCGGTAATGCATTGCAAGGCTCACGCCCTTGTCTTCGAGCAGGAGGCCCTTGTTCTGCGCGGCAAAGTCATGAAGCGGGGCTCGCGCGTGATGCATAAGATGGGGATTGAGTGACCATTCACGGCTGGGCAGCCTTAACTGCCCCCCATGAGCACCAGCAGCATTTAGCCGCAAGGGCGCAAAGATCCGGTCGAGATCAGAGATGGCACGCCCGCTTATAAGAGCCAGGGCGCCGTCACATGCAGTGCCAAGCTTTAGAAGCAGTTCGCGCAAGGCGGAATGGGAGACGACATCTCGTGGATCTGGTTTGAGATCGAGCAATGTCCCATCGACATCCAGAAACACGGCCGACTGCGACAACGCGGGCAGGGTAAGCTGCGCTGTTTCAAGGTCAGCAATGCAAGAGGTGCTGGCAGCTGAGATTGACATGGGCAGCGAGTTAAACGCTGCCGATCAAGCAAGGTTCCGCTCAAGGCTTTTGAAAAAGGGGCGGCGGAAGCCGCCCCTGTATGGAATAGCGGCGGTCAGCCCGGATCAGCCACAAAACCTGCAGCTGTAATGGCAGCCACAGCGGCAGCTTCGTCATTATCCGACGTATCGCCCGACACGCCGATGGAGCCAACAATCTTCTTGTTGGCGTCACGGATCAGCACGCCGCCCGGCACCGGCACCACATTGCCATCAGCAAGCCCGTTCAGAGCATTCACAAAATGGGGGCGCTCAGCGACCATATTATTCATGCGACGTGTCGGCATTCCGAATGCAACAGCGCCATAGGCCTTTCCATAGGCGACCCGCCAGCGCATGAAAGTCGTATTGTCTTCGCTGGCTGCTGCGCGCACTGACCCATCCGCGCCCAGCACGACAACGGCCATTGGGTTGAACTTATTCGCCCGGCAATAAGCCAGTGTGTCAGCCAGCATTTTTTGTGCAACGGCCATGGTCAGCTCGGACATGGAAGCTCCTCTCCTGTTTGTTCATGAGGCAAGGTTGCAGCCCGGCGTGCTGGCGTCAAGCGCAGGACTTGGCGTCGCCCGTCAATTCCATGCTATAAGGCTGCATGACCGAAGATGATCTCCGCCAACAGCTCATCAAGACCGCACGCTCAACGGTAAGTTTGGGACTGACACAAGGCACATCCGGCAATGTGTCCGTGCGCCATGACATGGCTATGCTGATCACGCCGAGCGGCCTGCCTTTTGAATCCCTCGATGCCAGCATGGTTGCACGTATGCCCTTCGATGGTGACGGAGCATGGCAGGGACCATTCAAGCCTTCGAGTGAGTGGCGCTTTCATCTCGACATCATGAGAGCGCGGACGGATGTGAACGCCATCATCCACGCGCATTCCACCTATTGCACGGTACATTCCATCCTGCGTCGCCCCATTCGGGCTGTGCATTATATGATCGCGGCGCTGGGCGGCAGCGAGATCCTGTGCACGGATTACGCGCCCTATGGCACGGCCGATTTGTCGCGGCTCGCGCTGGAGGGGCTAGGAACACGTCATGCCGTTCTGCTTGGCAATCACGGCATGATTGTCACAGGCCATGATCTTCAAGATGCGCTCTCACATGCCGTCGAACTCGAAACACTCGCCAAACAAAGCTATCTGGCTTCTTTGGCTGGTACGCCTGTGATCCTGCCTGATGAGGAGATCCAGCGGACCATTGAGCGTTTCAAGACCTATGGTCGTAACGCGCAGGCATAGGTTTACCACACGCCAGTATTGGACATTGACATCCACGGCTCCTGCGGTGCCAAAGCCTCGCCACGCTGCAACAGTTCAATCGAGATATTGTCTGGCGAACGAATGAAAGCCATGCGGCCTTCGCGTGGGGGACGATTGATTGTCACACCCGCTTTCATCAAACGGTCGCAGGTTGCGTAGATATCCTCCACCTCGAAAGCGAGATGGCCAAAATTGCGGCCGCCCGTATAGGTTTCAGGGTCCCAATTATACGTTAGCTCAATGAGAGGGGCGCGACGCTCCTTGCCGGTTGCAACATCTTCGGGTGCGGCAAGGAAGATGAGTGTGAAACGGCCCTGCTCGCTTTCCACGCGGCGGACTTCTTCCAGCCCAAGCTTGCGACAATAGAAATCGAGCGCGTCTTCAACATTGGAAACGCGGACCATGGTGTGCAAATAGCGCATGTGGAAACTCCGACTCAGAGGCTCTTCTCCAGAATCGGACTTTCCTGCCGCTTGGCAAGTCCTGCAGCCAGTGGCCGCGAAGGCAATTTCCAGCTATCGAGAAAGGGCGCGACGGGAATCAGGACAATGACCACTAGTCACGATCTTAAGGAAAAGGCCGCGCTGGCATCCATCGCCGCCAGCGCCTTGCTGACACTGGGCAAGCTCGTGGCGGGCCTTTTGTCTGGCTCCCTTGCCCTGATCTCGGAAGCGGGGCACGGCCTGCTGGACACCGGCGCGACGATCCTCACCTATTTCGCAGTGCGGGTCTCCGGCAAGCCGGCAGATGAAGAGCATCATTATGGCCATGGTAAAGTTGAGGCCGTGGCCGCCCTGGCTGAAACAGGCCTGCTCATTGTGTTGGCATTGTTCGTGGTGGTGGAAGCTGTGCGACGGCTTTTCGGCCATGCCGCCGAGCCAGTGGATGCGAGTTGGCCCGTCTTTGCCGTGCTTATCGTCTCCATCGTGGTGGATTTTGTTCGCTGGCGCTCGCTCACGCAGATCGCGCAGGCGACAAAGAGCGATGCGCTGGCCGCCGACGCCCTGCACTTCTCCAGTGACCTTGTGGCCTCGGTGTGTGTTCTGATCGGCCTTGCTGCCGTAGAGCTTGGCTTCCCGCAAGGAGACGCATTGGCTGCTATCGGCGTTTCAGTCTTTATCGCCATTGCGGGCTATAAACTCGGACGGCGCACCATCGACACTTTGATGGATGCTGCGCCGCGCGGCCTCACCGCGCTTGTCCGTCAAAGCGCCGAAGCCGTGAATGGTGTCGTGAATGTGGATAGTGTGCGCCTTCGTCCGGCCGGGGCTCAGATCTTCGGCGAGATCGGCATCATGGTGCCTCGTACCATGCCTCTGGAACGTGTCGCACAAGTCAAGCAAGATGTGACAGATGCAATCAGCAAAGTCGCGCCTGAAGCCAATGTCACTGTTACGGCCAATCCAACAGCACTTGATGACGAAAGCGTGCTGGAGCTTGTATTGCTGATTGCAGCACGGCGCAGGCTTGCCATCCACCATGTTACGGTTCAGGAAATCGCGGGTGTAAAATCCATCAGCCTCGACCTGGAACTTGATGGGCGCATGAGCCTCGGTCGCGCGCATGAGATCGCGTCCTCACTCGAGGAGGCAATCAAGGCCGAGCTTGGTCCTGAAGTTGAAGTTGAAACTCATGTCGAGCCGCTGGAAGTGGCTGAGCTTGCCGGCCGCGATGTCACACAGGAAGGCGGCGCAGTGATTGCCCATGTGCTAACACAGGCTGCCGCCTCAGAAGGCATCATCAGCGATGTGCATAATGTGCGTGTGCGAGAAACCTCAAGCGGGCTTGTGATCAACTATCATTGCCGCGCAGCGCAGACGCTGAGCGTTGATGAGGTTCATACGGCGGTAGATCATCTTGATCGACGCTTGCGTCAATCCATTCCCAATGTTGCAAGGGTCGTTGGCCATGCGGAGCCGCTACGTTAACAAGGTAGCCTGACACAAGAAGCTAGGCTAAGCTGACATTACAGGTTGAGGAAACATTCGCTCATGTCCGTTGCCGTTTCGCGTCCCTTTCTTGTCCTCATTGCCGGCTTCCTCGTCCTCTTCATCGGCGGTGGTGCACGTCTTGCCATCGGACTGACCTTGAAGCCCATGGTGGAAGAGCTGAACTGGGGCCGCAATGAAATTGGCACTGCTGTTGCCGTCTTTCAGGTGTTGACGGCGGTAGCCGGTTTCTATGCAGGCCGTATAGCCGACAAAATGTCCTTGCGCAGCGTGCTTGGGGGAGGCGTCGCTTTGGGCGGCCTTTCAATCGGCGCCATGAGCCTCGTTACTGAACCCTGGCAAGCCTTTCTGCTTTACGGGGTTGCATTTGCGGCTGGCAATGGCATTGCCTCCACCATTCCTGTTGGTGTCATGGTAACGCGCGCTTACCCTCACAAAATTGGTGTTGCCAATTCAATTGTGCTGGGCGGCATGTGCGTTGGTCAGCTGGTAGTGATTGCCGTCCTGGCAGCAGTGCTTGTCAGTATCGGCTGGCGCTCCGTCTTTGTCTGGATTGGGGCTGCCCATTTCATTCTCATCGCGGTCATTGTCGCAACTGTTCCGGGCAAAGACGCACATGCACGCGAGGTGAAATCCGTCACAGCAGAAAACATGACGCTGCGCCAAGCGATGCGCACACGCCAGTTCTGGCTGCTGATTGGCATCTATGCGATCTGCGGCTTTGATGACTTCTTTGTGACGACCCATGTTGTTGCTTTCGCGCAAGACCGCGGTCTCGATGCTTTCGTGGCAGGCAATCTTCTTGCCTTGATGGGTATCACGGGACTGGTGGGCGTCATGGCAGCCGGTGCGTGGGGGGACCGTTCCGGCCCAATCGCACCGACACTGGCAACCTTTGTCACGCGCGTCGCCGTCTTCGGGCTCGTTGCCGTTGATCAATCGGCCTTCTCGGTCGCGCTCTTTGCCTTGGTCTTTGGTGTGACCTTTCTCGCAACAGCGCCGCTCACCGTCCTCTTCATCCGCGACAGCTTTGGTACTCGCAATCTGGGTTCAATCAGCGGTCTCGTCACTATGGTGCACCACATGTTCGGTGGTGCCGGCGCCTGGTTAGGCGCTGCCGTTTTTGACGAGACGGGCACCTATACCGCAGTCTTCATCACGATGTGTCTGGCCTCCGCGACGGCAGGCTTCCTCGCCCTCACGCTTTCGCGCATTGGCCCAGCTGATCCGGCTCTGGTAAAAGCATGAGGGCCTGCGCGACTGGCAGGCGGGGATAGGAAGCATGTTCTCGAATCTTCTGCGCACGCGCCGATTTGCTCCTCTTTTCTGGTGCCAGTTTCTTTCATCGTTCAACGACAACTTCGTCCGCCAGATGCTGGCGATGATGATCCTGTTCCGGCTTGGCGATACCATGGCTGGACCGCTGATCATGTTGGCAGTCGGTCTTTTCATATTGCCGTCCTTCTTTCTTTCGGGCCTCGGCGGTGAACTTGCAGATTCCCGCGACAAGGCCTGGCTGGCACAACGTCTGAAGGCCGTGGAAATCGGCGTGCAAATGATTGCTGCTGCAGGCTTCTGGTTCGCATCGCTGCCACTGCTTTATACGGCGCTATTCGGGCTCGGTATCATCGCTGCGCTTTTCGGCCCGCTCAAATACGGGATTTTGCCGGACCACCTCAAAAGCGAAGAGCTTCCCTCAGGAAATGCGTTGGTGGAAGGCGCAACCTTCTTTGCTATCCTTCTGGGGTTAATGGTTGGTGGCTATGCAGCAAGTCACGACCGTGAGCCTGTCGGCGTTGTGATTCAGCTGATGATGATTGCAATCGCTTGCTGGTTCACCAGCCGCTTCATTCCCGCGACAGGTGCCGCAGCGCCTCATCTCAAGGTGGACTGGAATGTCTTTGCTTCTACGCTTCGAATTTTGCGGGAGCTGAAGAGCGACCGACGTGCATGGATTGGTGGCATCACAGTGAGCTGGTTCTGGATGGTTGGCGCCATCGTCGTCTCCCTGATGCCCATTATCATCAAAACCCGCATGAGTGGCGGTATCGAAGTTGAAACGGCCGTCAGTGCCCTTTTCGCGATTGGAATAGCAGCTGGTTCGATCACAGCGGCCGTCCTCTCGCATGGACGGATTACGCTCATTCTTGTCCCGCTCGCGGGGCTGGTCATGGCGCTAGTTTTATTCGATCTCACTTATGCAACAGCAATCTTGAACAAGCCGTCCGCTGAACTTGGCCTGCAGCAATTCTTCACTGATCCAAACGGACTCCACATCGCACTGGCCGTCATGGTCTTTGCATTTGCAGGCGGTGTCTTTGTCGTTCCCATTTTCTCGGCCGTACAATTATGGGCCGGGGAAGATCGGCGTGCGCGCGTCATTGCAGGGGTCAATATTCTCAACGCCCTCTTTATCGTAGGCGGTACGCTACTGGTTGCAGTGCTGCAACTTGCCGGGATTAGCGATCCCACGATTCTTGCCTTCGTCGGCATTGCAACGGCGCTGTTTAGTCTCTGGTTCTGGCGTCAGGCGCCTACAAGCCTCACAAGCGATTTGCTTCGCCTGATCTTCCGAATTGTCTATCGACTTGAAGTGCGCGGAGTTGAGCATCTACCAAAACAAGGTACACCCTGCATCATCGCACTTAATCACGTTTCTTTTCTGGATGCGCCAGTGATCCTGTCGCTGCTTGATGAAAAGCCGGTCTTTGCAATTGATTGGCAAATTGCGCGTCTATGGTGGGTGCGCCCATTCCTGGGCATTGCGCGCTGCTTCCCTATGGATCCATCAAAGCCTCTTTCCATGCGTGGCCTCATCAAAGAGGTCCGAGAGGGGCAACGACTTGTGATTTTCCCGGAGGGCCGCCTGACCGTTACTGGATCTCTGATGAAAGTCTATGATGGCACGGCCATGATTGCCGACAAGTCTGACGCGGTTATTGTTCCCGTCAGGCTGGAAGGGTTGGAGCGTACTCCCTTCACGAGGCTGAGTTCCACGCAAGTACGCCGCACGCTCTTTCCGAAAGTGCGGGTTACCTTCCTTGCACCACGCAAATTGCACATTGACGAGACGCTCTTCGGCCGAAAACGCCGTCTGGCAGCAGGTGCGGGTCTCTACGACATCATGTCGGACCTGATGTTTCAAACGACTTCAACCGACAAGACACTGATCAAGGCACTGCAGGAGACCTTGCGTGAGACAGGACCAGGCAAGACGCTATTGGAAGACCCGCTGACTGGCAGCCTCACAGCCCGCAAGTTTCGGATCGGCACAGCTGTTCTCGCGCGACGTTTTACTTCCCTGGGCCATGCCGGTGACGCGATCGGTGTTTTACTGCCCAATGCAAATGGCGTCGCTGTCACCTTCTTCGCTCTTCAGCAAGCAGCACGCGTACCCGCCATGCTGAATTATACGGCAGGCCCGGCGAATATTCGCGCGGCTTGTGAGGCTGCGCGTGTACATCATGTATTGACCTCACGCGCTTTCATCGAGAAGGCTGCACTTGAGACTGTCGTGCAGGAAATTGCGAAAATCACCCGCATCCACTATCTCGAAGATATCCGCGCACAGATTACGACGTCCGAGAAGATCCGCGGCCTTTTGGATCGTGGCGAGGCCTTAGCTTCCCGTCAGCCAGACGATCCTGCCGTAATCCTTTTCACATCAGGATCGGAAGGTTTGCCGAAGGGCGTCGCACTGTCTCATCGCAACATCCTTGCAAATCTCGCTCAGATCACGGCGCGGGTTGATCTTTCGCATAACGATATCATCTTCAATGCGCTGCCTGTGTTCCACTCATTCGGCCTGACAGGCGGTATGATGTTAAGCCTGCTCAATGGAATGAAGCTTTATCTGTATCCCTCCCCGCTTCATTACCGGCAAATTCCAGAACTCGTTTACAGCAGCAACGCGACGATTTTCTTCGGGACAGATACATTTCTCGCGGGCTATGCACGCACGGCCAATCCTTACGACTTCCGCTCCGTCCGTCTCCTCGTCGCAGGTGCGGAGCGCCTCAAGGATGAAACGCGGCAGCTTTACATGGAGCGTTTTGGCATACGTATCTTCGAGGGCTATGGCGTAACGGAAACTGCCCCCGTCCTGGCTGTCAACACGCCCATGTTCAACAAGACGGGTACCGTCGGGCGACTGATGCCGGGTATCGAAGCACGGATTGAAGATGTGCCGGGCATTCATGATGGCGGACGCCTCTTCGTGCGTGGCCCCAATGTCATGCTTGGCTATTATCGGCCAGACAATCCCGGACATCTCGAAATCATTGCCGATGGATGGCACGACACAGGTGACATCGTCAGCATGGATGAAGAAGGCTACGTAACCATCAAGGGCCGCGCCAAGCGTTTTGCTAAAATCGCGGGAGAAATGGTTTCGCTTGCAGCTGTCGAGCAGATTTGTTCAGGCATATGGGCCGATGACGCCCTCGCTGTCGTTGCAGTTCCCGACGACAAAAAAGGCGAGCGTCTGATCCTCGTCACCACCCGCGTTGATGCAACACGCAGACAAGTGCTGGATTGGATGAAAGAACATGGCGCAACGGAATTGATGGTGCCCTCCGACATTCTCATCGTCGATGCCCTGCCCCTTTTAGGATCGGGCAAAACGGATTATGTCGAACTCAACCGGCTTGTTCATCAGCGCCTCACCAGCTTCGCCAAAGCCTGATCACTGTCGCCAGATGCTATTCAACGGGCCGTCCTTGCCTGTCACTGGATCATGTTCAGGCAATGGCACCTGCGCGATATTGTGGCGCACATCCTCCTGCTCCGCGGGATCTCCCCGCCGCACGTCCCAGTCGCGTCCCTGCGGGTAGGCGCCGACCACCAGCAGATCATCGGAGGCACCTTCGCATCGGTGCCCTGTCCCGGCAGGCAAAATAACAACATCCCCGGTGCAAAGCTCAACAGATGCTCCATGATCGCCGCCAAGTCGCAACTTCACACAGCCCGAAACAATCGCGAGCACCTCATGAGTGTTTGAATGAAAATGAGTGTAGTCGAAGATCCCGGCTCGCCAGGCATTGTGCCAATCATGTCGCGCCAACACGGTTTCAACCTCATCAGCCAGGGCGGCATGGGGGGTAAATACCGAGCGATAAACGAGCACAGGCAGCGGGCTATTCGGGATGCAGCCATCATCGGGGAAACGGAACCGCTCAATGCGCTCAACCGCTACCGCTGGCTCAGTCAAATCGACAGACATGAAAGGCCTCCTGCCGCTACAATCCTCGGCCGCGCCAAAGGTTCCAGACCGCCCGATGCCCTCTTGGCGGCTCCAGACAGACACGCCATAAAGGGCAAAACGAGGACACATCATGCGCACAGACACTGCTCAGCCCGTCCGCCTTGCCGATTATCGCCCACCTGATTTCCTGATTGATCGGGTCGAGCTGGATGTCGAATTGCATCTCACCCAAACACGTGTTGCCGCCAAGTTGCACATCAGACCTAACCCCAAGGGGCGCAGTGGCGCACCTCTGGTGCTGGACGGTGATGCACTGAAAGCCGTGAAGGTGGCGCTTGATGGCAGAGGACTTGATCTCTCTTCCCTTGCGATCACACCAGATCGATTTGAACTACCCAACCCGCCGCAACAGGCATTTGTGCTGGAGATTGAAACCCAGATAGACCCCTCCTCCAACACGCAGCTCATGGGACTTTACCGCTCTGGCTCTGCTTTCTGCACCCAGTGTGAGGCCGAAGGCTTTCGGCGCATCACTTACTTCCTCGATCGGCCAGATGTGCTGAGCATCTATACGACGCGCATTATCGCAGATCGAAAGGAAGCTCCCATCCTTCTTGGAAATGGCAATCTGATCGAACAGGGCACAATTGATTCCAACCGTCACTATGCGATTTGGCATGATCCCCACCCCAAGCCAGCCTATCTCTTCGCACTGGTCGGAGGCGATCTGGGCAGTGTGCATGACCGATTTATCACTGCATCTGGCAAGGAAGTGGCTCTGGCCATCTATGTCGAACATGGCAAAGAAAGCCGCGCAGCCTATGCAATGGACTCGCTGAAACGTTGCATGCGCTGGGATGAAGAGGTTTTTGGCCGTGAATATGATCTCGATGTGTTCAACATCGTCGCCGTCTCCGACTTCAACATGGGCGCGATGGAGAACAAGGGCCTCAATATCTTCAATGATAAATATGTGCTGGCGCTGCCTCGTACTGCAACGGATATGGATTATGCGCATATCGAGGGCGTGATCGCGCATGAATATTTCCACAATTGGACCGGCAACCGTATCACCTGCCGTGACTGGTTCCAGCTCTGTCTGAAAGAAGGATTGACCGTTTTCCGTGATCAGGAATTTTCCAGCGATATGCGTTCGCGCCCCGTCAAGCGCATTGCAGATGTGCGCACGCTGCGTGCTGCGCAATTCCCGGAAGATTCCGGTCCGCTTGCACATAATGTGCGACCCGAGACCTATCTGGAGATCAATAATTTCTACACGCCAACCATTTACGAAAAAGGCGCTGAAATCATCCGCATGTTGAAGGCCCTGATCGGCTCAAATGCATTCCGCAAAGGGATGGATCTCTATTTCGAGCGCTGCGATGGAATGGCTGCCACAGTCGAGGATTTCATCGCCTGTTTTGCAGAGAGTTCCGGCAGAGACCTCACGCATTTCATGCAGTGGTACAAACAAGCAGGCACACCAATGCTGCGCGTCACTACGCAATATGATGAGCAGACGCGTAACTTCACATTGTCAATGGAGCAGGAGACGCCACCAACAGCCGGGCAGCCGCATAAGCAGCCGCTCGTCATTCCTGTCGCGATCGGACTTGTTGGCGCAACAGGGCATGATCTTCCACTGGAATCGGGTGATGCGACCGATCATGAGATCGACACGGGTATTTTCGAACTTTCGACCCAACAGCGCATCATCACCTTTCGAAATGTCAGGGAGCGGCCGGTTGCTTCCGTCTTGCGTGGTTTTTCAGCGCCTGTTCGGCTGGAGCTCGACACCAGCAATGAAGATCTTTTACGGCTTGCTGCGCATGATCGTGATCTTTTCAACCGCTGGCAAGCGATCCAGACCTATGCAACACGCCTGTTAAGGCAGAATACAACGCGTATCGCGGCTGGTGAGTTGCCACAGCTCGACCAGGGCTTCGTTGAAGCCATCGCAGAGCAGTTGCGTCACTACGCTCATGATCCTGCTTTCACAGCACAAGCGATCACACTGCCAAGCGACGGGGATATGGCACGGGAAATCGGACGAGATGTCGATCCGGACGCCATCTTGTCTGCACGTCAACATTTGCGCCATTCGCTCGGCGGTCTGCTGCAATCGCAGCTCTTGGCAGCACATCAGGAACTAAGTAGCGAGGAGACTTTCTCGCCGGACGCGCGCAGTGCCGGACGCCGCGCCCTGCGTAATGCAGTCCTCGATCTCACTGCTGCAGGCGACCAGGACCTCGGCGCCGAGCTCGCCATGCGTCAATATGAAACCGCCCATAACATGACCGAACAATTTGGTGCGCTTGCCACCTTGTCCCTAATTCCAGGCGACCGGCGAGAAAAGGCTCTTGATCTCTTCTTCCGCACCCACGCGGCTGATGCGCTCGTGGTCGACAAGTGGTTTGCGCTTCAGGCCGCCATTCCCGAACAAATGACGTTGAAACGGGTGTGTGAGCTGATGCAGCATCACGCATTCACTTATGCAAACCCCAACCGTTTGCGCTCCCTGGTAGGAAGTTTTGCAGCCAATTTGACCCAGTTCCACAGGGCTGACGGGGAAGGCTATGACCTTGTGGCGAAGGTCGTGATGGATCTTGATGAACGTAACCCGCAGGTCGCATCGCGATTGCTGTCTGCTTTCCGCACATGGCGAATCATGGAGCCTGCACGACGTGGAAAAGCTGAGGCGGCCCTGCGCCGGGTTGCCTCCCTCAGCAAGCTGTCGCCTGATGTTCGCGATATCGTGGACCGCTCGCTCGCCTGATGGACTCCTTTCGTTCGCGTTTTGATTCCCTCTTGTGTTAGGACAAAAGCGCGGACGAAATTTATTCTCATAAACGGCTCGTTAACTACTGGACAAAAACGGCCCTTCGGATTCAACTGGCAGTGATTCGCACACGATGCGGCACATTGGTGTGGGGATCATGAGCTTTTGAGGGGGCCACATGGCGCGTCTTGACGCAGCCAATGCATCCGCTTACCCGGATGCGTTGCATCAAGTTGCACGTCTGATCAGTTTGTCACCGGCAAATCAGCCGCGCATGCCTCGTCTTGCGCGCCGTCTGGTTCCCGCCGCTGCCCTCTTCTGTCTCATGGGTGCCGCAGGCATCTTCACGATCCACGCTCTTCAAACGCGCCAAAACACCATCGAGACTGCCAGCCGCGACATTGAGATTGCTACGGCGACCCTCGCTCTGATGGGTGATACCGTTAAAGAGGCGCCCAGCTTTGCGCAGTCGCCTTTCGCCCAGCTGGCGCAAGGCCGCACAGTGCTTGTGAGCGACAGGCAAGGAAATGTCATTGAGGCCTTGCCTCGCACATCTCTGAAGCGCGAGACAATGGCTGATGCACTTGGGACCGGCCAGCCGCTAATCACATTCGCAGAAAAAGCAGGCGCATTGACCATCACCCTGCCGAATGGAACGCGAGCCATCGCTGCACTTCGCAATACCGCCCATGGACAAATCGCGGTGCTGCAAGATGTCCACACAGTCCTCCGGCCTTGGCGTGCAGGCCTTCTACAGGACGGCCTGCTACTGGGGGCATTGTCGCTTTTGGCAGGCCTTCTTGCGTTCGCTTATGGCCGCCAATCTGCCACAACGGCGAAGGCTGAAACAGCCCTCAACACGCTGCGGGAACGTATCGACACAGCACTTAATCGGGGACGCTGCGGCCTGTGGGATTGGGACATCGCACGCGGACGCATTTATTGGTCTGACTCGATGTATGAGATGCTGGGCCTCAAGGGCTCATCTGACTATCTCTCCTGTGGTGACGTCAACCAGATGATCCATCCGCAAGATGGCAATCTGACAACGATTGCGCAAAACCTCATCGCCAGCGGCGCAAGCTCTATTGATCATTCTTTCCGCGTGAAAAACGCTAAAGGCGAATGGGTCTGGCTGCGTGCGCGTGCAGAATTGGTGCAGGATGAGGAACGCCATACAAGCCACCTCGTTGGCATTGCCGTTGACATCACGGATCAAAAATATCTCGCGGAACGCTCGGCCACTGCTGACATGCGCCTGCGTGATGCGATTGAAACTGTGTCTGAGGCCTTCGTGCTTTGGGACGCGGACAACCGGCTGGTGCTCTGCAACTCAAAGTTCCAGAAGCTGCATAATCTCGGCTCAGATGCCATTGTCGAAGGGCTTCCCTATCACGAGGTCATGTCGCTTGCCACGCCATTGCAGGTTCGCGCGCAGGTTCCGCTGGGTGACCGGCCCCAGTCTGGGGCGCGAACCTATGAAGCGCGCCTCATGGATGGACGCTGGCTCCAGATCAATGAACGGCGCACCAAAGACGGCGGTTATGTTTCCGTGGGTACGGACATTTCTGCCCTCAAGCGGCATGAAGAACAGCTGATGGAATCAGAGCGTCGGCTGATGGCAACGGTAGCTGATTTGCGTCGCTCTCGGCAGACCCTGGAGGTGCAAGCCGCACAGCTTCAGGATCTTGCGGAAAGATATCTCGAACAAAAAGCAGAAGCTGAAAGCGCCAACCGGGCCAAATCAGAATTTCTCGCCAATATGAGCCACGAACTACGCACACCGCTCAATGCCATCATCGGCTTTTCAGAACTTATGGAACACCAGACATTCGGTGCACTCGGCAATGAACGCTACCTTGATTATTGCGCCCATATTCGCCAAAGCGGCGAAAGCTTGCTCAGCGTCATCTCTGATGTGCTCGATATGTCGCGTATCGAAGCAGGTCGTCTGACCTTGCATCGAAGCGAGGTCGAGATCCACGGACTGCTCACATCATGCATTGAACACATTCGGCCCAGCGCCGAGGCTAAGACCCTCAGCATCGCAACCGAGATCGAAGAGGCGACGACCATCAATGCGGATCGTGAGCAGCTGGAAAAGGTCATCGGGAGCCTGTTACGTAATGCCGTTAAATTCACGCCTGAAGGCGGGCGCGTGACAATTCGCACGCGGATGCTGGAAGACGCGGTGAATATCTATGTTGAAGACACCGGCGTTGGCATTTCACCGGAAGCGCTTGAACGTTTGGGCAAACCGTTTGAGCAGATCGAATCACCGCTCGACAATGGCATGAAGGGATCGGGCCTTGGGCTCGCCATTGCTCGCTCACTCGTCGAATTACATGGCGGAACCTTGCGTATCCGCAGCACGATCGGCGCCGGGACCATCATTCGCGTTCAATTGCCGATCAGGGCTCCTGCCCTAACAGCCCAGTTTTTTGGAGAAGCGCAGCCTTCGAACGCAGCCTGATCAGGCAAGCAACCGATTGAACAGCGCGCGCACATTCTGCCTCGTTTCTGCCAGTTGACGCTCCAGCCTCACAAAGTCCGGACAGTCGGCAGCTGCCGCAATCCGCCGTAACACTCCCCTGGCCACCACTTTGGGGTTGAATGTACCTTCAATCGTCAAGCGCATCATCTGCGTGACCGTCGAATAAAGGCGATGGGCTGACACGAGCAGGTCAGCGGAGGCTGGATCAAGAATACCGACCTCGCCAGATCTTTGCAGCACCAGAGCGCAGTCTGTTTCAAGGATCGAAGGATGTGTCTTGCTATAGAGAAGCACAAGATATTGCGCGATGAATTCAACATCAATGATTCCGCCAGCCGCCAGCTTCAGATCCCACGGATCAGTATCGCCCTTTTCCTGTGCAATCAGCTCACGCATCTCTCGGACAGACTTGGCAAGCGCAGCTCTCTCTCGCTCGCCCTGCAAGACGGTCATGATAGACTG
>CAZLBA010000007.1:40959-52168 GCA_964557555.1 uncultured Beijerinckia sp.
TCGCCATGGAGCCTTCACCCGCGACCACGCGGGCGCGTGTGAGCGCCATGTGCTCCCAGGTTTCAGCCTCTTCACTGTGATAGGATTGGAACCCTCTGAACTGCGTCGCCACAGGGCCTTTGCCACCAGAGGGGCGCAACCGCATATCGACGTCATAAAGCCGTCCACGCCGGGTTGCGACAGTGAGTGCCGATACAAGGCGCTGCGTCAAGCGCGTGTAATATTGAACCGCGTGGAGTTTGCGGGCACCATCAGACTCAGGATGATGCTCGTCAAAATCATAGAGCAAAACAATATCGAGATCGGATGAGGCGGTCATCTCACGCGAGCCGAACTTCCCCATACCCAGGACAACACATCGGCCACCCGGTACTCGACCATATTCCTGCGCAAAAGCTTCCATTACATGCCGCAAGCAGGCATCCAATATGGCACCTGCGAGCGACGTATAAGCCTGACCTGCCTGCAAAGGATCCAGAATGCCCGACAGGGTGCGAACACCGATGAGGAACATTTCCTCTTGCGCCATGTCGCGAATGTTATCCAGAAAGTCTTCGGTTGATCTGGACAGGTCGAGAATGCTCGCAGCCCTTGCTCGATAGGAAGCTTCATCGGCGGCAGCCTGCAAATTTGCTGGATCTATGGCCGCATCAAGAACATGGGGGCGTGAAGACACGACACGCGCAAGGCGCGGCGCACCGCCGAGGATGTCACCAAAGAGATCCCGCACGCTCTTATTGGCTTTGAGGATGGAGAAAAGTTCGACCGCTGCCGGCATTCGCATCAGAGCGGCATCGAAAGCTGCAAGCGCAGCGTCTGGATCCCCGCTGCCCGAGAAGCTTTCGAGCAGCGCCGGGACAAGCTCTGTCAAGACCTCCCTTGTTCGCGCGCTCTGGACCGCCGGCCGGCGGCCGAAATGCCAGCCACGAATTGTTTCAGCTGCCATGGGCGCATCTTGAAAGCCGAGCTTGCCGAGCGTTTCGAGCGTTTCGGGATCATCCGTTACACCTGTAAAAACGAGACTGCCTGCCCCGCTATCGAGCCCCGGCGCATCCTCAAACAGGCGGGCATAATGGCGCTCAACATTTGTAAGCTGGCGGGTCAGTTCTTTCTCGAAGGATGCCAGACGCGCATATCCGCAGAACTTCGCGAAATTCGTCAGAACATCCGGGTCGCTTGGCAGGCGCTGTGTCTGCTCATCAGCGATCATCTGAATGCGATGTTCGATGCTACGGAGATATTTATAGGCTTCGGTCAGATCATCGACTGCGTCTTGTGTCACCCAGCCATCCCGCTGCAACTCGACAAGCATGTCAAGTGTTCGCGATCCGCGCAGCTGTAATCGACGACCCCCGAAGATCAGCTGCTGGGTCTGTACGAAAAACTCGACCTCTCGAATGCCGCCACGCCCCAGCTTCACATCATGGCCTGCAACGGCTACTTCCGCATGTCCACGCACGGCATGGATCTGTCGCTTCATGGCATGAATATCGGCAATGGCCGCATAGTCGAAATATTTGCGCCAAATGAAGGGGGCCAAATCTTTCAAGAACTGAACACCCAGCGGCTTGTCGCCCGCAACAGGCCGCGCCTTGATCAGCGCTGCGCGTTCCCAATTCTGGCCGAGCATCTCATAATAGGAAAATGCGGCAGGCAGCGAGATGGCAACAGCCGTGGAGCCCGGATCAGGACGAAGCCGCAAATCAACACGCAGCACATAACCATCTCCGGTGCGTTCCTGCAGCATCTTCGCAAGAGCACGGGTCATGCGCACAAAGATATTGGCGGCATCCTGGCCCTGTGCAATTGCAGCACTCTCTGGATCAAAGAACACAATGAGATCAATATCGCTGGAGTAATTCAGTTCGCGAGCACCATGCTTACCCATGGCAAGCACGACGACACCACAGCCCTGCTCTGGATCATCAGGATTGGGCAAAACGAGCTTGCCGTCATGATGAGCGATTCGCAGCAAGAAGCCGAGCGCGTTCGACACGGCAGCATCTGCAAAATCTGAAAGAGCTGTCGTCACCTCAATCACGTCCCAAACGCCACCCAGATCCGCTAGCGCGATCAGCAAGGCCGCCTCTTGTTTGGCGTGACGCAAAGCCTCCATGGCATCCGCCTCGGACGGCGCGGTGCGGCAACGACTCCCCAACTCTGCAAGAATGCGTGCAAATGCTGCTTTGGGATTTTCGCTCAACAGGCGCGATAGGCGTTGCGGCCGCAACCGCGCGAGGTGCCAGAGGAATGAGGAATGATCGGCGATGCCCAATAGCAAGTCTCGCACGGGCGCTTCATTCAGCTGCGCCGACAAGTTTGCATCGCCACGCTCAAGCAAATCCTGCAGTTTGGATTTAGCAGCTTTGGCTTGAGCGACTTTGGGAGCCTGCGTCAGCAGGGCTGCCAGAGGAAGGGATTGGGGATCTGTCATGTTTGCGTCCATCGCTCCAGTTTAGATCAGCTAAAGCCGGACGCAATCACCGCTTTGGTCAGGAGTTGAGCAGACGCTCCAGACGCGCCTTTTCCTCATCACTCAGCTGCGCAACAGTTTCAGCCTGCTGCCGCCGACGCGCTACAGCCATAATAGCAACCCCACCAAGCGCGAGAATGGCGAAGGGTGAAAGCCACAATAACAAGGTTCCCATTCGCAGAGGCGGCTTCAACAAGATGAATTCGCCGTAACGGCTGACGAGATAAGCGCGCACTTCCGCGTCGCTGTCGCCCGCCTTCAACCGTTCCCGCACGAGAATACGCAAATCACGCGCAAGGCTCGCATGGGAGTCGTCGATGGACTGGTTCTGACATACAAGGCAACGCAGTTCGAGCGAGAGTTCGCGCGCACGTGCTTCCAACTTGGGATCGTCGAGCGCTTCGCCGGGCTCCACAGCTGCTGCAAGGCCCGAAAAGACGATCAAGAAGGCAAGCGCGAGAAGCTGACGCATTCCCATCACTCCGCAGCCTGCGGCAGCGCTTTGGCGCGGCGCGCAACACCAATACGCAGTCGTCGATCTGACAGCGAGAAAGCCCCGCCCAGCGCCATGAACAAGGTGCCAATCCAGATCAGCGCGACATATGGCTTCCAATACAGACGAGCATCGAGCGATCCGTCCGGGTTCTTCTCCGACAGGCTGACATAGATCTGGCCGAGACCGAGGGTTGCAATGCCAGCATCCGTCGTCGGCATCTGGCGTGCGCGATAGAAGCGCCGTGAGGGATAGATGGTCGCAACGACACGGTTGCCATCCAGCACCTCGATGGGTGCTACGGTCGCATCAAAATTTGGCCCCGGACGATCACTGATCGTGCCAACCTGAATTTCATAGGGTCCAAGTGTCAAGCGATCACCGGAGCGCATGGCGTGAACGACTTCAACACCCCAGCCAATAGCAGCAATTCCCATCAGGGTCAGACCGAGGCCCGCATGAGCGAAGGCTGTCCCCCAGGCGGAACGCGGCAAGCCGATTGCGCGGGACAAGGCTGCAGAAGCGGTCGTGCCGCGCGCAAAGATGCGGCCAAAGACTTCAACGAAGGAGCCAATCACAACAAAGACAGCAATCCCCGCAAGGACCACCGACAGAACGGGGCCGCCGCGCATGGCAGCGAACATCACAGCAAAAACGAAACCAATTCCAACCGCAAAGGTCAGGCGTTGCGCGGCGCCCAGAAGATCGCCCCTTTTCCAGGCGAGCATTTGCCCAATTGGAACGACAAGCAGCACCGGCACAAAAAGTGGGCCAAAGGTGAGATTGAAGAAGGGCGCGCCGACCGAGATCTTGTCGCCTGTCACAGCTTCCAGTGCGAGCGGATAGAGCGTGCCGACAAATACGGTCGCGCAACAGGTCGTGAGCAGAAGATTGTTCAGGACGAGGGCGCCTTCGCGCGACACCGGGGCAAAAATCCCACCCTGTCGCAAGCTCGACGCCCGCCAAGCAAAGAGCGCCAGCGATCCTCCGATGAAGAAGACCAATATCAACAGAATGAACACGCCACGCGCCGGATCACTGGCGAAAGAATGAACCGAGGTCAACACGCCTGAGCGAACCAGGAAGGTCCCCAAGAGCGACAGCGAGAAAGCGAGAATAGACAGAAAGATTGTCCAGACCTTCAGCGCGTCGCGCTTTTCCATCACTGCTGCGGAGTGCAGCAAGGCGGTTGCCGCCAGCCATGGCATCAGGGACGCGTTCTCGACCGGATCCCAAAACCAGAAACCGCCCCAACCCAAGGTGTAATAGGCCCAGTAAGAGCCCATCGAAATGCCAAGCGTCAGAAATATCCAGGCCAACAAAGTCCATGGCCGAACATAGCGTGCCCAGCTGGCATCAATGCGCCCCACGATGAGCGCAGCTGCTGCGAATGAGAAGGTGATCGAGAGCCCGACATAACCGACATAAAGCAGGGGCGGATGAATAGCCAAGCCGGGATCTTGCAGGATCGGATTGAGATCCTGTCCTTCCATTGGCGGCTGCGCCATCCGCAGGAAGGGATTCGATGTGAGCAGGATGAAGATATAGAAGGCTGCAGTCACCCAAGCCTGCACGGCCAGCACTGCCGCCGTCAGATCACTGGGCATGGCGCGGCCGCCAAATGCGACCAATGCACCAAATAGCGCGAGAATGAGCACCCACAGCAGCATTGAGCCTTCGTGGTTGCCCCACACGCCGGAGATTTTATAGATGAGCGGCTTGGCGGAATGTGAATTCTGCACCACGTTCAGCAATGAAAAATCCGACACAACAAAAGCATGTGTGAGTGCTGCGAAAGAAATCGCTGCAAAGATGAATTGCATCACAGCAACCGGCTGCGCCGTTGCCATCAAGGCACCATCGCGTTGCCAAACACCATAAAGAGGTATCAGCGCCTGCGCGATCGACAGCGCCAGCGCCAGAACCAAGGCATAATGGCCGATTTCAGTGATCATGGATTTTCACTTGCTCTGTGATGAGGGATTTCCCTCGTTCCAAACACCCTGTTTCTTCAGAGAATCCGCCACTTCGCGCGGCATGTATTTTTCGTCATGTTTGGCAAGAACCGTGTCAGCGCGAAATGTCATCGCACTTCCCAGCACGCCTTCAGCAACAACACCTTGGCCTTCCCGGAAAAGATCGGGCAGCTGACCGGTATAGGTCACGCTGACTTCGCGGTTCGTGTCGGTAATGACGAAGCTGACCGACCGGCCATCGCCTCGCAGGACCGAACCTTCCTTCACAAGCCCGCCGATGCGAAGGCGCGTACCCGGAGTGATGTTCTTTTCCGCAAGTTCAGTCGGCCCATAGAAGAACACGATCGTATCGCGGAAGCCAACGGCGACAAGCCCCACCGCCACGCCCAGCACAGCCAGCGCGATCGCAATCAATGTCAGTCGGCGGCCCTTGCGGGTCATTCTAGCCTCCAAGACCGAGTTCTTTGGCAAGCGCATCAAGTGGGGCTGCCTGTGAGGGATGCGCCGCGCGGGCGCGCCTCAATGCATCGCGCGCCTGATCCGGCTGCTTCAGCACGGCATAGGCGCGGACCAGCCGCAGCCACTCCTCAATAGCGCCCCCTTGTGCCGATAGCCGGTCATCGAGCCGCTGCACCATGCCGCGGATTGCCGCATCCTGCTGTCCGGGCGGCAGAGCCGCCACGTCTTGGGCGGCCTGCGTCATTTCACTCTTGATACGCGCGATACGCTCATTGAGTACACCAGTCCAAGGCGCATCGGCAGGAGCCTCCGCGATCAGCTTCGCAAAGATGTCGATCGCTTTCTGGCGATCGCCGCGCTGCTCAGCTGCGAGGCCGATATAGTAGCGCGCCTCGATGAGCGAAGGGTCGGATTGCGCGGCCTGTTCAAAGACAGCGAGCGCCTCATCCGTCACGGAACCGTCATTCGCATAGAGAAGAGCTTGACCAAGCAGGAGCAAGCGTTGCGGCGACGGGCCTTGCAGGCGCAACAACTGGCGGTAGGCACGCGCGACATCATTGGCGCGACCTAATTCGCGATAAACATTTGCAAGGATTTCCCAGCCGCGAACATCATCCGGCTGCGCCGCCAGATGACGCTCGATCCGCGCAATAGCTGCAGCCACATCAACATCGCCCGTCTGCCCCTCCAAACGCGCCTGCAGTGGCATGTCCGGATATTCTGGTGCACCGAGACGATCATACAAGAAAAGCGAAATGGCGGGCAGAAGAACAATTGCAAGCAAAGCCGCGACGCGGATGTTCCTGCGCGATGGCTGAGCCACGGGCTCGCCCTGCGTTGCCGCCAGCAGGCGGCGCGCGGCTTCAGCCTTGGCAGCCTCAGCGTCCGCCTCATTCATCAGGCCTCGCTCGACGTCGCGCTGCAGATCTCGCAGCTGTGCCTGATAAAGGCCGGTTTCAACCTCGCGACGTGCAAGACCAGTCGGGCGCCCGGCAAGGGGCCAGAGAAGGGAGAGAACAGCGGCGCCCGTCATAAGGGCAAAGACAACCCAGATCATTGTGCTGGTTTAGCCCGTCCAGCCCCAGGACGCAAAGCCAACTGGAACTCTCAGGCCGCCGGCAGGTGCAGCCGAACCCGCAGCCCACCCATAGGGCTCTCCTCCAGCGCAATCGTCCCCCCGTGAGCGGCAACAAGATCAGCCACGATGGCAAGGCCAAGACCGGAACCGGGCTTCGTCTCATCAAGGCGTCGGCCGCGTGCAAGTGCTTCCATCCGCAGATTTTCGGGGAGGCCGGGGCCATCATCATCAATGAGAACTTCAAGACTTGCCCGGGAATCAGCCGCCTCTGGCAAAGCACTGGCCGCCAATTCAACACGCGCATTGGCCCACTTCCCGGCATTGTCGAGCAAGTTACCGACGATCTCCTGCAAGTCCTGCCGTTCACCGCGAAAGCGAAGGCCCGCAGAAATACGACCGTGAAAGCTGATGGCGCGCTCTGCGTAAACTTTCTCAAAAGTGCGCAGGAGCGGACTCACAATGGGCTCCATCTCCGTCGTGGCGCCCACAACAGCTGCACGTGCTGCAGCTCTCGCGCGGTCGAGATACCAGGTAACCTGATCACGCATCACCATGACTTGATCGCGCACTTTATCCGCAAGCGAGGTCTTTTCGCCATTCGCCTCGTTCAACAAAACGCTGAGAGGCGTTTTCAGGGCATGGGCGAGATTGCCAACCTGCGTGCGCGCACGCTCCAGAATTTCACGGTTGGCAGCGATGAGAAGATTGAGCTCACCCGCAAGGGGCGCGAGGTCATCAGGAAAACGCCCTTCGATCCTGTCACGTTCACCGCGACGAATGGCTGCGACTTCATCCCGCAATGCGCGCAACGGCCGCAGCCCGAATTGCACCTGCAACACTGAAGATCCCGCAAGGCCGAGCGCCAACACAGCGAAAGTGACGATGAGGATGATCTGGAATTGCCAGACCTGCCGTTCAACTTCATTGGTATTAGCTGCCACCTGCACGCGGAAGCTACCGACATCATCCACCTCGATTTCGCGCTCCACGATGCGAATGCGGCGCCCTTCGGGATCGGTCGAATAACCTTGTCGTGCAGCCCCGATGCCTGCCGCGATGCCCAGCTCACCAAGAGCCGGCAAACGATAGGCGAATAAGGAACGTGAGGCTTTGACGCTCGGATTTTCGACGCCGAGCTGCGTGATCTGCCAATACCAGCCCGACAGGGGCAATTCGAACTGTGGTTCACCGAGCTGGCCCAGCTCGAACTTCTTGTCCTCGACCGAAGCCACGAGGTCAGCGACAAGCGCACGCATATAAACATTCAAGCGCTGATCAAGAGCCTGCTCGGCGGTGCGTGTGTAAAGGGTCGAGAAGATTAGACCTGCGACCAAAAGTAGCAAAACGCTCCAGCCAATCGCGGAGATAAAAAGACGTTGCGCAATAGATCTGCGCGATGCTGAAAAAAGGCGCAACATCAAGACCCGGATTGCGGAGGAGCTTCGATCAGATATCCAAGGCCACGAATGGTCTGGATCATGTCCACGCCCAGCTTTTTGCGCAGACGCCCAACAAAGACTTCAATCGTATTGGAGTCACGATCGAAGTCCTGATCATAGAGATGTTCCACAAGTTCATTGCGCGAGATCACGCGGCCTGTGTGATGCATCAGATAGGACAGGAGCCGATATTCATGCGAGGTGAGTTTGACGGGATTACCATCCACGACAACGCGGCTGGATTTTGTATCCACACGGATGGGACCACATATGAGATCACTTGTGGCGTGACCCGCAGCACGCCGTAGCAGCGCGCGCAACCGTGCCAGCACTTCTTCCATATGGAAGGGCTTGGCAACATAATCATCGGCCCCGGCGTCAAAGCCCTGAACCTTGTCGCTCCAGCGGTCACGTGCCGTCAGGATCAAGACCGGCATCTTGCGTCCAGCGGCGCGCCATTCTTCCAAAACCGTGATGCCGTCTTTCTTGGGCAGACCAATATCCAGCACCACAGCATCATAGGGCTCAGTCTCGCCGAGAAAATGCCCTTCCTCACCATCGAATGCGCGATCGACAGCGTAACCGGCCTGTTCCAGCGCATTGACAAGCTGCCGGTTCAAATCCTTGTCGTCTTCGATCACTAGCAAGCGCAAGATCAGTTCCCTCAATGAAGCCCCAGATCCGTGACCAGCACACCATCTGCGGCATTGACATGCAAACGGGTGATTTTGCCATCACGTTTGAGCAAAGTTATCTCATAGACGAATTGTCCGTTCCAGTTACACAAGACAAGTCGCAACGCCTCCGCACGAGCATGGGCGGCTGCTGTGCGCAAGGCCAATGCGGGGCTCGATAGCCCATGCTCTCGCACCGCTGCCGCGGTCTCAGCCGTCGTGAGACACTTGCGTGCAGCCGTGCCAGATTGGGCGGACACGGGGGGCGAGAGCATCGCCCAGAGAAGAAGCCCCGCGAGGGTCAACCGGATCATGGCGCGATCCTGCCACAATCTGCCTGAACGCGCCATGAACACCCCTACTCAGCCGATGGGCTGGGAGGCACGCAAGCGACCGATAATGGCATTGATGCCACCCACAAGGGCGGTCAAAGCCGCACTGAACGAGGCCATATCGCCGCTCGCCCAAGCAAGATAGGCGCCCGTTGCCGAAGAGCCGACGACTGCAATGGACGACCAGATAGTCTGCGAGGCCCAAAATGGTTTGGGTTCAAAAGTCTCATTCGTCAAATTCATATGTGCCTGCTTTCTGCTTTGCCCTCTGGATGAATGAATTGTGCTGCGAGATGCATGGCGAGCGCCTCCCGCTCAATCGCATTGACCCGCGCGGTCCAGCCCCGTCGAAAAACGATCCAGGTACTCAAACGCTGCAGGAAATTCATCCGCGCACGACACAGCTTGGGGATCAGCTCTTCAAGGTCCGCGCTTTTGGCGACCTTAAGGGTCCGTATGCCCATCAACCCGTTTTGCGGCAGATCAAGCCCGCCCTGCAAAGTTCGTATCGCCGCCTTTGGTCCTGAATTGACCGCGTGATCAAACATCACCGCGTCAAGCCCATCAGGAAGTTCGTCCCCACGAATGGCCGTCCAATAATTGCGGCGATAAATCTCGGCTGCCTCTTCGCGGGTGAGGTTGCGAATATCGGACTTCGAAACTGCATGTCCTCGCGCACAAGACAAAGCAGCCCGGGTAATCCCCATATTCGTGACACCACCCGGATCTTTGGGGTTATCGACATAACCACCCTCCTGCAAAAGGGTGAGCGAAAGGCAGGCGTCGAAATTATGACGCATCAAACTCTCCTTGGAAAATGATCAGTTGCCGATCAATGTCAGACGACGCGAAAGATCTTCGATACGCGCATCGAGTTCCTGAATCGCCTTGATGACGGGCGCAAGGAACTGGTCATAACGAAGCGAATGCCGATCTATGCTGCTGTCATAAGTGTAAAGCCCGCAATCGAGCGAAAGCCCGTCCAGAGCCGTTTTGACCTCTTGGGCGACAAGACCAAGATGTTTGCGCCGCCCTGCCCGCTCCGAAATAACATCATCGGACTCGACCAATCGCTCTGCTACCTTCCACCGGAAGGAGACGGGCCTGAGCATTCGTATGAATTCGAGCCCTGTGGGAAGCGTCTCGATATCGACCTTTTCCTTTTCATCCGAAACAGTGGAGACACCATTGATGGAAAAAATGTCAGTCCATCTAAAAGACGCTGAACCAATGCCAACCGTGTTGTCGAGGGTGGGACGGAATGTACCAAAGGGCTCGATCCGAATTCGTTCTTTAGGCGCCGAAAGGCCCGGCATGGATGTACTGAAGGAAATGCGTGAGGCAGCGATGCCGGCCATGCTCCCGATCTCCGATTCGAAGCTGATCGAGGCCGCGGGGAGAAATCTGGAACCGTCCCAATTGCAGCCGACAATCGCGCCCAATGTATCTTGCGCCTGAATTGGGCTGCGAATGCCGGTCGCCGCACCTCGGCTACGCTGAAACCGTAATGCCAGAGGACCATCAAGCCCTAAACCGGGCGTGTCATGAGACTGTGAAAGGTAAAGACGGGAACTCGTCAAACCGGCCGGACACTGCACCGCTGCGCTGGTGGAATCGATCAGCAGCGCTTCCTTCCACTCCGAACCTTGTGCTGAAACCTTCACCCGAAAATGATCATCCCCCATCAAACCCAATTCAGCGCGACCAGAGAAGCTGGACTGAAAGAGAATGGAGCCTGTGTTGGTGGCGAGATCCTTGTTCAGCTTAACACGCAGATCAGCCGTTCCACCATCAGCCAGGGACGTTGCCGTTAAAACAATGCTGTTGCTGTTGACTGAAAGCCGGTTCGTGTCATCTGCGGGCATATTGATGCCCAAACGTGGCATACGCTCTTGCCGTCCGCCGATTTCCACCCAATCTGCGCCATCAAAAACCATGAGGCGTTTGGTGCTTTGGACATAGCAGCGCCAACCGACACGGGGCTCTGCGAATGTGAACCCCCCATTCTGAAACACAGCCACGGCCTTCTGATGCCCTGCAAAGACACCCGTTGGTGCAGGGCCGACAAGATAGACCGCATCTTCCACAGGAGCGGGAGGGGCTGCGTTAGCCATCGCAAGCGCGCTCAGCTGCACGATCCCATCGAGCTTTGCGAGCGCTTCATTGTGGGTGACATGTTTCATCGCTTGCCCCTGATCTATCAGCGGCAATCCAAGCCTCTTGGTGCTGGCCATTTTTATCCTCACATAATGGAAATGATTTGAGAGGCGGGAATGCCTCGCCCT
>CAZLBA010000008.1:0-2524 GCA_964557555.1 uncultured Beijerinckia sp.
CCATTTTTATCCTCACATAATGGAAATGATTTGAGAGGCGGGAATGCCTCGCCCTGCAGCTCTTCGTCGTCAACCTGAACCAGATGCGCCTTTAAAGCCGTATGGAGAATCTCGTTTGATCCATCGCGCAACCAGTCTGGCGCGTAAACTGGCGGCATTGGCGCGTCCGTGCTGTAATGATCACGCCAGATGCCGCGTACCAGTCCCAGGCAATCACATCCAACGGCTCTCAAGCTTTCAGCGTGATGGAATGGAGTGCCGATCCAGCGACGCGCAAGCTCTACAATGGTGCCATCGCTCATTGAAACAAGCTCCCACCATCAAGCTGCTGCGTTGCAGGATCGGGCGGCAACAAAACCAGTTCCGCAGAGGGCATAAGCGGAAAGCCACGGAAATTTTCGATATTGCGATAGAGCGCGTCACATAACTCGCGGCTTTTGTTGCAAGCACTTTCCAGCTGTACGCCGGCGCCTTCCATAAGCGTCAGGCGCGGCTTGACCCATAAACGCAAATATATTTTGTCCGCAAGCTGCAAATGTTGCCGGATCGAAAGACGCTCTCCGCCTGGCGGAACAAGATAGCCACCTGTGAGGCTGTCCGCAGGCAGGTCAACACGGGTGAGGTAACATTCATAATCGGATATGCTCTGCAAAATGCGCGCTGCAAAAGTGAGCGGACGTGCCTTGCAATTGCGGTCTCCGAATTGGGTTGAACAAAGCCGGCTGAAAAAGCGACCATGCGGCGCTTCAAAGAGCTGCGCGAGAGATCGAATTTCAGCCGTAAACCCATGTTCAGATCGACGGATCTCGCCAACGCGTCCTGCGTCCAGAAGGGCGCGAAGATCCGGGCTTGACCAATCAACCCACCAGCATTCGATCATTGCACCGTCATATCGACCGGAATCAATGTCGGCGGATGTGATCGCATCGCTCGTTAAAACACCGCTGATCTCCGAGCCCCCGACGGCAAAACCAAGACTGTGCTCAACATCACTTCCACTCAAGCCCGTTGCAGAACGACAAGCCAGCGACCCAAGATATAAATCGCGGTCATGATCGGTGAAGCCCAGCTGCGTCCCATCCTTCAATGTGAGCTTCCAGCAATGACAAAGCGTGGTGGAACCCTTCAATCTCTCCAGCGCTGATGGTGAAATATGGCGCATAAGGCCTCACAATAAGATTTCGATGAGAGGTATTCTTGGAATTTCGCCAGCCGCAAAGGCGGAATAGTCGATCTCCAGATAGTCGGTGTCAAAGCGTACAGGCAGATCAAAGCTGAACCCGGCCGTGATGACGGCCCCTCTCGCTGGGGCCTTGGCCAGAGTCACAACACCTGAGCGAATGGAAACCGAGAATTCGTTGCGCGGAAGTTCCGCACCATTGACCCCGATGCGCACCGAATGTTCAACGGGTTTTTGAATGATGCGCTGATAAGGCGCATGTGAGGATCCATAGGCCTTCACCAGCTGAAATGATTTTAAAGTGCCATCACCTAGTCCAATGACCTGATCGTCTGGTTTTGCGACCTCGCCGGGGATGCAAGACAGATAATCGCCAGGATCTCGGAATCTGAACCCATAAAGCATCCCTCGTCGCTCCTCAAAAAAGGCAACAACTTTTGCAAGAGCGGCAAGCGAATGGACACCATAGCCAGCATCGAATTTGCGGCGTGAATGCGCCCATTGTGCATTACGCTCCTCCCGCCCCGACACAAGTGTCGTGATGCGCGTGCGCCGTTCCGGCCCGCCTCGGCTCTTGAGCGCGATATCAACCGGGAACCGGATTTCGTGGAAAATTTCCATGCAGATTGATCCATCTCAAATAGCAAGCTGCGCGGATGTCCTAGCTTGGCTGCATGAACAACGAAGGAGTTGAGCATGAGCCACGTTCCTCATGAACTTGCTGACGAGTTTCCGGCACAAAAGGCGAAGATCCACGAACTAAAACTTAGCAATCGTCACTTTGCTCAATTGGCCGACAAATATCATGATCTGAACCGCGAGATTCACCGCGCCGAAGTTGGCGTCGAAGCCATGTCAGATGAAAGTCTTGAGACCTTGAAGAAGAAGCGCCTGCAACTCAAGGATGAGCTTTCAAGCCTTCTTACATCCTAGCTCACAGACCGCGCTGGCCGCGTGCGACTGCGCGCGCCAGCGCACTGGTGATTTGCACCTGCGACTTGCGAAAACTTTCGACATCATTCGTCGTGATATTCACGGTGACATGTGTTGCGTTCTGTCGCTCACCTGAGGCTGCGACACCCAAACGTCCATCAGGGCCCCGCGCCAGGGGCATAATTGCTTCCGCCCCCCGTTCCCCCATCAAACCAACGCCACCCCCTGTGCCAAAAAAGGTCGGCCGAGACACAATTCCCCCCTCAGCAAATGGCGTCACCTTGAGGCTGCTGATTGACCCGCCACCAAACAAGCTTGCAAGCCCCTGCTCAATCAGACTGCCACCCATTTTTTCAAGATTGGCGATGATGGAGCCGAGCGTGCGTTGAAAGGTCTGACCAGAGCCCGACG
>CAZLBA010000008.1:2557-48623 GCA_964557555.1 uncultured Beijerinckia sp.
CAAATCCGCTGATGAGCGTATCCGAGGCACGCTGCGCCTTGGTGGAAACGGCATCAAGAGCATCCTTCATGTTCAGCACTGACTGTTCCGACTCTTGTAGATTGGTCATGAAATCACCTGTCTGGAAATTCTTGCATCAGCTGTCGCAAGTCAGGATCAGAGGCTGCTTCTTCGCGCTGTTGCAGCGCCCGCGACCACGACAACAGCTCGCGCAAGGTGAGCGACCAAAATTGTTGCGGCGTCAACCGCAAAACCAGTGCCGCAAAACGTATGAGATCCGTCCAGTCGAAGGCGATAAGCCTCACCGGCTTGGCACATCCCCGAAAGGGCGGGCTGGTTCGCCTTCGCCAAAAGTCACCTCCACCAAATCAGCCGCGAGTTTGATAAGGTGGGCTGGCCTGGAGTGACGCAGAAGCTCACGAGCTTCATCGTCGCTGAGCAAGGGGTTTTGCCCCTTCAGTGCGCTCACGAGCAAGAGCAACACATCGCTCGCGCGGACGCAGTTGCCCTGATAACGCGCCAGCAATGCTGCGATGCTGGCGACACCAAGATTGTTTTCAAGTTCGGCAATCGCACCCAATGTCAGACAAAAGGTAAAATGACGATCGCCCAGCTGTGCTTGAATTTCACCGCGCAAAGGATTGGCCATTGGTCCTCACAAGCTCTGGAAAGTAAGTTCGCCGGCTGATTCCAGCGCGATCTCGAAGGTCAGTTCCGCGATATGTTCGCCGCGATAATCAAGGCTTGAAATCTGGAAAGGCCCTTCAATCGTGCCGAATCCGGGAACCACAATTTGGTACCGTCGGACACTGCCTTCGAAAAAAATCTCACGCAGCCATCTATTGCTATCCTGATCCTTAAAGACACCCGATCCAGAAATGCTGGCGCGACGCATCCCTGCTCCAGCCAGTAATTCGCGCCAACGACCTGCGGATTCCGCATGGGTTACGTCGATCGTGTCTGAATTGAGCGCGAGCCGCTTGGTACGAATTCCGCCAACCGTCACAAATTTCGCATCACTATCCTGCAGCTTGATGAGCAGGTCCCGGCCTCTCTGAACAGGCATTTTAAACTCCGTAAATGGTCTCGACGATAGCTTTGAGTTGAATAGTGGCGCGATTGCTCGACCCCTTGATGCGGGCAAAATTCAATTTCTCAATCCATAAATCAGCACAGCGGAAGGGACGATCCAGCGACAACTGCCGATCCTTCAAAGCTGAGAGCAAAAGTTCCGCACCATATTCTGACTGACCCGGATGGCTTCCATCCGTGATGATGTGAATGTGCAGCGTCAGCTCCATGCAAGGATCACCATCCACCGACAAGTCACGAGATGCTACGGGCTCGAACAGGGCATAGGGCGTATGGAGAGCCACGCCTGCTTGCGTTACAAATTGGTGGTGCAATAAATCGCCCAAACTTGGTGCGGTTTTGAATTTTCTGACCAGACTTTCAACGACGGTATGATAATGTGACTGGATCACGACAGGCGCTCCTCGCAAGTCAATGATTGAAGATCGCTGTCCTCATCGCAGCGACGCACATGAAGGATCCTGAACAACCGGCCATCAGCAGTCCTGATGCGGCAATCGGTGGAGAGAGGCTGACGTAGCCGCACCATGATCTGATGGGTCATCAGAGGGCTTTCATCGAGCACCGTTGAAGGCGGTCGCGCTATCGGCTCAATCGCCGCCCAAGCCGAGGCAATCACGGAAATTGCAACAGTGGGAGCTCCAGCCTGTTCCTGCTGCTGGAGTCGCTCGATCGTCACGGCGATGCGTAAGTCACGCAGCTTTGGCAGCCTCCTCATATCAGTCTCCTGTCTCTCAGGAGATCAAGCTCCCTGAGGATCGAAGCAGGGATGAGGGACTTTTCCTCGTCACCTCGATTGAAATAATGATGCGTCACGAGGTTGAAGAGTGCATTGCGTAACACCGGGTCAATGTCATCACTGCTATCAGCGCCAAAAGACAAAAGAAGCTGAATGCCCGCCCGCTCGACGCCTGGCTGGGCAAGTTTTTCCGACACACGCAAGCTGCGCCTATCCGCCTCAGGCCAGAGGCCAGAGATGACCGACAGGCTCTCGCCATTGGATGAAGTCACCTGGGCCTCCAAAATTTCGGAGAGGGGACGCAAGGGCAAGGTGATCTGGCGATCCATGGGCCAGTGATCGAGCGTCAAGCGCCAGCTCTGCGCAAAGATGATCACACCGCTATAGGCTTCGATGAGACGCCTTGCGCTGCGCATGAGACCAAGGATCAGCGCATCATCGTCAGCGAAAGACAGTTTCATCCACTGCCGTAGCAGGGCTACGTCGAAAGGCTCGCGAGGGGGGCCGGATACGAAAGATAAAGTCATTGCGATTCATCTCAATCTTGCTAAGAGGCACACTGGAGCCTTCGATGAGAGCGAAATTCCTCACCCTGCTGCTGGCGTTGAGCCTGCCCCCGCAACCTGCCACTGCCATTGTGGGCGAGAGCGTGGAGGAGCGGGTGCGCGCGCCGCAGATGGTGATGATCCTCACCAAAGGCGGGCGGAGTTCAGGTTTCTGCAGTGCCGTCGCTGTCACACAGCAGACATTGCTCACTGCAGGTCATTGCGTGGCTGCTTTGGAGGACACGGTGGTGTTCTTGCGCCGCGCTGGAGAGGCTGACTCTTTTCAGCCACTCGAAGCCATCACCACACATCCTCTCTACCGGCCGCAGGCCTTGCAGACCCGCGAGAAGACGGTTGATCTCGCCCTCATTCGCTTGAAAGCACCACTGCCAGACTTTTATGCCCCCGCGCGTTTGTCCCGGCGGGATATGATGACGGCTGGTGAAAGCTTCGATCTCGTTGGCTTCGGCCTCACAAAGGAAGGGCAAGGACAGACAGGCGGGCAGCTGCGCATGGGAAAGATTGCAACGCGCCAGCCTGTGTCGAAACTTCTCCTCTGGGCTGAAGACCCCAAGCAGCGCGGCACCGGTGCTTGCACGGGGGACTCAGGTGGTGGCATTTTTGCGCCATCGAGTAGCGAACTCATCGCCACCACCGTCTGGAGTGCGGGCACCGGCAAGACCCATTGCGGCTCCCTCACGCAAGGCGTGCTCGTCTCATCGCAACGCGACTGGATCGAGCAAAACTTGCGTAAGTGGAATGATCGTCTGCCTTGATCAGCTGACGCCGAATTTCAGAAGCTTGATGGCATCGAAATCCTGAATGCCGCCTCCGACGCGCTTGGTCGTATAAAAGAGGACATAGGGCTTGGCGGAATAGGGATCGCGCAACACGCGGATGCCGCGGCGATCGACGATGAGGTAAGCCCGACGGAAATCTGCGAAAGCGATTGAGAATGAATCGGCCGCGATATCGGGCATGTCTTCAGACTCAATCACCGGGAAATTCATCAAGGTCGAGGGAGCACCAAGGCTTGCAGGCGGTGCCCAGAGATATTCCCCCGTTGTCGCCTTGAATTTGCGGATCAGCGCTTGCGTCTTGCGGCTCATCAAGAATGATGCATTCTGGCGATAGCCAGCCCGCAGGGAATAGATGAGATCAACGAGATTGTCAGACGGATTGCTGGCAGCGAAATTGGCGGCAACACCGGTTGTGAGATAGCCCGTCTTGCCATTGCTCCAGCTGGCCTGTGCGACCTTGGGGTAAGCAAGAAGACCCGTCGGCTTGTTTGCGCCATTGCCAGTGATGAAGGCATTGCCTTCCTGCTCAGCAAATACTGTGTCAATCTCGGATGCGATCCATTGCTCAATATCAACGGCAGCATCATCGAGCAGGTTTTGCGTGGCTGCTGGCATGGCATAAAGCTCCATGGCGGGGAAGCTCATATCCACGATCTGCTGATTATTGGTCTGCGGACGAAGATCTGCTTCAGCCACCCAGCCCGTCGCGGGTCCTGTCAGCGAAAAGGCTTTACGATAGCTGCTGGTTGAAATCTCACGCACCGTTGCGACCGCCCGAATGGGCGAAATATTGGCAAGACGACGCAGGATGTCGCGCTCAACAGGTGGCGCAACCAGATAGCCCCCATCCGGGCCAGAGTTGCCAGACATCGCTTTTTCTTCAAGCTGCTTCAGGCCGGCGCTTTCGCCATTGCGCATATAGGCACGGAAGGCAGCTTTGTGTTCGCGCATCATCAGATCGTCTTCGCGCGTGTCGCTGCTGAGCTGGGGGCGCGCTGCCGCAAGCATGGCGCGGTCAAGGCGTGACTTGGTTTCCTCCAGCGCCCGATCAATGCGCTGCAATTTCTCGTCTGTCACCACATCGCTACCCATACGCGTTTCAAGTTGCGTAAGGCGCTCATCATTGGTCTCACGAAATGCCTCGAAGGCGCGGTGGAGATCGGTGAAGGCGGCGGCACCCTCAACGGTTTTGATTTCCTTGTTATGCATTCTGATCCTCATGACTTTAAGCCGTCACAAACAAAAAAGCGCGTTTGACGGCGCAACGCGGCTTCGCTCAAACTCAAATGCGGCTGACCATGCCGGCCGCAAAGGCGGCGGCCCTGGCGCTCCAGCGCGCGCGCAGAGAGGCTGCATAGGCTCCTCCGCCATGCGCCTTGACCGCATTGACACGCGCTTGTGGAAGCATGGGGAAGGTGACAAGGGAGATTTCCCAGAGATCAATTTCAGCCAATCGCCGCAGGCCAGAGGATTTGTCGCGCAAGGCACGCGCGGCGCGAAAGCCAATGGAAAGCCCATCAACAGCGCCCTCTTTCATCAACGAGTGAACCTCACGTGCACGAGAGACATCGAGATTGAGGCGGCCGATCACATGCAAGCCGCGGCTGTCTTCCTTGACATTGAGCCAAGTGCCAATGGGTTCGCTGGCCTTATGCTGCCAGAGCATTTTGATGCGGCGCGCATCACGGCGCGCAAGGGTTTTTCTGAACGCCCCCGGCAGCACAATATCGCGGCCGAGATCTGCGACACCGAACAGGCTCGCATAGCCTTCAAACATGCCTTCTGCGTCAATACGCTGCAAAGCGAGTGGCGCGCGTTTGATCTCCCGCGCGGGCAAGCCTGCGCGGCCATCACATGTCTGCATGAGAGATACCTTTACAGTGGGAGGCGGCGTGCGATCAGGGCCAGAAAACGGCGGAAGACTTCGCATTCTTTCTTGTCATCACGCCGAATGAACCAGTTCATCATCCTTTATGCTCCAATTGCTCGTTGAAATAAGCGAGTTCGCGCACGAATGTGTCGAAGCGTTTCGTGGCAGCGGCCAATTCGCGCAGGCTCCACACCAGAAGTGCTGACGACAGGCTAGCCCAAAGCAGCAAGGCCAGATGGGCGAGATCGCCCCGCGCAATGAAAATTTGGGTAATGTCATTCATGGTTGCGTCAATCATGGTTCACGGCGGCATAACCGAGTGCTTCACGTTTCTCATTGCGCGTCAGGAAGTCCGCCGCACCCAGCCTTGCCCATTCCTTGACACGTTCATCGGCCAATGCATCGAGCCGGTCGATGTCATAATCGAAACGGAAGAGACCAAAACTTGGCTGCAACCAAAGCGCCATTTGCTTTTGCACACGCGCCACGAGCGGGATGATGGTTTGCCGCCAAAAGGCCCGGTTCGCTTCTTGATAATTGGCATGGGTATTGTCTCCGGGCAGGCCCAGCAATAAAGGGGGCACACCGAAAGCGAGCGCAATTTCACGCGCAGCTGCGGCGCGCGCATTGATGAAATCCATCTCCTGAGGCGTCAGCGACAGACTTTTCCAGTCAAGCCCGCCTTCGAGCAGGAAAGGCCGCCCCGCATTGCTGGTGCCGGTGAAGACTTGATCCAGCTCCGCACGCAAGCGTTCGAATTGATCGGGGCTTAGCCCCATGCCTTCCGGGCCTGCATAAACAAGTGCGCCAGAGGGACGCGCTGCATTGTTCAGCAAGGCGCGGTTCCAGTCGCTCGCAGCGTTATGCATGTCCAAAGCAGATTGAGCTGCACGCACGGGGGCAAAGCCATAGTGATCATCCAGAGGGGCAAAACTCTTGAGATGGAGGATCGGGCTTTGTCCCTCGCGCGGCAGCTCAAAGCGAACGGTATTGGCACCGGCTGTATAGTCATAAGCCTGCGGCCAACCGCGCAAGCCGGGTACAAGGCTGATCCGATCTGGCCGCAGCGACCATAATTCACGCGGGGTGTCATCAACACTCACAGCTTCCACATAAGCATTGCCGAAGAGAAGCAGATTGGAGATGAGTTGCTCCAAAAAGACGGGTCCGGCCTCATAGCTATTGGGCCTTTGCAGCAGCGCCAGAGCCGGATGGTCCACCTGCTCTCTATCGTCTTCATAAGCGCGCCAGGTGATGCTCGCAGCAGATTCTGCAATCATGCGCACGCAGCGATAGACGATCGGGTTATTTTCATAGCCCATGCGCGTCAGCGTCACGAGATCGCGGGGCGACAGGGATGTATCTGGAAAATAAAGCCGCGCCAGAAGCGGCGCGGTGCGGGACATTTTCTCTTCTTGTGACTTGGCAAAAGCAGCCTGTGCGCGCCTGAAGCGCGAGACGATAGACAACATGACCATGATCCTGACTAAAGGCGGCGCATACGTGGTTCAGGCGCTTGTGGGCGAAGCGCGAGTTCTGTGATGGCCCAGACCAAGGCATCCAGACGATCAGGGCTCTTGCCATTGGGCAGGCCATCAGCCGCAAAAGCGCACATCTCATCTTCCAGCTCGGCAAAACCCCCGACATGATGCACGCGGCCCTGCTCATAAAGTTGCGCCACAGGAGCCGCGCGCAGATATTTGCCGCGCGTGGCGCGCACCTTGCGCACTGGTACCGAGCGATCTGCTTCACCAATGACAGCGGCGACCATATCGCCCCCCTGATTGACCTCTGCGATGAGCTGATCGGCTTCGAGTTTGTGATAAAGGGCCACGGCGGCAGCTGACCACATATGCGGACGTGCAGCACTCAAAGACGCATCGGCCAAAACATAGATCCGCCCCTCCCGATCAATGCCGGCTGCGATGATGCCGCATTGATCGGCGCGACGTGTGGCGCTGGCTGGAGGATCTATGGCCACGACGATGCGCGCGAGATCGGGAACTGCATCACGACGCAACTGATCCAGCATATCGCGCGTCCACAAAGCGCCCTGCCGATCCTCAATCATTTCGCCATCGAGTTCCTGACGACCCAGTCGCGTGCCGCCATAGCGCTCCATCAGACCGCGAATAAAATCGGGTGCGAGATGTTTCTTGTTGGCGCGCGTGCTGGCGCGTGAAATGGCTGTTCGCGGATCCCCCAGCAGTTTCTTGATGAGGGGTGTCGGGCGTGGCGTTGTGGTGATGACCTGGCGGGGATGATCGCCCAAACGCAGGCCGAATTGCAGCATGTCAAAGCACTCCTGATCGTGTCGCCATTTCGCCAATTCATCGAGCCATGCGCATTCAAATTGTGGCCCGCGCAAACTCTGCGGATCTTCGGCCGAGAAACATTGCGCAACAGCACCATTGGGCCAAACAAGCCTGCGGCGTGTGGGCTCCCATGTGGGGCGTGCGATGCCGGGCAAAGCCAAAAGGCCAGACACACCTTCCACCATCACATCGCGCACATCAGCCATGGTTTCTCCCACCAGCGCGATGCGCGAAACGGGTTTGCGGGCAAAGCCGGGAAGACCCAGCGCAACACCACGCACCCATTCCGCGCCGGTGCGCGTCTTGCCAGCCCCACGCCCGCCAATCACAAGCCATTGCGACCACGGCCCGCCTTTTTGCGCGGTGAAGGGGGGGCGCTGGTCAAGACGCGCGCTCAGCTCCCAAAGCGTACTCAGCACACGCAACTGCTGCGCGTCATAGCTCCCCAACACGTTCATCAACTGTGTCGGGCGGCGTGTTCCGGCCAAGTTTTGCAGCCAGATCATCTCGCAACCGGGCCAGTTCGGCGGCAGCGTCTTTGTCGTCTTGCTCCGTGCCCTGCCCATCCCTGCCCCGTTCCTTCTGTTCATCCTGACGTGCTGCTTCAGCCTGCAAACGGAAGGCGGCGGCGACGAGTTTGGCGTGACGTTCTGCATCTATGGGCAGACCATCTTCACCCACATTGGCTTCAATGGCGCGCATGAGCACCGTGATCTGCGTGTGCAACCGCTGTTGCACATCTTGCGTTGAAAGCGTCGCCTCCACGCGTTTGGCTTTGCGCAGAACGCGCGCCTGATCGGCAACAAGCTTGCGATTGGTGCGCAGACGCGGCGGGATCTTCCAGTGCCAACGCTTGGTGATGCGGTTGGTGAGCGTCGGCGCTGACATGCCAAGGCGCCTGGCAGCTTCCTGCTTGCTGATGGCGCCGCTTTCAAACAAGGCGCGTACAATGTCCAGCAATATGGCATCGGGTTCGGGCAGTGGTGTGAAGGGCATGAAAATCCTGTTCGCCGCTTGCGGGAAGCGGTCGGCAAAGAAACAGCGATGAATGTGAAAGCTGCGGTCAGAGGGGGCAGCACCCTCGCCCCACACTTCTGGAGCATGGGGCAAAGCTATCGGAAGAGCGTTCCGCTGTCAAGGATATTTTTCCTGTATCGGATGATTTTCTTATAGCCTCTTCTGGACTCACGCGAAAAGGCAAGGCAGAGGGGGAGTGGAGGCCCGCTCATGATCCTGTCGCTTGCAGCTTTGTCCATTCTCGATGCCGGTCCCGCCGGGCAAGTCCGCGCCTGTACTGAGGCAGGTTTCACCCATGCCGGTTTGCGGCTCAATCCGCTGCTGCAAACAGACCAGAGCGTTGCGGGCCTGCCCGACAAGGAGGCCGAGATTGAGGGGCTGATGCGCGAGAGCGGTCTCAAGCTCCTCGAAGTCGGCGTCTTTCCCGTAACGGCTGAGATGAATGTCGAGGCGCTGCGGCCTGTCTTGAAACTGTCGCAGCGATTGGGCGGGCGCTTCATTGTCTGCCCGGTCGAGGATCATGATCTGTCGCGGCGGCGCGCGACATTCGGGCGGCTGGCCGATTTGGCTGAAGAATATGGCCTCAATGCCCTGGTTGAATTCAATCCCTATAGCGGCTGCCGGTCCTTGGGTGAGGCTGTTGAGGTCGCCACATCCGTGAAGCGGCCTAATGCGGGGCTTGTGATTGATGCGCTGCATTTGTCGCGCTCCGGCGGGCACCCGCGCGACCTCGCTGATGTGGACCCTGCTTTGCTGCAACTCGTCCATTTCTGCGATGCACCAGCCTTTGTGCCGGGCAATCGCAGCGTTGAAGAGTTGCGCAAGGAATCGCGCACCGCCCGGCTTTTGCCGGGAGAGGGCGAGCTGTGGTTGGGCGAGTTGCTTCGCGCATTGCCGGTGGGCACGCCGGTCAGCATTGAGGCACCAAGTGCGCGCCATGCCCATTTGAGCGCGGCGGAGCGGGCCAAACTGGCGCTCACGGCGACCCAAACTTTCCTTGATGCGCAGGGGCTTTTGACCCGCTAGGCGCGGCCTGCCCACATGCTATAGTCGCAGCGCAAGGGCCAATGAGCCCCTTGGGGAGGGAAATGAACATGCAGCTTCGCAAGCTGGCGCTGGCGCTCACAATGGCGCTTGGTCTCACCACCACCGCTCAAGCGCAGGACTATCCGTCCAAACCCGTCACAATCATCCTTCCGCTCGCCGCCGGGTCCGGCCTCGACATTGTCGCGCGACTTTATGCGGAGAAATTGCAGGAAAGGCTCGGCAAGCCTGTCGTGGTTGAAAACAGGCCGGGGGCTGCTCTCATGCTTGCGACCCAGATGGTCGCAACCGCGCCACCAGATGGCTATACGCTGCTTGTAGCCACCTCTTCCGCCATGGCGATCAATCCGGTGCTTTACAAGCAGATCAATTATGATCCTGCCAATGGCTTTGTGCCGATCTCACTTTATCTCAAGTCGCCTTTCATTCTTGTCGTCAATCCTGATCTGCCCGCCAAAAGCGTGCCAGAGCTGATCGACTTGGCGAAGAAGCGCAAGGATCTGAATTATTCCTCGCCGGGCGCAGGCGTTGCGCAACATCTGTCGATGGAATTCATGAAGAAGCGGTTTGATCTTGAGATCACCCATGTCCCCTATCGCAACACGCCGCAATCCATTCTCGACATTGCCTCTGGCCATGTGCAATTGGGCTTTGTGGAAGCGGGCGCTTCTGTTCCGCTGATCAAGGATGGCAAGCTGCGTCCACTGGCTGTCTCATCGGCAGCGCGCCTGCCGCTGCTGCCCGATGTTGCGCCTTTTGCTGATGTGTCTGGCGCAAAGGATTTTGAAGCCGTGTCCTGGCACATCTTGCTCGCCCCTGCTGGCACGCCGCAGCCAATCGTCAATCGCCTGCATAATGAGATGAAGGCGATCATGGCCGATAAGGGTGTAAAGGACCGCATCGCTGCGCTGGGTCTCATTCCCTTTGAGACGCCCGATGTCGAAGGCCTCAAAGCCTATCTCGCATCCGAGCGCCAGAAATGGGGCACGCTGGTGCGCCAATTGGGACTGGAAGGCTCGCAATAAGTCACGTCACTTCGGTTGCGGCGTGACCTTCCTGGCGAGTTCGACAATGGCTGATGGCGTGGCGTAAATCCGCTCCATCAGCTTTTCAATTTCAGCTCCGCTCACCGGCGTGATTTCCCAGTCAGCCTTTTCCGCTTCAGCGAGGAAGGCCTTGTCCTTCATCGTCGCATCAAAAGCATCGCGCAACATTTTCACGCGCTCTTGCGGCAAGCCGGGCGGTGCCAGAACCGGGCGCCCCATGATCTGGCGCGCGAAGATGAGTTCGAGCACTTTGCGCTGCTCCTCACTCTTGGCAAAATCCATGATCGTGGGGACTTGCGGTAAGTCTGCATGAGGTGTCAGAGACAATTGCAGCAGGATGCGGATTTTTCCCTCTTTCAGCCATTGGGCCTGAGTCGATTTGATGGATGACCAAGACCAGCCGCAACGGCCCTGTACTTCTTCGCGCTCCATGGCGAGATTCATGGCCGCGCCGCCGGGATAGCCGGTGATCCAGCGAAATTTGGTGCCGATCATTTCATTCAGCACAGCTGGAAAGACCGTTGTATCGTCTGCGCCCAGCGCTGTGGCGGATGTTGTCATTTCGCGCGCCATCGCGTCCTGAATCGTACTGATGCCCGATGTGTGCCAGGCGACGCAGACACTCACCTCATTATTCATGCTGCCGATCCAGGTGAAGCTTTTGTCATCCTTGAACCGTGCACCCCTGCCACCCAGCAGTGGCGTCATCGGTGTGCCGCGCCCTGTCATGCCGATGACCGTGCCATCGCGTGCGGCTGTCTCATAAAGCTGGTTGGCGGCCTGCAGGGAGCCTGCACCGGGAACATTTTGCGTCACAATGGCGGGCTGGCCTGGAATGAATTGCCCATAATAGCGCGCCAGCAAACGCGCATAGAGGTCATAGCCGCTGCCCGCCCCATAGCCGACGACAAAGGTGATGGACTTGCCCTTGAAAAAGGGCTCGCTGTTTTGGGCCTGAGCTAGACCCGGCAGATGAATGAAGGCAAAAGTCAGCGCTGCCCAGCGCAGAAACCTGCGGGCCATGGCGTTCCCTCCCCTGACCGCGCCGGGCCGTTCAGGCAGCCCGTGCGCATGATAAAATCACTCGATCAAGTCGTCGTCTTGGTAATGACATCCACCGGCACTTCGCCGACCTTGAACTTCTGCGGCGCTGCATCGACACGCGCCGTCTTCACATTGGGATCAAAGGCGGCCATCTGCAAAATCTGCAAAGGCACATCGCCTGCGCTTTCGAACCAATATTCGACGCCGGCAGGGATCAAAATGCCCTCATGCTTGCCGAATTCACCGATCAGCACATCGCCGGGGCCATAGAATCGGACCTTGCCTTCCAGCACCATCCAGAAGCCGTCCATTCCGCGATGGGAGTGAAGATTATTCTCCCCACCCTCTTTCACGATCTGCACGCGGCCCCGCAGCATGGGCGTTTTGGCAAGTTCGACAATGCCCTTACCACGGCGCAGCTCGGTCGGGCAGGCATAGCTGAATGTCTGATAGGAGTTCGGGACCTTGGCCTGATCGTCCATGTGATTTCCTCCGCCCTTATGTCATGCGCCCAAGATGGGCCGGTTTTCGGCAAGCGTCAATTGCAATGCTAACGTGCCGCTCACGCGGTTTTCAATTCTATTGAGGGTTTCAAGCCGACAGCAATCCCACGGCGCGCGAAAATCGGGCTAAAACGCAACAATATTTCTGCGGCTTCACCGAAGGCATAACTACCCGCGCTCAGAACGGCCCCTATACTCACGTTCAACCGCCCCGTTAGAGGCGGCCTTGGGCCGTTGGTCCGATAGGAGGTAGTCATGAAGGCTAAGCTTACTGAAGTCGCGTCGAAGTTGATGAAGGCCCGCCGTTCATTCCTCAAAGGTGCCGCGCTCTCAGGCGCTGCGGTCGTTGCCGCCCCTGCAGTGGTCAAGGCGCAGGGTCCGATCAACTTCCGTTTCCAGAGCACCTGGCCGTCAAAAGACATTTTCCATGAATTCGCGCAGGACTACGCGAAGAAGGTGAATGACATGACGGGCGGTGATCTGCGCATCGAGGTGCTGCCCGCTGGTGCCGTTGTACCGGCTTTCGGCCTGCTTGATGCCGTGTCCTCCGGCACGCTGGATGGCGGCCATGGCGTCGTCGTCTATCACTATGGCAAGCAGACGGCACTCGCTCTGTGGGGCTCTGGCCCCGGCTTTGCGATGGACGCCAACATGCTGATGGCCTGGCACAAATATGGTGGCGGCAAGGAGCTGCTGGCCAAGCTCTATGCCTCTGTGGGCGCCAATGTGCATTCGCTGCTTTATGGCCCGATGCCGACCCAGCCGCTCGGCTGGTTCAAAAATCCGGTCACCAAGCTCGAAGATCTGAAGGGCCTGAAATACCGCACCGTCGGCATCTCCATTGACGTCTTCACCGCGATGGGTGCAGCCGTGAATGCCTTGCCGGGTGGCGAAATTGTTTCGGCCATGGATCGCGGCTTGCTGGATGCGGCCGAGTTCAACAACGCCTCATCCGACCGCGTGCTCGGCTTCCCCGATGTGTCCAAGGTCTGCATGTTGCAGTCCTATCACCAGAATGCTGAACAGTTCGAGCTGCTCTTCAACAAGACGAAGTATGATGCGCTTCCGGCCAAGCTGAAGAACATTCTCGACGCCGCCTCGGAGGCCGCAAGCGCTGACATGTCCTGGAAGGCGATCGACCGCTATTCCAAGGACTATCTTGAAATGCAGACTAACGATAAGGTCCGCTTCTTCAAGACGCCGGATGCAATCCTCAAGAAGCAGCTCGAAGTCTATGACGATGTGGTCCGCAAGAAATCGGCCGAAAATCCGATGTTCAAGGAGATCATCCAGTCGCAGCTCGCTTTCGCGCGTCGTGCGACGCAGTGGGAGCAGGACACTGTGGTTCAACGCCGCATGGCCTTCGACCACTATTGGGGACCCAACGGCGTCGGCCGCAAGCTCTAAGACAACACTCCCCGCGGAGCCGCCTCGAAGCGGCTCCGCATTTTGATTCCGGGGGAAGTTATGAACGCAGATCGTCTGCTGCATGGAATTGATGCGGTGAGCACATGGGTGGGCAAACTTGCCGCCTGGCTCATCATTGGATTGATGCTTCTCGTCGTAGCCGAAGTTTTCAAGCGCTACATGCTCAACATGCCAACTGCATGGATCTTTGATGCGAGCAACATGCTCTATGGCTCGCTCTTCATGCTGTGCGGCGCCTATACCCTCGCGCAAAATGGTCACGTGCGCGGAGATTTCTTCTATGGCTCGATGCGTCCGCGCACGCAGGCCAGTCTCGATATTGTCCTTTATGCCGTCTTCTTCATTCCCGGCATTGCGGCCCTCATTTATGCGGGCTCCAATTATGCCGCGCAAAGCTGGCGCATTCTGGAACATTCGACTGTCACTGCGGATGGACCGCCAGTCTATCACTTCAAGACTGTGATCCCGGTTGCCGGCGCTTTGCTGATGTTACAGGGCTTTGCGGAGATTGCGCGCTGCGCCATCTGCATCAAGACAGGTGCGTGGCCAAGCCGTCTCAAGGATGTCTCTGAAATCGACGTGGTCGAGCAACAGCTGGCCAATTCCATTTATGTTGATGAGAGCGCGAAACAGGCGGCCATGCTGAATGCCGCCCATATCGAAGAAATCGCCCGTCAGCGTTCAACATCTGGAGACAAGTAAGATGAGCGATCCAATGCTCGGCCTCCTGATGCTGGGGCTTATTGTTGTTGTCATCATGCTCGGTTTCCCCACGGCCTTCACGCTGATGGGGCTTGGCATGGTTTTTGGCTATATCGCCTTCTTTGATCCAACGAAGGGCTTTCTCGATAACCGCATCTTCGACCTCATGGTGCAAAGAACCTATGGGGCGATGACCAATGATGTGCTGATCTCGATACCGCTCTTTGTCCTGATGGGCTATGTGATGGAACGTGGCGCGCTGGTGGACAAGATGTTCTACTCAGTGCAACTCGCCTTCCGCAACGTGCCTGCATCGCTTGCCGTCGCAACACTTGTTGTATGTACCTTCTGGGGCATTGCCAGCGGACTGGTTGGTGCAGTCGTTGTGCTGATGGGCGTCATCGCGCTCAATCCGATGTTGCGCGCTGGCTATGACGTGCGATTGGCCTCCGGCGTGATCACGGCCGGTGGTACGCTGGGCATTCTCATCCCGCCATCTGTCATGATCATCGTCTATGCAGCAGTGGCGGGGCAGTCGGTCGTGAAGCTTTACGCAGCAGCGATGTTCCCAGGCTTTTTCCTCGCGCTGCTTTATCTTGCCTATATCATTGGCTGGGCCATGTTGAACCGCAACATCGCTCCGCGCCTGCCGGCTGAGCAACTGCAAGTGCCGCTGCCGGACTGGTCGCACCCATTCCGCGCCGCCTATTCACAGAACATGTTTGCAGGCGTTATGCAGGCCCTTGCTTCCCCGGCAAAGGCACTCGCGCTGAAGAGTGACGACAGCAAGCTCACTTACGGCTTCTTGCTGCGGCAGTTTCTTTATGCCCTCGTGCCCTTCGCACTCGTGGCAGGAACTCTGGCGCTCATCTGGTGGTATGTCGTCATCCATCAACAGGCCAATGCGGTGATGGAAGCGCCACCTGAATTGCAGCAACTAGGTTCTCCCGATGTTGCGCCTGCAACCGATGATGGCAATCGCGGACCGTCGGAAAGCTTTTACTGGTGGTATGGCGCGGCAGTTTTGCTGAGCGCCTTTGTCATGATCCGCTATTACTGGAACATGACGGCTGAGCGGCTGGAAGTCATCAAGCTGTTGACCGACTCTGTCGCCCCCTTGGCCATTCTCACGGTTGTGGTGCTGGCTGTTATCCTGTTTGGCATCACCACTGCCACGGAATCGGCAGCCGTTGGTGCAGCGGGTGCCTTCCTCCTCGCTTATCAGGCGCGAAGTCTGAACTGGCAGAAGACAAAGGAGGCCGTCTTTCTAACAGCCAAGACAACCTCGATGGTGTGCTGGCTCTTTGTCGGGTCTGCACTCTTCTCAGGTGTGTTTGCCATTTTGGGCGGGCAAGCCCTGATTGAGAAATGGGTGCTCTCGCTCAATCTGACGCCGGTTCAATTCCTCATCCTGTCCCAGCTCATCATCTTCATTCTGGGCTGGCCGCTGGAATGGACCGAAATCATCGTCATCTTCGTGCCGATTTTCCTGCCCCTCTTGAAGCATTTCGGCATTGATCCGATCCTGTTCGGTGTTCTGGTCTTTGTGAATTTGCAGGCCGCCTTCCTGTCGCCGCCTGTCGCCATGTCGGCCTTCTACCTCAAAGGTGTTGCGCCGCCCCATGTCACATTGAACCAGATCTTTGCAGGCATGATGCCTTATATGCTGATCGTGATCTTGTGCATGGTCATCATGTATCTATGGCCCGGCATGACCTTGTGGCTGCCGAATTATCTCTATGGCGGATAATCAGACTGGGGCTCAGCGCAAGGCTGAGCCCCATTTGTCTTCGATCTGCTGCGCCTCTTCAATTGAGAGCGCAGAAGATGGCGGGAATTGAGCGCGCCATGCAAAGGGCTTGCAGGCATTGATGATCATCTTTGAATGAGACGTGATACCCTTGAGCTTGTCCTCCGGGGGAATGCGCGGGTCAAGCGCAGAGCTCCAGGCATTGCGGATGATATCGACCGATTCTGAGGGTTCGCTGCGCGTGGTGATGGCCCACATCACATCTGGCAGATTGGACGGATCGACATCCTCATCCACCACAACAACAAGGCGGCCCATGTAACTATTGGCTGCTGCAATCAAAGCTGCGCGCTTGGCATGGCCATCATAGCGCTGTTGCAGCGAAACGACCGTCATCAATTGCGAGACATGCTGCCAGCAGCCATGCACATCCGTGACACCGCCATTTTCAAGATCGCCCCAAATGCTGGCCGCACGGAAGGGCAAACCGAAATGAAAACGCGGCGGCTTCATGGGCGGTGAGCCGAGCAAGATCGGATCATTGCGATAATGCACGCCCTGCACATCCATCACCGCCGCAGGGCGTGTGTCAGCGGCATAATAGCCGGTGAATTCCCCGAAAGGTCCTTCCGGCAAGGTCATCTCACTAGGCGGCAGCAACATGCCTTCGAGAATGATCTCGGCACGGGCGGGCAAAGGCAGGCCGGTGATTGGACCATCGCAAATCTCAATCGGCTTGCCCTTGATGGCGCCAGCAAAAGCATATTCCGAGCGGCCTTCGGGCAGATATTCGAAGCCTGCGATGAAGAGCGCCGGGTCTTGTCCATTCACCACTGCAACGGGACAAGCCTGACCACGATCCCAATATTTCTGCGCGATCATGTTGCCATGACGGCCCGTGTGGTCGAATTGAATCGTGACGCGGTTCTTGCCATGCACCTGCACACGATAGATCGAGGAATTGATCCAGCCTGTGTCAGGATCGCGCATGATGATGATGCTGCCAGAGCCGATATAAGGTCCGCCATCCTTCTTGTGCCAGACGGGTGCTGGCAGGATCGAGAGATCGACTGCTTCACCGCGCTGGCTGTTTTCAAGGAAGGGAATTTCCTTGGCGGCAATGGGCTCCAGCATTGTGAGTTTGGAGCGCCGCGACTTCCACTCCTTCAATTGCTGCAGCGGCGAGAGTTTGGGATCAATGCCAAGTGCCAGCGCTGCGCGTCGTGCCTGAACCGTTGAATTGGTGAAGATACGAAAGCCTTTCTTGAAGCCCTTCATCTCGTCAAACAGAAGGGCTGGACCCTCCTGCTTGCCAGCGGCAACTTCCGTAATGGCCCCAACTTCAAAATCGGGATCAGCGCCACGAATGTGACGCAACATGCCGATCTCTTCGACCTGCGCGATGAAGTCGCGAAGATCGTTATAGGTCACCGCCATGGCCATTCCCCCGTTTGTTTTTTGTTCATTCACCGCATAAAGGCGATCGGCGCGAGCGTGATGGCTGGCACATAGGTCAGCAGCATCAGGATCGCGAGATAGATGACCAGGAAGGGCAGCACACCGCGATAGAGTACCGGCAGTGGCGTCCCGAAGAGCGCGTGGCTGGCAAAGAGATTCAAGCCAAAGGGCGGCAGGAACATGCCAATGGCAAGATTGACCGTCACGACAAGACCGAAATGGATCGGATCAATCCCCGCCTGTGCTGTGATGGGCGCCAATAGCGGCATCAAGACGAGAATGGCCGCAGGCGGTTCAAGCACGCTGCCCACCACGAGAAGCAGGACATTGATGACAAGCAGCAGAAGCCATGTCTCCATCTTCATGCTGGCGATCGCATTGACCAGCGCAGATGCCAGACCGCTTGTCGTGATGAACCACGCATAGGCACCAGCTGCCGCCACGATGATCATGATCTGACCGCAGAGCACGGCGCAATCGAGCGTGATCTGCCAAACCGCCTTCCAGTCCAGCTCCCGATAGATAAAGACCGAGACGACCACGGCATAGACACAGGCAACGCCTGCTGCCTCCGTTGGCGTGAACAAGCCGCCATAGATGCCGCCCAGAATGACAACAGGTGCGAGCGCTGCCCAAATGCTGCGCTTCAAGGCTTCCCAAATATTGGCCCAGCGCGCCGGATCCCCGACCGGGATCATCTCGATGCGCGCATGGATCATGACATAGGCCGACAAGGCACAAGCGACGATGAGGCCCGGCACAATGCCCGCAAGGAAAAGGATTGCCGCTGATTGCTGCGCCGCAATCGAATAAATGATCATCGGGATCGAGGGCGGAATGATCACGTCGATCACGCCCGTTGCCGTGATGAGGCTCACCCCGAAGCCCCGTTTGTACCCAGCCTTCTGCAAGGACGGCAATGTGAGCTTGCCGATGGCAGCGACACAAGCAACGCTGGAGCCCGACATCGCGCCAAAGACCGAGGCAGCACCGATGGTGGAAATGGCGAGCGATCCACGTACACCGCCCACCACGCTCATCACCAGCTCAATCAGGCGCAGCGCGATACCGCCACGCGCCATGATATCACCCGCCAGAATGAAGAGCGGCACGGCAAGCAAGGGAAAACTGTCGAGGCCGCCAAACATGGCGGTGTGCACGGCCTGAAGTGGAATGCCACCAAGGAACAAAACGCCTGTCAGTGCAGCGACGATCAAGACGAGGAAGATCGGCAGGCCCATCGCCAATAACAAAATGGGCAGTGCCACCAGAATGAGGAAGCTCATGAATGGCCCCCATGCTGCGACCCTGTGGCGGGAACGATGGCGCGCAAAAGGAACAGGAAGATGATGAGACCCAATCCTGCCGGGATCGAGGATTGCGCAATCCACATCGGGAATTCGAGCGCTTCAGACCGCTGGTCAAAGCGATAGAGCATATTGACGACTTTCCAGCCGGTCACGATAACCGTGCCAAGCGCGATAAGGGCAACGACACCGCTGGCGATGATGGCCAATTGCTGCGCACGCTGACCGAGTTTCGTCAGGAAAATTTCGATGCGGATATGTTCCTGACGCCATGTCACGGCGGCCGCGCCTGTGAAAACAGTCAGGATCATCAGAAACAGCATCAATTCTTCCGCCCAAGTGAAGGGCGAAAGAAAAAAGTAGCGGAAGAAGACATTGGCTGCGTTGATGCACACGATGATGGCAAGCGAAGTTGCTGCGATCACCGTGCAGGTGCGCGATATGGCATCGCCCACCTGCTCAAGCTTGTCCCTGACAGACATCAGGCTGTTGCCGCAACAGTCTTCATGAGGATGTCGAACAGCTGCTTTTCGGCCGGCTTGCGGCTGGCAACCTCATTGCCGATGGGCAGCATGATCTTCATCAGCGCTTCCTTCTCGGCTGCCGAGATGGTCTGCACTTCACCACCATTCTGCAACCAGACCTTGCGCTGCGCCTCATTGAAGTCGAGCGTCCACTGGTAGATATGTTTCGAGGCTTCCTGACCCGCTTTCACGATGAGCGCCTGATGGTCCTTGGACAGACCGTCGAACCAGACCTTACTGACAGCGGCAAAGACCGTAATGGTCGCATGGCCCGTCTCGAGCACATATTTAGCGGTGTCGTAATAGCGGAAGGCTGTGATGACGGGCAGGCTGCCCAAAATGCCATCAATGGTGCCTTGTTGAAGCGCAGGCAAAACTTCACCCAGTGACATCGGAATGCCGGTGCCCTTGAGGCGCTTCATCTGCTCGATCTGCATCGCAGAACCAAGCACACGGATCTTTTTGCCAGCAACATCATTGACGCTGTTGAGCTTGGTACGGCAGTTGATAATCATCGGTGCCGAGATGAAGAGACCGAGACCCTTGAGGCCCTTGCTCTCGCCAATCGACAAGAAAGCATTGTTAAACTCGGCATGGTTCATCGCACGATTTGCATGTGCGAGATCCTTGAACAGGCCCGGTGCACCAAGCACTTCATAGCGGCTATCGACGCCAGACAGGAATTCCGGCGGCATCACGATGGCCTGAATGGTGCCAAGCTGCGTGCCTTCAATCATGCGCGGCGAGGTGCCGAGCTGGCTTGCGGGATAAAGCTCTGCCTTGATCGCGCCCTTCGAACCTTCCTCAACCAGCGAGGCGAATTTGCGCATCCACTCATGCTGGTTGTCATTGATGGTCGGGGTACCGATCTTCATGATGATCGGGTTCTGCGCGCGCAGGATCGTGGGCATAGCAACAACACCAGCTGCAACACCCATACCCTGCAAGACATGGCGACGATTGGCGCCCTTGTGCGAAAGATCAGTCATCAGTCATTCCTCCTCGTGGATGCGCCATCAGCGCGTCTGAGTGTTTTTGTCAAAGCAAGAAGCACGCCAGATATGTCAGCGCGCCCTTTCATTCTTCGGACGTCTGCTGCGTCCGTTTGGTCATCAGGGAAGAAGCCTTAAGCTTCTTCCGCGAGTTTCGCATAGCGGCTTGCTGAGAAAACGAGCGGCTTCCCTTCCGCTGCCTTCGCGCAAGCGAATACTTCGCCAACGATGATGAGATGGTCGCCGCCGTCATAACGCGCCCAGGTGCGGCACTGAAAAGAGCCAAGAGCGCCAGGGATGAGAGGCAAGCCTGACTCAGCGATGACCGGCGACACATTTTGCCATTTCTCCGCGGATGACTTGGCAAATTGCGACGACAAGGCGCGCTGGTCTTCGCTCAAAATGTTGACTGCGAAAGTTTCCGCAGCCTCCCATGCATCGAAAGATTTCGATGTGCGTGCCATGCTGAAGAGAACAAGCGGCGGCTCCAGCGAGACAGAGTTGAAGGAACTGACCGTGGCACCGATGAGATCGCCATTGGCGCCCACCGTCGTGATGATCGCGACGCCGGTTGGGAACAGCCCAAACATGTCGCGCAATTCGCGACCCGTGAAGGCTGCTTCCTGTGTGTCACTATGCGCCGTCATGCCCGTTCCCCCGAAGCAAGCTCATTCAGCCGCGAGACGCTTGGGTTCGCTGACCATGTCATCCAGAACATTGCGCACGCCTTCGCGACGCTCGCCCCAAGGCGCGTTCCAGAAACTATAGAGATCCATGATATGCGGAGGACCACCATAGAAGCGCTCATATTGCTGATGGCGCCCGGCATAATCGGACGCCAGAAGATCCCACGCCATGCGCACGAAGCGGTAACGCTCGCTGGCCGATGTCGTCGGCAGCTTCCAGTTTTCTTCGAAAATGTCATGCGCCTCGCCATCCTCCAGAATGGAATCATCAGCAGGCATGATGAAGGGGCCCGCGCCCAGCAGCAAGCGCACCTCTTCAGCGATTTCATGATAATTGCGGGCGCACCATTGCAGCGCCGCGTAGAGGTAGCGATTGTTCACATGAACATGGCCGGTCGGCAGGGTCACGCATTGGTCAATCTGCGCGCTCAACAGTCCAAGCAGGGTCGCCTCACCTGCAGCCAGCCTGCCCAATGTCTGCTGAATGGCAGGGTTGCCAAGCAGGCCGGCATAGTCAGCGGCCTGATGAGCGATGCCCGTGATCAGCTTCAGCTTCTCCGAGAAGCGCCAGTTTGACTGGTGATTGCCAAGCATGTGGCCGGGTGTCTTGAAATACATGTCCCGCATCAGCGGCACGTCACGATAGCAGAAGACACGCTCCCACGGGATCTTCACATCGTTGAAGATCATCACCGCATCCGACTCGTCGAATTGCGAGGAGAAATAGTTATCGACGCGGCTCGTCGCCTTCTGCTCAAAGCTCTTGCGCACCCACAATTCCACACCCGGAGCGTTGATCGGCACCGAGAAGGTCACAGCCTCATCGACCTGATCGGGACCCAGAGGAATCATGCTGCCGATCCAGGCTTCATCCGAGAAGACCGCCGACGTGCCGAGCATCTTCTGGCCTGACACGATGATGCCGCCGTCATATTCACCCACAATGCGGAAATTGGCCTTTGTTGGGCCACTCACACCACGTGAGGTCTGCGGCGTCAGCACAAGGTAGCAGCAGAAGAGATCGCGCTTGCGCAGGTAGTCGAGGTAATTGATGATGTTCTGACCAAAACCCTGACGATTGGCGTCGAACAGCTCTGGCTTCATGCTCATGCCCGCAATAAATGAGGGCACGTGATCCATGGAGCGGCCGAGCAAGCCAAAGCTCCATTCCGCCACACGGCGATGAGCTTCGGCGCGATGGCGCAGATCATCCTTCGAACGGGGCATCATGAACCACGAGGAGAAGCGCTCGCCGCTCTCTTCATAGGACATCTGGTTGATATGTTCGGGACTGCGTTTACGATCATAAATACGCGCGAAAGATTGGGCCGTATTCCTGAAGGCCGGATGCGTCGTCACATCGGTCACAAGCTCAGTGCCCAGGCGAATACGACGCCCATCGCGCAGCGAAGCCAGATATTCCTTGCCGGTTCTCAGCATGGCTTTAGTCCCTCCATCATTGGGAAGAGGTTAGCTAAGTTTCTTAGCTATTGTCAACGCAGCATCCTGCCCTGCCAATGCGCAGATGTGATCAAATGAACGGCAAGAGTGACATGGATCAGCCAAACGCCAAAGATGAGGAATTCCGGGACTTCATTGCAGATCTCTTCGCCATGGCGGCGGGGATGCAGTCCCTTCGCCGGGCCATTGCGCGGCGAATCGGTTTGGGGGGAACGGAACTGGGGATCCTTCTGTCGGTGGGGCGGCTGGCCCCGCAGGGGGCGGTGAATGTGCGGCAGGTGGCCGATCATCTCCATGTCGCGGCGACCCATATCACCACCGAGGTCAATACGCTCGTCATCAAGGGGCTTCTGGAAAAGCAGGCGAGCGAACTCGACAGCCGCGCCGTGGAGCTGAGCGTCACACCCGCAGGCGCTCAGCTTTTGCAGAGGATCAGCCCGCATCTGCGCATGATCAATGTCGCGCTGTTTGACGATCCCGCACAGGAGGTCATCAGCGAACAACGCCGCTTCTTCCGCCGCGTGCTGGCAGGCCTGCCGGAAGCCTTGGCCCGACTGCCGCCTGCGCGGAAATAAAGCTTAACTGCAATAATGCTTGCCCTTGGCCCCGGCGGGGGATGTCGTGCCTTTGGGACAAGGCACCGGATATCTGGCGCCGGGCTCCACGTAATAGCCGGGGGGAGCGAGCTTGCAGATCATGCCGGCCACATATTCCCCGTCCTTGCATTTGGGCAAAGCATTACCGGTCAAGGCAGAAGGTTTGGGGGGCGGCGCGGGCTTGGGCGGCGGTGGCGCGGGTTGCGACGCGAGAGCCGATGCGCTCCAAAGCAACGCGGCAGGTAAAACACAGATGACGGCCCGCATATCCAGTCTCCGGCATAGCTTGCGCTAGGTATAAACCCAAACGCCCACTTTTCCAGCTTTAACTTGACTATGCGTCTCGCTTGGGGCGCGGCATACGTCCCGGCCAGGCCTTAATGTGCTTGGGCCAGTCCTCGAATTTCACTTCATGCTCAAAGCCACCCACGCGCCCACGCACGGAGATGCCAGCCTCATGCACCGTCTCTGGCCGACCGGAGACGAGGGGATGCCACCATTTCAGATCCTTGCCTTCCGCCACGAGTTTGTAGGCGCAACTGGGCGGCAACCAGCGCAAGCTCTGCACCGCTTCAGGTGTGAGTTGAACACAGTCAGGCACGAGACGCTTGCGGCGCGCGTAATTCATGCAACGGCAGCTGCCAGCATCGAACAGCTTGCAGGCGATGTCGGTGAAATGGATCTCGTTCGTGTCCTCATCCTCAAGCTTGACAAGGCAGCAGCGCCCGCAGCCATCGCACAAGCTCTCCCATTCAGCCTTGTTGAGCTTGTCGAGACCTTTTCGCCAGAAGGGTTCCGGCGCTGGCTTTGGCTTGCGGCTCATCTATGACAACCATTGCAAGGAACGGGGAGCCCAGCCTTTGCATTTCAAGACAGGGCGACAGGCTCATGCGCTTCCACACGCATGTCGTCAAGTCGCCATCATCCATGGTACAAGAAGAAGCTCCTTTGAAGGGCTGCTGAAAGGTCGCATCGCGTGCTGGAAGACTTTCTCAGAACAGCGCGGATCAAATTATCACGGGCCTTGCTCGCCTTTGACGCATGGGTCAATTCCAGCCTGCATGACAGCGGCCAACGCAGCCGCCGTGCCTATGATGATTTTTCAGCCTTCATGGACCGTTTCCATGTGTCAGGAGCCAAGCGCGTTGCGGTTGACCTGTCCTGCGAGGCGCTGACACTTGGCCTTGCCGGTGCCATCTTGATGCTTGGCCTGGCCCTGCCGGCCTTTCGCGAAGTCTCGGATGAAGACTGGCTGAAGAAGCAGGATCTCGCAGTCACCTTCCTCGACCGTTATGGCATGGAAGTCGGTCATCGCGGCATCAAGCATGATGACTCCGTCCCGCTCGACCAGATCCCCGAACATCTCATTCAAGCAGCACTCGCCACTGAAGATCGCCGCTTCTATGAACATTTCGGCATTGATCCCATCGGCCTCTTCCGCGCCTTGAGTGTCAATGCACGCGCATCAGGCGTTGTGCAAGGTGGCTCCTCCATCACACAGCAGCTTGCGAAAAATCTCTTCCTGACCAATGAACGCACATTGGAGCGCAAGATCAAGGAAGCCTTCCTTGCATTGTGGCTGGAAGCGCGCCTGCCCAAACGCGAAATTCTCAAACTCTATCTTGACCGCGCCTATATGGGTGGCGGGACATTCGGCGTGCAGGCTGCTGCTGAGTTCTATTTCGGCAAAAATATTCGCGATGTCACTCTGGCTGAGGCCGCCATGCTGGCGGGTCTCTTCAAAGCGCCAACAAAATTCGCACCCCACATCAATCTGCCAGCTGCGCGTGCGCGTGCAAATGATGTGTTGAGCAATATGGTCGATGCCGGCTTCATGACCGAAGGGCAGGTCTATGCAGCACGTCGCAACCCCGCCACGCCCATTGACCGGCGCCGCGAATCCACGCCTGACTGGTATCTCGACTGGGCTTATGAAGAGGTGAAACAGCTCGCCAGTAAAGGCAAGCTTGGTTCCGATCGCGTGGTGACGGTGCGCACTGGCCTCGACGTCAATCTACAGCGCAAGTCGGAGACCACGGTTGAAGACATGTTGCGCCAATATGGGCGACAGTTTCAGGCCACGCAGGGCGCAACGGTTGTGATGGAGCCAAACGGGCTGGTGCGCGCAATTGTGGGCGGACGCGATTATGGTCAGAGCCAGTTCAATCGCGCCACAGATGCGGCACGCCAGCCGGGCTCATCTTTCAAGCCTTTCATCTATCTCGCAGCGGTGATGACCGAGCGCTATCATCGCGACAGCATGGTGAATGGCGCGAGCCTGTGTATCGGCAATTGGTGCCCAAATAATTATGGCGGTGCATCAGCTGGCATGATGCCGATGAATGTTGCTTTGACAAAATCGCTGAACACCGCTGCTGTTTGGCTAACGATCAAGATTGGTGAACATTATTGGCCGAAAGGCCAGCCCTATCATCTTGGCCGCATCGCCCAGCTGGGGCGCAACAAGATTGTTGAGACTGCACGCGCCATGGGCGTGGTGAATACGCCACTGACAGATACAGTCTCCCTGCCACTCGGCGCTGCTGAAGTGAAGATGATCGACATGGCCTCTGCCTATGCTGTCTTTGCCAATGGTGGCAAGCAAGCGCCAGCCTTTGCTGCCGTCGAGATCCGCAACTCTCGCGGCGAGACGATCTATCGTCATGACCATGACGGCCCGCAGCCACAACAGATTATCCCCGCCGACAAGATTGCGCATTTGAACAACATGATGAAAGAAGTTGTCAGTTCGGGGACGGCACGCGCAGCGCAGCTGGATGGCGTGGTGGCCGCAGGCAAGACCGGGACGACCAATGGCTATCGCGATGCATGGTTCGACGGCTTCACCGGCAATTATGTTTGCTTGGTCTGGTATGGCAATGATGATGATACATCCACGAATAACATGACCGGCGGCTCCCTGCCCGCACGGACATGGCGAGAGATCATGGCCTATGCACATCAGGGTATTGAACTCAAAAATCCTTACGGCGTGCATGACAAGCCGCCGCAGGTGAGCACGGTGGCACAGCGCGAGGCGGACAGGCTTGCACCGCAGCGGCCCGCCTCCCTGTCGCGTAAGTCGCTAGAGGTTCTCTTGCAGATCGAGAGTGACCTGCGGGCTGCGCGCGAGCGCAAACGCTCAGCCGGTCTTGGCACCGGCAAGCTTGCGCAAAGCATGGACTGAGTGCGCGTGGCGGCCTTCCTCAAGACAAGCCTTGCGATCATTGGCGGCCTTGCGCTTGGCCTCTTCGCGACTTGGTGGGCGCTGGAGAACCATATCACCTTTGGCCATATACGTGCTGGATCATGGATGGGTCTTGCAAGCGCCGGCACGCGTGAGGCTGATCCTTATGCACGCGCTCTTTTTGCCAAGCGTGGCGAAATGCCTATCGGCATCACGGAGGGGTTAAGCTTTCTGGCAAGGCAGGACCAGAATGGTGAGCCGCTTTCAGCCAGCTGCGATTATGTCGTGAAAGGCAATGTACCGGCTGCGCGCTATTGGACGCTGAGCTTGCTGGGCTCTGATGGTCATGTTCTTCCGGTGGTGAGCGAGCGCCATGGATTTACCTCTGCAGAAGTCTTGCGCAATAGCGATGGCAGTTTTGAAATCGTGATCGCCCCGCAGGCACGTGCAGGCAATTGGCTGCCATCAGCACCAGGGCATGACTTCCAGCTGATGCTGCGGCTTTACGATACGAGTTTGAGCGCAAGCGCGCATTCCGTGACGGCGCAATCCATGCCGCGCATCGAGCGGAGGGGCTGCTCATGAAGCCCTATCGCTCGCCCCCGTCAGACCTTGGCTTTCGCACTTTGCCCTGGCTCTTTGGTTGCTTGTTTCTGGCTGGCATCGTTCATATCACCTCGATTTTCGCAATGCCGTGGCTTGCGCCCAAAGATGCCTTTGCGCGGGTGAGTGCTGCTGCCCCGCTGCACAAAACCACGCTGCTTGCTTCAGTCGAGCCAAACAAAGGCGCGCCTTTCGATGATCCTGCACTGGAGCAGGCTGTCTGTCGTTATGATCTCTCGCGCGGTGCGGTACGGTTGCGCGCGCAATTGCCGCCAGATCAGTTGCTGCTCATGTCGTTCCATGGGCGACAGGGACAAGTCTTCTACTCCATGACGGACCGAAGCGCGACACGCGGCCGCATTGATGTCCTCATCCTCACAAGGTCTCAGCTCGATCATGTTGAGGCCAATGATGCTGAAGATGAGCTGCCGCAAGATTTGCGCATTGTCGCTCCAACGCTTGAGGGCTTCATTTTGCTGCGCGCTCTGGCTGAACGTTGGATTGAGCGGGACGATGCACGTCAGCTTTTGCTGACGATTGGCTGCGGTCTTGATGCAGAGATGAAATGACCTTCAGCCATGCTTGCGGCGCCGTCTCGCCTTGCGTGCGCGTGTGTGCGGCTTGGGCTCTTCGCGCTCATAGCGCACGCCGGTGAAAAACAAGATCTGCGCGGCATGGCCCTCGTCAGTGCTGGTTGCTCGCCTGACGCGCTCGGCGGGAAATGTGATGATCTCGCCCATCAGGCGTCCCCGGATTGCTCTTGCACCATCTCATCGGCTTATGGTTAATTGAGTCTTAATACTTGCCTTGTCATCATCGATTCATTCTCGCAAAAACTGTTTGAGCCAAGTCATGACCCGTCCTGCTTTTGCTGCAAAACCCGTACCCGCCTCCACTCACTCCAAAGGCTTTGAGGAACGCGCGACAATTCTGGGTTCGCTCACAGATCTCTTCCTCGCCCATCCCAGTCCCAGCCGCAGCGATACCGAGCAATTTACGGAACTCGCTTGCGGGCTCCTGCCGATGACACGGGCGGATATCCGCTTGCAGGTCGCGGAGCGACTCGCAGATTATCCATTCACCCCCGCCGCGATCATCGACACTTTCCTGCTCCTCGACGGGCCAGACTGTCTACCGCTGCTGGAGCGTTCCACCTGCATCAACCGCACAAGCCTGTTGAAGCGCATCCGCGATTGCGATCTGGACAAGGCCTGTGTGATTGCCGGACGGATGGATCTTGATACGACCATGGTGCAATGCCTGATCGGGCGCAGCGACATCGAGGTACTGCGCTGTCTGGCGCGCAACCTGCTTGCCCCGCTGCCGCCGGACATTTTTAGAATGCTGGTGGCTGATGCGCGTTTTGACAGGACGCTGGCCAAAGCATTATGCGCCCGCGCACGCGACCCTCTGCTCATCGTCCCGCTCTTCATGCAGGCAACGCCGCATCAACGCGAGGCGATCTTGCGCGCAGCCATTGCGGCAGAGACCCTCTCGACACAGGATTGTCCGCCCGGCGAACTGGAATTGTCGCTAGTGCGCCATCTGGAACGTGCAGCAGAACAAGCTGCGGGAGATGAAGTGGCATGGGTCTTGTCGCGCCTGATTGGCTGCGAGCCGATTGACGCCAAGGAAATGCTGCAGGAACCTGGTGGCGATGTGCTGGCGCTCGTGCTGGCAGGGCTTTCGGCCAGTCCTCAGGCAACTTATCGCATCTTGAATGCGCGCGGCATTACACCTGCTCGCACGCAGGATCGCACGCAGGACCTCATCCAGCTGGTACGCATGATGCCCGCCGTCACCGCAACCCGGCTCTTGCGCATCATTGCGGGGCAAGATCCAGAAAGCAGCGCCCGGCGCGGTCTTCCGTTTCGATGATCCATAGATCAGGATCGAAACGCTGTTCCTTCAGCAATCGGGCCTCAACATCGGGCACTGGAATGAAATCGGGTTCATGCATACGCATCCAGAGCCGGTCCACGCCACGCTCTGCGGTCTCGGTCTGGGGTGCAGGACCATAAAGCGCGGCTGTGCCATCCAGACGATCGACCTTGACGAAAATGGCTCCAGCTTCGGCCGCACCGCGTTTACGCAGCATGGCCACCACATTCTCCACTTCGCAGCGGCGGATATAGGCTGAGACGAAGATATCCGCACGCAGACGCATGGAGATTAGCCTTCAGGGAATCGCAATGCCTGTGCGCTGGGAGAGTTCGCGCAGGGTGCGTGGATTGAGTTCCCCCGTCACAGGCAGCTTGCGCTCACGCTCAAAGCCTTCAATCGCCTGACGGGTGCCAGACCCCATCACGCCATCTGCCTTCAAAACGAAGCCCGCCTTGATGAGTGCTTTTTGGGCCGCCAGCACGCGCGCTGAATTTTCAACCGGTGTCTCGCCATTCAGCAGCATCGCAATTGGGTCCTTGCGCGCAGGAGCAGGCGAGGCTGCGGCTGGGGCTGCCTGCGCTGGTGTTGCAGCAGGCGCCGGCGCCTGTTGCAGAGCAGGTGCGGGTGCAGGGACCGGAACCGGCGCCTCCGCGCGAGGTGGAGGGCTGGGCACGCGCGGGGCAGCAGGCATGGGCTGGGCCTGTTGTTGCTGGGCGCGCTGCAAGCCGAACAAGGGGGCTGGATGGGGGCCGCTCTGGAACATGACCGCGTTAAGAACGATGCCCGTCAGCACGCCAGCGGATGTGACAAAAAGGATGATGCGACCGGGGCGGCGCAGCAAAAAGGAAAAGCGGCTCGCTTGCGCCTCTTGCGCGCGGCGGCGCGAGGGTTGCGCAAGAACAAAATCATGGTCTGCACGTGCCAGAGCTTCCCGCACGGTGTCACCTTTCCAAATCTCGCGAGGGGTCTCGCTTCATCAGGCATTATTCCACCTTGCGGCGAGTGACTGAAGCGGCAGCCTTGCCTTTGATCAGGCCTTTGTCGCCCTATCGTAAATAGAACCTTTCCGGCGCATTCACCTTAATTGCGCTCTGTCACTGAGCCTCGCGCCGGCACATGCTAGAAATACAGGCATGTTTTTTCTTCTGCGCCTCGTCTTCTGGCTTGGCCTTGTCTTCGCGCTGATTGAATGGCCGAAGGACGGGTTCATGCCCTCTGCCTCAACCGTAGCGGACAGGGCGCAAGAGGAGCTTCTGGCCCGTTGCAAGGCCGATCCCGCCTCCTGTATCGAGACCTTGCGCAAGGCCGACGAGATCCGTCGCAACCTTGAGAGCCCCGCTGCCCGCGGGCGCAGTTAAAGCAGTGGCGTTCAAGCCAGATCTGCCCCATATAGAGCGCGCGAACTGGAACCGCCCTATGAGCCTTCTCGACGATATCAAAGCTGACTTCGAGCTTCTCGATGAATGGGAAGATCGCTACCGCTATCTGATCGAGCTGGGTCGCAAGCTTGAACCGCTGCCTGATGCTGCGCATACGGAAGAGAACAAGGTGCGCGGCTGCGCGAGTCAGGTTTGGGTTGAGACACAGATTGAGCGCGCGGGTGATGAGCCTGTGTTGAGTTTCCGCGGCGACAGTGATGCGCATATTGTCCGCGGACTCGTTTGTCTGGTGCTGGCACTTTATTCTGGCAAGAGCGCGAAAGAGATCCTCGACACAGATGCGATGGATCTCTTTCAACAACTCGGCCTCACCGCCCATCTGACACCACAACGCTCGAATGGTGTGCGCTCCATGGTGGAGCGCATCAAGCGGGATGCGCGGATGGCGCTCGCAGCCTGATTACGCCAGCGGCAGCGGATCTTGCAGAATGGGGCGATAATCAGTCGTGCCCCAGTGACGCAATGGCAGATGGGCTCGGCCTTTCGCCTCATTGCGCAAACCATAATGACGCGCGAGCTGTCGCAAGGCGAGTTCAAGCGCAAGCTTGCCTGAACGCGCTGGCCAACCACGTTCGCGTTCGACCAATTCAAGCCCTTTCAGGAAACCGCAAACATCTATCAGGAGATCCGCAAAATCAGGCCCCACTGCCTGCAAGGCAGACCGTGCACGCTGACGCGCAGAGATCATGACATCGGTCATGTCCGCAGCACCACTTATGCGCGGGCCTGAGGCAACCGAAGCAGACCAATTGGCGGTCACGCGCGGCAACAATGCGCCGATGGTCAGATCCCGCCGCAATCGCTCTCCGGCGTCTAAACAGGCGGGCTCGATCAAAGGCTGCCCATCTCTGCCCTTGCGACGCGCCAGCCATGCCAACGGGCTTTCTGCCTCATCGCGCAACACAGTGCCCATGTCGCCGCGCAAATCTTCACGCGCAAGCGGACGATGTTGCGCCAGAAAGCCGTGACCCTGCACAGCCTGCTGCCGCCGCAAATAGGCCCAACCGCTACTCGTCAGGCGCAGGCGATGGCGCGATGCGGCTTTGTCCCAGGCCACCAGATCATCCGCCTCCAAAGCAGCGATGATGCTGCCGGACACCTGACCGATGCGCACAGAGACGCCATTGCGTGCACCCACGAGAATAATGTCGCTCCCCTCACCGGAACAGCCATAGGCATTGGGGGTGGAGAGCAAGGCAAGCGCCTTGTCCCGCGCTTGCTGTTCCCTCTTTTGTGCTTTGGTCATGGTCTCAGCCCTCCCGCTTCGGGCCAAGGGCAAAAAACAGCATCACAGAGTCACTCATGAAAATCTCCCGATCCAAACAAGAGCAGGAGACCAGAGGCGCAGGCGCTCGTCAAGAAAAAAATCTTATGTCTAGGACTATGTACACCTATAGCGACAGAAAAAAAGCCGCTCTTTCAAGCGGCTCTTTCTGATTTCAGCGCTTTCCCCGGCGCTGTTGACCAAGCCCCATCTGCTTGGCGAGTTGGGAGCGCGCTTTCGCGTAATTGGGTGCGACCATCGGATAGTCAGGCGGCAGACCCCATTTCTCACGATAATGTTCCGGCGACATGTTGTACTGGGTGCGCAAATGTCGCTTCAACGATTTGAACTTCTTACCGTCCTCAAGACAGATGATGTAATCATTGGTGAGCGACTTCTTGGCTGGAACAGCCGGGCGCGGAGCCTCAGCGACAACAGGTGCTACGCCCTGCGCAACTTTTACCAAGGCCTGATGCACTTCATGGATCAGTCCCGGCAAATCACTCGCAGGAACAGAGTTATTGCTGACATAGGCAGAGACAATATCGGCAGCCAATTCGATGTAATTAATGGACTTTGAAGCTTCAGTCATGATTTGACCCTCAAATGAAGGTCGCTCGGTGTCGTAGATCTTGTTTGTCCCGATGTCCCGCGCGACCTTGCAAGTCTTTTAGAACTCACATGGCCAAGCAGCAAGCAAATATAATAGATCAACAGACGCTCTTCTCCAGCAAAGCCGTTCAATTGCGCGTCCCTCATTTGCTCACCTTTGCAAACCAATTGTTTAGCTTGCGGAAGCGCAGCGCTGAGCCTAGCTAGAGGTGGTGACTTGACCCAAGGAATCTGCATGAGCCTGCCTCGCTTTGATCTAACCTTGCCTGTGCCACAGCCGGTTGAATGCCGTCGCACCAAAAGCCACCATCACGGCATTGATCTCACTGATGATTATGGCTGGTTGCGTGCGCCAAACTGGCAGGAGGTTTTGAAAAAGCCCAAGGCCCTGCCGGCTGATATTCGCGCTGTGCTGGAGCGCGAGAATCAATTTGCTGATGGCGTGCTACAACCAACCCAGACATTGCAAAAAACGCTGATCAGGGAGATGCGCGCCCGCATCAAGGAAGATGACTCAGATGTGCCGGAAAAAGATGGCGCCTTTGAGTATTACGATCGCTATCGCGAAGGTGGTGAACATGAATTGGTCTGTCGTCGCAAATGGCCCGATGGCGCTGAAGAGGTGATGCTTGACGGCGACGAACTCGCCAAGGGCAAGTCTTTCTTTGAAATCGGCGGCAGTGAGATTTCGCCTGACCACAGGCTGCTGGTCTGGAGCGTGGATGACCGCGGCTCTGAATATTACACGATCCGGGTGCGCGATCTGACAACGGGCACAGATCTTCAAGATCTCATCGAAGAGACAGAGGGTGATGCGGTTTGGTCCGCAGATGGCCGCTCTTTTTATTATGTGCGGCTTGATGACAATCACCGCCCCAGCCGCGTCTATCGTCATCGACTGGGAGAAGATCAATCTCAAGATGAGCTGATCTTTGAAGAGACAGATCCCGGCTGGTTCATGAGCGTGGGCATGACCCGCTCACGCCGCTTCGCTGTCATTCACATCACTGATCATGACTCAGCAGAAGCGCATCTGCTCGATTTGAACGATCCGCAGGCAAAGCCGCGCCTGATCGCAGCGCGCGAGCGCGGCATTCGCTATGATGTCGAACATCATGGTGAGACACTTTTCATCCGCACCAATGCCGATCACTGCGAAGATTTCAAACTGGTGGAAGCACCACTTGATGCACCCCAGCGCGCCAATTGGCGCGATCTCGTGGCCTATCGGCCAGGGCTGATGATCACGCGCTTTGCCGTCTTTGAAGACTATCTCGTACGGCTGGAGCGTGAAAACGGCCTTCCTCGCATCGTCATCCGCGAGATGGCGAGCGGTGCTGAGCATCCGATCTCTTTTGATGAAGAAGCCTACTCGCTGGGCCTTTTTGGAGGGCGCGAATTCAAGACCTCGACCTTGCGCTTTTCCTATTCTTCCATGACGACGCCTGAAGAGATTTACGACTATGACATGGCAAGCCGTCAGCGCATTTTGCGCAAGCGGCAGGAAATTCCCAGCGGCCACGATGTCAGCCGCTATGTCACGCGCCGTATCTTCGCAACATCGCATGATGGCGCGCAAGTGCCCATCACTTTGCTCTACGCCAAAGGGGCAAGGCTTGATGGCACAGAACCGCTCTTCCTGACCGGCTATGGCTCTTATGGCAGCGCCTATCCTGCGAGCTTTTCAAGCCGCAGGCTATCGCTGGTCGATCGCGGCTTTGTTTACGCCATCGCGCATGTGCGGGGTGGCACGGATAAAGGCTGGGCCTGGTACACCAGCGGCAAGCTCGACAAGAAGCCCAACACATTTCGCGACTTCATTTCAGTCGCGCAGCATCTCATTGATCAGCGCTTCACCGCACAGGGAATGATCATTGCTTCGGGAGGCTCGGCCGGTGGCATGTTGATGGGTGCAATTGCCAATATGGCACCAGATCTGTTTGCCGGCATCATTGCTGACGTGCCCTTTGTCGATGTCATGAATACGATCCTTGATGCGAGCTTGCCGCTCACGCCACCGGAATGGCTGGAATGGGGCAATCCCATCACGGACCCGGAAGCCTTCAAGGTGATGTTGTCCTATTCGCCATACGACAATGTGCGCGCGCAAGCTTATCCGCCCATTCTTGCGCTCGCAGGTCTCACCGATCCGCGTGTGACTTACTGGGAGCCGGCCAAATGGGTTGCACGCTTGCGCGCTACCATGACTGGTGGCGGGCCGATCTTGCTCAAGACCAATATGGATGCAGGACATGGCGGCGCATCTGGGCGCTTTGACTCGCTCAAAGATACCGCACTCGAATTTGCTTTCGCCATCGCCGCTATTGAAGAGGCGAAGGCGAAGAACTGATCATCCGCGATTTTGTTGCGCCTCAATATGGGCGCGCAAGTCAGCCATAGATGCGAAGTGGAGATGGCCCTCAGCCGTCTCCGCATCAATGGAACCATCCGAGTACAGCGTATATTCAGCGCCACCACTATTGTAGCGTCCGATGATGCTTGGCGGCGCAACTGGCTCGACCGCAGGCGCCGGCGCTGGTGCAGCGGTGGCCATGGGCTCCTGCACCTCTTCCTCCGGTGCAGCAGCCGTCTCTTCGGTCACATCGTCCAGAATGGGTTCTTTGCCCGGCTCGACATTTGTGCGGTTGCGCAACCAGTCAAATTCGGGCTCCGGCTTTTCTTCATCTTCGCCAGAGAGCGCTTTTTCGAGCCAAGCATATTTGTCGGCGTCGGAGGGGCCTTCGGGATGCTCCTCTTGTGCCTGGTCAACTGTGTCGAGTGTTGCGGGCTCCTCCGCCTCGCGCATATTCTCGTCCGGCTTGGGCGCATCAGGCATGACGTCGCGGCGCACCAAAAAGTCCGGCAGTTTGGGGGCACTCGTGTCTTCAGGTTGCAGTTCCACGGCTTTCACCGGTTCGGCCCGGCGGGCGAAGAAGTTGCGAATGGCGAAAAAGCCACCGGTCGCTGCGGCTGCCGTTGCTGCGGCCGCGACCACAGGAGCCGTTGACGGTGATGCGACAGGCGCAGGCGGAGTGGGAAGGGGAGCGGGCGCGATGGGTGCAGGCTCAGCGGCTTCTGCCTTTGGCATCTCCGCTTTCGCTGGCTCCAGGGTGAAGGGCGCAACGGGTGGCTCCTCGCGCAAAGCGAGGGGCGGCAGGACCGGAGCGACCGGCAATTTCACCTCTGGCTCGGCCTCCGTTTTTTGGGGCTGAACCGGCGCTTCCGGCTCCACCACAGCAGCGGCAGGCGCAGGGGCGGCCATTTCAGCCGCCGCCGGAGCAAGGCTCAGGCGCTCCAGCGCCACAAGCACAAAATGAAGGGCAATGGTGATGACGCCGCCGGCAAGCAGGACCGAGCCCGAAATGACCGCAGCTGTTCCGCGCTCGAACTCGATCACGCCCAGGCCTTGCCAAATGGAAAGGAGACCCGCAACTGCGAGCACGACGCCCAGCGTCAGGACCACCCACTTCCTCATGCCACCTCCGGCCCTTGTGTCGCGCGATCTGGACACGCAGCGGTTGATAAATAGTCAATGGGAGCGAAAGGCGCAAAGTCAACCAAAGGGCTGACCAAACGGCAGCTTTTGCCCCTCCCAATAAAAAACGGGGCCAAGATGGCCCCGTTGCAAGCAGGATCAGAGCTGATCACAGACCGCCATTTTGCTGGGCGACCATGAAATAAAGCATCCCGACCGAGAACATCGTGTTGAAACGCGAGGTCATGGTGGCAAGCTTGGCTGCAGCGGCCTTTTCCTCCGCAGTGGCCTCGACAATGCCAAGCGCCTTTTTCTGGTTTGGCCAAATGATGAACCAGACATTGAAGGCCATGATCAGCGCCATCCACATGCCGATGCCAATCGCGATGAAGCCCTTCTGCAAGGTCAGTGCATCGACCAGATAGTTGTTCATCCAGGCAAGCAGCAGGCCGGTCACAACGGTCGCCAGTGCGCCATAGCGGAACCAGAAGAGCACATTCGGCGCGATGAATTTGGTGATCGCCGCACGATGTTCCATCGGCTCGATTTTCGGCACAGTCGGGATCTGCACGAAGTTCAGATACCAAAGCAGGCCAATCCACATGACGCCGCTAAGCACATGCAGCCAGCGCATGAAGAACGAGCCCCAGGCATGGCTCATCTGGACCGGCTGACCGGTCACAGCGCCAACGATGAGAATGAGAGCGACCAGCAGGACGAGCCCTGCCAGCAGCGTGCGGGAAAGCGATTGAAAGATGGAAGCCATAGCCCCTGCCCCTTTGAAGCGAATGTGATCCTTTGACGACATCTTTTGATGTTCGCCGGTATCGGCGCTGAAATGTACACGAATGAGGCTGGCGAGCAAGCGACCCAAACAGCCGAAAAACTCGCAAAATCCGTCACTTGGCTGAGTTTCAGGAGCGCTCGACCACCACCGGGGGCGAATCAGGGCCGCGTGGGGCGGGCAGAATTGTTCTGCGAATTTCATCAGCAACTTGGCAAAGGCCACGCCCGCCTGATCACAAACTTCGGTTGTCTCGCGCGCGGGAGCCCTTACATAGGTTGCACGCGCTTGGCTTTTTCTTGCCGCCGGCGCCGCAAATGGAGCATCCGATGTCTTTCTCTCTTCCTGATCTTCCTTATTCGCATGATGCGCTCGCCCCCTATATGTCGAAGGAGACGCTTGAGTATCATCATGACAAGCATCACCTCGCTTATGTCACCAATGGCAACAATCTGCTGAAGGGCACCGAGTGGGAAGGCAAGTCGCTTGAAGACATCGTGACGGGCTCTTTCGGCAAGAATGCCGGTCTCTTCAACAATGCCGGCCAGCATTACAACCATCTGCATTTCTGGAACTGGATGAAGCCCAATGGTGGCGGCGCCATTCCCGGCAAGCTTGAAAAGATGATCGTCGATAGCCTCGGCTCGGTCGACAAGATGAAGGAAGACTTCATTCAGGCTGGCGTCACACAATTCGGCTCAGGCTGGTGCTGGCTCGCCGTGAAGGATGGCAAGATCATTGTCAGCAAGACAGCCAATGGCGAAAGCCCGCTGGTGCAGGGTGCCAAGCCCATTCTGGGCTGCGATGTGTGGGAACATTCCTATTACATCGACTATCGCAATCGTCGTCCCGACTATCTCAAGGCCTTCATCGAGAACCTCGTGAACTGGGACTATGTCGAACAGATGTTTGAAGCTGCCACCAAGTAAAAGCAGCTTACATCCGTGACCACAAACGAAGCTCAAGGCCCTCCGCCTTGAGCTTTTTTGTCCACTCATCGCTCAACAGAAAACGCAGCTCCGCCTCACGCGAAGCGGTCACCTCATCGCCTGCGAGCGGGTCGTCATCCATATAGCCGGGATGACACATGATGAGCGGACGATCGCCTTGATGCATACAGTAGCGCGCGAAATCTTTTCCAAAATCGCGCGCTGCATCAAAAGCCGAAAAACCTGCGAAACCGTGATTGACCTGAAAGCCGAAACGCGCCGCCTCTGCAGAAAAGCCGCGCGCGAGCCAGGCAACAATCAATGCCTTTGGAATCTCTACCCGACGCAGCAAGATCGCCCACAGACTGTCTGAACTGTCGCGCAGCCAAACCTTGCCCGCATAGCCGCGGCGAACCACTTCGTCAAAAAGTGCCTCGCGCACCACGGGGAAAAGCTGCACATGCTGATGACCGTCTATGAAAGCGGGGATGCGGCCGGCTGTCTGTTCGAATGCATCAATCTGCCGCGCGATTTCGGCGCGGATTTCCTCACGCGGCAAGGTGCCAGCACGTGCGGCCTTCAGGAAAGGACCGAGCTTGGGCAGATCACCCGATGGCGCAAGCTTTGCCATGCCCCCCAGTGGAGAGCCAAAGGTGAAATTCAGATGCAGCCCGATATCAGCACGCTCTGCAAAGCCCAAGACATCGCGCGCGGCCTCTTTCCAGAAGGGCCGGTTCGTCATGGCACCAGTGGCATTGATGCGGCCCGCTTCAAGCGCAGCGAGAATGCCGCGCGTCACACCGGGGGAGAGCGCATAATCATCAGCGCAGAGAATGAGAGGCTTTGTCATCGCGCGAGCTTTACACGTCAGGCTTGCTCAAAGCTATAGGCGCGGCCCTTGCGCTTGATATAGCCAAGCCCCGGCGAGGCGACATGCGCACCTGCCACAGCAAGACCTTCCGTCGCCATCATGTCGAGAAAGCGCAGACGCGAGCGGCGCGCGAGATCGGGATCAAGATCATAAGTGACCGCCACATCGGGGGCTTCGATCTGGATGTCGGAGAAATGTACGAGATCGCCCCAAGCAAGAAATCCGTTGCGCCCTGTGCCAATGCGCCAGCAGCAATGGCCCGGCGTATGGCCGGGTGCCAGATGCGGCGTGCAGCCCGCCAGTTCTTCGCCTTCCTTGATCAAACGGACCTGCTCTGCATAGGGCGCAAGATTCAGTCGCGCGCGATGACGCTGACGCTCGATCTTGGCGTCGCCCTTGCCCTCATCGCTCATCATCCAGAATTCATATTCACGCGGATGGATAAGTAGCTGCGCATTTTTGTAGCGTGCCGCTCCATCATCTGTGAGCAGACCATTCGTATGGTCTGAATGAATATGCGTGATGACAATATGGGTCACGTCATCTGCCGCAAAGCCATCGCGCTGCATTTCATCGGGCAATGCGCCCAAGGTCGGCTGCATGATCTTGCCGGCACCTGCATCGACCATCACCAGCGCCTCACCCATGCGGAACAGAAAGTTATTGACGGGGATGAAAAGCGAGCCCTGATCGGTGCCGCCCACCATGGCTTCGGCAGCAGCGCGCTCGATGCCGATGGCAAAGTCGATCGAGGTTTTGAGCAGACCGTCACAATAGGCCCGGACCTCGATAGAGCCCAAATCGAAGCGCGCACCCATGCCTCTCCCCCGCTCATTAACCTTGTGAGCGAGGTTACAGCTGCTCCAAAGCCTGTCAATGAAGGTCAAAGCTTGCGCAAAATGCCCCATCCGCTTAGGTCTGAGGCGCCCGGAGAATGGTTCCGGCGGAGGTTCAGGCATGGCAGAGGCCGCAGGCAATCGGCCGGAGATCGGGGTCGTCATTCCGGTCTTCAATGAGGCGGACAATATCGAGGGGCTCGTCAGCCGCCTCGTCCCCGTGCTTGAGCGCGTCAGCCGCTCCTTCGAGGTCGTCTTTGTCGATGATGGCTCAAGCGATGCCACGATGGAGATGCTGCGCAAGGTCAATGCCCGCGACCCTCGCCTCACCGCCGTCTCCTTCTCACGCAATTTCGGCAAGGAGATTGCGATTGCCGCCGGGCTTGATCACACGGAAGCCGATGCCGTTGTCATCATGGATGCAGATTTGCAGCATCCGCCCGAAGTGATCGAAGCGTTCGTCGCCAAATGGCGCGAGGGCTACAAGAATGTTTATGGGCAGCGCACTGACCGCGCCGTTGATAGCGCCTTGCGTCGTGCCTTCACGCGCAAATTCTATGACATCTTCGCCCTCTTCGGTGAAACACCTTTGCCGGAAGGCGCGGGCGATTTCCGTTTGCTCGATCGTCAGGCGGTGCTTGCCTTGCGCGCCATGGGTGAGCGCGCACGCTTCTCCAAGGGGCTTTATGCGTGGATTGGTTTCAAATCCATCGGCGTGCCCTTTCAGGTGGCCGAGCGTGCACATGGCGTATCGAAATTCAGCTATGGCAAGCTGACGCGCTTTGCCATCGACGGCCTGATGTCCTTCTCGACCCTGCCCTTGATGGTGTGGACCTATATCGGCGTTGTCGTGTCGATCTTCGCGCTGTTCATGGCGGTCTATCTGCTCTTGCAGACCCTCATTTATGGCGTCGATGTGCCGGGCTATGCCTCGATCATCGTGTCTGTGATGTTCCTGGGCGGGATCCAGCTCCTCTCACTGGGAGTGCTGGGGGAATATATCGGGCGCATCTTTGGCGAAGTGAAACGCCGCCCGCTTTATCTCGTGGCTGAGCGTGTGGGCGAACCGAGCCAGCCGGACCGCGCACCCATTCCGCTGCGCCACGGTCAACGGGCCTGAACCCATGCTGAAGAATCTTGCCTCTGTCGCGGGACTGACCTTGCTCTCGCGCATCACCGGATTCTTCCGTGATGTCTTTCTGGGTGCGATGCTGGGCGCGGGCATGTTGGCGGACGCCTTTTATGTTGCCTTTCGCCTGCCCAATCATTTCCGCGCCATTTTCGGAGAAGGCGCCTTCAATGCCGCCTATGTGCCCTCTTATGCGCGGGTGTTGGAACAGCAAGGTGAGAGCGCAGCGCAACGCTTTGCAGCGCAGATTTCGAGCCTGCTCCTGCTATCGCAGCTGGTTTTGCTGGCAGTCGTCTGGGTGTTCATGCCGCAGGTGGTGAGCCTGCTTGCACCGGGCTTCACCGCAGAACCGGAAAAGTTCGAAACAGCGATCACGCTTGCACGCATTACCTTCCCTTATCTTCTCTTCATCACACTGGTGACGCTTTATGCGGGAACATTAAATGCACGCGGACATTTTGCAGCTGCTGCCTTTGCGCCCGTCCTGCTCAATCTGGTGATGATCGCCTGTCTGGCGCTGGCATTCCTGTTCCCAACAACTGCCCATGCGGCTGCCTGGGGCATTACCATTTCGGGCGCGCTTGAACTTGTGCTGCTGATCATGGCTGCGCGTCGCGCCAATGCACCAGTCGGCCTTGCCAAGCCGAGCTGGAGCGCGGATGTCAAACAATTCTTCACCGCCTTTCTGCCCGCCGTGATCGGCTCTGCAGGGGTTCAGATTGCGCTCTTTGCCGACACGATCATTGCGAGCCTGCTACCCACCGGCAGCGTGTCCGCCATCTACTATGCAGACCGCATCTATCAGCTGCCCATCGGCGTGATCGGGATTGCAGCGGGCACCGTACTCCTGCCCGAAATGAGCCGTCACCTCGCAGCAGGAGACAAGGAAGCAGCGGCTCTGGCACAAAACCGCACCATGGCGATTACGCTGGCTGTTGCAGCGCCGTTCCTCGTGGCTTTCCTGATGTTGCCTGACCTCATCATGCGCGGCATTTTCCAGCGCGGCGCCTTCACAGAGGCTGCCGCCAAATCAGCCGCTGAAGTTCTCTTTGCCTATGGCACCGGCCTTTTGGCCATGGTGCTGATCCGGTCAGCAGTGGCAAGTTTTCAGGCGCAGGGGGACACCCGCACGCCGATGATGATTTCGCTGGGCGCGGTTGGCATCAATATCATCGCCAAGCTGTTCCTTTATGAACCGCTCGGCGCGGCAGGTCTTGCCTATGCAACAGCCTTGGGCGCCTGGATCAATTTCGCACTCCTCGTCATCATCGCCCTCAAGCGGGGCTGGATGCAGCTTGATCCTCGTTTGGTGCGCGTATGCATCAGTGTCGCCAATGCCGCCTTTGGCCTCGTCCTTATTGCCATCATGGCGGTCGAGCCGCTGTCGCGCTTTGCCACGTCTATCACGCGCTTCAGCAATGAATTGACGCTGGTGCTGGTGGGCCTTGCTGGCGCCATTCTCTATGTGCTGGTGTTGCTTCTCTCGCTGACCTCCTATGGTGTGCCGCTCTGGCAACGCGCGACAAAGGGCCAGCGCGATGAGTGATGTGAGCGTCTATGTCTTCGATGCCTATGGCACCTTGTTCGACGTGCATTCCGCCGTTGCGCGCCATCGCGACGAGATTGGCCCGCAGGCCGATCGCCTGTCCGAACTGTGGCGCAGCAAACAGCTCGAATATACCTGGACGCGCACGCTCATGGGGGCCTATCTCGATTTTGCGACCCTGACAGAGATGTCGCTCGACTTTGCGGCGCAGCGCTGCGGCGGGCTTGCCCCCTCCTTGCGCATGAAACTGCTCGAAGCCTATCGCACCCTCGATGCCTATCCCGATGTTGCTCCGACCCTTGCAGCCTTGCGGGCGAAGGGCTTTGCGACAGCCATTCTCTCCAATGGCACGCCAGCTCTTCTGCAAGCAGCCATGACATCGGCTGGCCTTGCCGGGCTCATTGATGCCTGCCTGTCTGTCGATGAGATCATGACCTACAAGACTGCGCCCGACGCCTATCGGATGGTTCTGGAGCGGTTTGGCATCCGCCCCGGTCAGGTCTCTTTCCAATCCTCCAACCGCTGGGACATTGCTGGCGGCCAGCGTTTTGGCTTCCATACCGTTTGGGTGAACCGGACCGGCCAGCCTGATGAATATCCCGACCTGCCAGCTGGGCGGATTGTGACCACGCTCAGCGCTATTGCCAACTGAAGTCGGCATCCTTTCAATTGCCGACGGAAGTCGGCTTGCACATTGGCCCATTTTTGCCCAAAAGGCCCACATGACCAGACCTGCCATCCTCCCCACCACTGCCGTCCTGCGCTCGCAGTTGCGGATCTGGCGCGATGCGCGGGAGAGCGTGGCGCTGGTGCCCACCATGGGCGCGCTCCATGCGGGCCATCTGTCACTGGTTGAGATCGCGAAAAAACGTGCGCGCCGGGTCGTCGTGTCGATCTTCGTCAATCCGACGCAATTCGCGCCAAACGAGGATTTCAGCAAATATCCACGCACGCTTGAGGCCGATGTCGAGAAGCTCCAAAGCGTCGGGGCGGATGTCGTGTTCCACCCGGCCCCGGAAGAGATCTATCCTGAGGGTTTTGCAACGACTGTCAGCTTGCAGGGTCCGGCCGTGGCGGGTCTCGAAGACCGCTTCCGCCCCACCCATTTTCAAGGCGTGGCCACCGTCGTCACCAAGCTTCTTCTGATGGCGCTGCCCGATGTCGCCATTTTTGGCGAAAAGGATTTTCAGCAGCTCGCCGTCATCCGCCGACTTGTGGCTGATCTCAACATCCCGGTTGAGATCGTGGGCGGTGCGACAGTGCGCGAGGCAGACGGTCTCGCGCTATCGTCTCGCAATGTTTATCTGTCGCCTGAAGAGCGCGCGGTTGCGCCGACCTTGCAAGCCTCCATGCAGCGCGCAGCCATCCGCATCCGCGATGGCGAATCTTTCGATGCAGCGCTGACTGCCGCCCGCAACAAGATCACCGCAGCCGGATTTGAGCTGGACTATCTTGAGCTGCGCGATGCAGCGAGCCTTGCCACCGTGAAAGGCCGCTACAGAACAGGACTTCGTATGCTGGTTGCCGCGCGGCTTGGCCGCACGCGGCTCATCGACAATATTGAGGTGTGAGATGGCCTATCTCGACGAGACAAAGCCGCTCAAGCTGCATGATTTCGCCAAGCTGCGCGCAGCTGGTGAAAAAATCAGCGTGCTGACCTGCTATGATGCGAGCTTTGCAGCCCTGCTGGATCGCTGCGGCGTTGAGGTACTGCTGGTCGGTGACTCGCTCGGCAATGTCTTGCAGGGCCATTCATCCACCCTGCCTGTGACGCTCGATGACATGGCCTATCACACGGCCTGCGTGGCGCGCGGCACCAAACGCGCTTTCATCATGAGTGATCTGCCTTTCGGCTCCTATCAGGAGAGCCCGGAGCAAGCGATGCGCAGTGCCGCCAAGTTAATGGCGGCTGGTGCACAAATGGTGAAGCTGGAAGGCGGCGCCTATATGGCCGAAACCGTGCGCTTTTTAGTGGAACGCGGCGTCCCGGTATGTGCGCATATCGGGCTCACCCCTCAATCCGTGCATCAGCTTGGCGGCTATCGCGTGCAAGGCAAGGATGATGCGGGCGCCTCCCAGTTAAAGGCCGATGCACATGCACTCGAAGCGGCGGGCGCTGCCATGCTTGTGATGGAAATGGTGCCAGGCGCCGTAGCCAAAGACATCACCGCCTCGCTCACAACCATGGCGACGATTGGCATTGGGGCTGGCGTTGACTGCGATGGTCAGGTGCTGGTGCTGCATGACATGCTCGGCATTTTCCCCGGACGCAAGGCGCGCTTCGTGAAGAATTTCATGGAAGGCGCCGCTTCCATTGACGAAGCGGTCAAAGCCTATGTCGCGGCCGTGAAGGGCAAGCAATTCCCCGCTCCTGAACATGGCTGGTGATTGAAGCAAGGAGGTCCGCGCGATAAGCTTGTCGCGTGTTACTTCGCCTTGCCACATTCAATCTTGAAAGCCTCGACTGGTCGCGCGATCAGGAAGCGTGGTTTCAGACACGCGCCAACACGCTGCGTCCCATTCTCGCAGCGCTTCAAGCCGACATTCTGTGCTTGCAGGAAGTGAATGCCCAACATCTGAGCGCAGAGGATGCGCGCAGTTTTGTTGCCCTGACAAAACTCATTGAAGGCACTGACTGCGCCGATTTTCACCTTGCCCATTCGCGACGACCGGGGGGCGATGATCCAGCCGACCGGCACAATCTTGCCATCCTCAGTCGCTGGCCCATCGTGGCACAGCGCCAGTTTCATCATGATCTGGTGCAGCCCCTCGTCTGGAAGAGCCCGGAGGGGGAAGAGATTACCATCTCTTTCGACCGGCCTGCGCTTTACGCAAAGATCACCCCGCCCGACGAAAGCCCGCTGCATGTTTTCAATCTGCATCTGCGCGCACCGCGCGCGGCTCCCATGCCGGACGGACGGCGAGAGGGGCAATGGACTAGCACGCGGCGCTGGGCGGAGGGCTATTTCGTCGCCAGCCTGAAGCGGCAGGCGCAGGCGCTGGAAATTCGGCTCGCCGTTGAAGACCTGCTCGACCAGGACCCAGGCGCGCGCATTGCCCTTTGCGGTGACTTCAATGCAGAGGCCTTCGAGGCCCCCACCCGGCTGTTGCAAGCCTTGCCGGATGATGTGGAAACGCATCATTTCGCGCAGCGCGCGCTGGTGCCGCTGGAAGCCGGCCTGCCCGCCGAGCGGCGATTCAGCGTCGTGCATGATGGGCGCCCGGTGCTGCTTGACCACATTCTCGCCTCCAGCAGCCTCGCGCAAGACCTGACAGGGATCGAAGCCTTTAACGAGGACTTGCAAGATGAAGCGCATGTGGAGGGGCCGATTGCAGGCTCACTCCACGCCCCCCTTCTGGCCATCTTCGGTGACGGCGCACCATCTGCACGGCCAGATTGAGCGGGTGACGAAAACCGCCTCCCTGACCTGTGCGTAAGAGTGGGGCGGAGCTGCATCGCTGCCTTGGCGATCTTTGCAAATGCAACACTTGCAGGCCGCCCCCGCCGCTTCTCGCGAAGCTGTGAACCGATCCGCGAAATCTTTTCGCAAGGCTCGCGCCAAGACGTGGGAAAAGAGCTTAAAAGCAAGGTTTGGCGGCTTTCTCGTCGCCTGCCTTTTGATATAAGGCAACGCCCCGGACGCGCGCGGCATCCGGGCTCAGGGAGTACAACCATGCGCAACAGAATTCTGATCGGTCTTGCAGCGGGCGCATTGGCGCTGTCAGCTGTTCCGGCCCTCGCTCAAGAAGTGGTCAAGGTCGGCCTGATCCTGCCGATGACCGGCCCGCAAGCTTCCACCGGTCGCCAGCTCGATGCCGGCGCCAAGGCCTTCATGGCCCAGCGCGGCAACATGGTTGCTGGCAAGCGCGTCGAAATCATCGTCAAGGATGATCAGGGTGTTGCCGATATTTCCAAGCGCCTCGCGCAGGAGCTGGTTGTGAATGACAAGGTCGCCTTCCTCGGTGGCTTCGGTCTCACCCCCATCGCCATGGCAGTCGGCCCGGTTGCCACTCAGGCCCGCGTGCCAGCCATCATCATGACGGCAGCGACCTCGGCCGTTGTGCCCCAATCTCCCTATTTCGTCCGCGCTGGCCGCACCATGCCGCAGATGACCTTCCCCATCGCAGACTGGGCCGCCAAGAATGGCGTCAAGACCGCCGTTACGCTGGTCTCTGACTATGCGCCCGGCATTGATGCGGAAAGGTTCTTCAAGCAGCGCTTCGAAGAAGCCGGGGGCAAGGTGCTCGACTCGCTGCGCGCGCCGCTCGCCAGCCCCGAATTCTCGCCCTTCCTGCAGAAAGCAAAGGACCTGAAGCCGGATGCAGTCTTCCTCTTCGTGCCATCGGGTCAGGGTTCGACGCTGATGAAGCAGGTGATTGATCGCGACTTCGCCGGTGCGAAGATCCGCGTGATTGCGACCGGCGACGTGACCGATGACGATCTGCTCAATGACATGGGCGACTCAGTGCTCGGCATGATCACCTCGCATGACTATTCGGCTGATCACAATTCGCCCGAGAACAAGGCCTTCGTGGAAATCTTCCGCAAGACCAATAACAATATGCGCCCGAACATGATGGCTGTTGC
>CAZLBA010000008.1:48723-51257 GCA_964557555.1 uncultured Beijerinckia sp.
GTGCTGACCATTCTGTTTGACGGCGTTGCATATGGAATGCTGCTCTTTGTGCTCGGCATTGGCCTATGCGTGACGCTCGGCTTGATGAACTTCATCAATCTCGCCCATGGCGCATTTGCCATGGCAGGCGGCTATCTGACCATTGTTATGATGAACCGCTATGGCATCTCCTTTTATTGGGGCTTGCCTGCGGCCTTTGTCTTTTCCGCGCTGCTCGGCTTTGTGCTTGAGCGCACGCTTTATGTGCATCTTTATCAAAAGAGCCATCTCGATCAGACGCTCTTTTCCATCGGCCTCGTCTTCATGGCGATGGCGATCGTCGATTATTTTATGGGCGCAAACCAGCAGACCATCAATCTGCCGCCGTCGCTGGAGGGCCGTGTCAATGTGCTGGGTGCCAATGTCGGCATCTATCGCATCTTCACCATCGTCATTTGTGGCCTGCTGACGATTGCGCTGCAATTCATCATCGCCAAGACGCGCTTTGGCAGTCGCTTGCGCGCAGCCGTGGATGACGGGCGTGTGGCGCGCGGGCTTGGCATTAATGTCACCACCATCTTCGCCGTCACCTTTGCATTCGGCTCTGGCCTTGCTGGCCTTGGTGGCGCACTGTCGATTGGCATCATCTCGATCGACCCCACATTCCCGCTGAAATACATGATCTACTTCCTGATCGTCATTTCAGTCGGTGGCACCACCACCATCACCGGCCCCTTCTATGCCTCGCTCCTGCTCGGCATCGCTGATGTCGCGGGCAAGTATTATGTGCCTGAGATCGGCGGTTTCATCATCTACACAATCATGGTGGCTGTCTTGATCCTTCGTCCGCAAGGCCTGTTCACGAAGGGAGCCACACGATGAGCGCCCCGAACGATAAATATCCGATGAGCGCAACCGAGAAGCTGCTGCGCAACAGCCGGTCCCGCTGGTATGAATGGCTGTTCTGGTTCGTGGCGCTGTCGCTCTTCTTCATCTTTGGCGATTACATCCCCGGTGTTCCAACGCGCCTGATGTTGCTGACAGAGATCGTCACGCTTGGCCTCCTTGCCTTGTCGATCGACCTCGTGCTCGGCTTTGCCGGCATCGTGACACTGGGACAAGGCGCTTACTTCGGACTGGGCGCCTATATCGCGGCACTGATGGCGAAATGGGGGGCTGGTACATTTCCGATGAGCGATCCCGTCATCGGCCTCATCGTGGCGGGCTCGCTCACTGGCCTTTTCGGCTTTGCCACAAGCTTCCTCGTGCTACGTGGATCTGACCTCACACGCTTGATGGTGACGCTTGGCGTAGCCTTGATCCTGGCAGAGCTTGCCAACCAGATGCGCTGGCTGACGGGCGGTGCGGATGGCCTGCATGGTGTCTTGCCTTCCGCAGTCCTCGGAATTTGGGAGTTCGATCTATGGGGACGGGTGGCCTATCTCTATTCGCTGGCCGTCCTCTTCATATGTTTCTGGATCTCGCGGCGGATCGTGAATTCGCCCTTTGGCCTGTCGCTGAAGGCGATCAAGAATAATCCGCTGCGCGCGCGTGCCATTGGCGTTCCCGTCAATGCACGTCTGGTCGCGATTTACACAATCGCTGCCGCGATTGCAGGCGTTGCAGGTGCCTTGCTGGCGCAGACGACACAATCAGCCTCGCCAGACATGATCGCCTTCCATCGCTCAGCCGATGCGCTGCTCATTCTCGTCTTTGGTGGCGCCGGCTATCTCTATGGCGGCCTTATTGGCGCTGTTGCCTTCCGCGTCATGCAAGACGTGATCGGCAATATCACGCTTCAATATTGGCAGTTCTGGCTGGGTGCCGTTCTCGTGCTGCTCGTCCTCTTCGTGCGCAATGGCATCATTGGCATGTTGGAGAATGGCTGGGCACGCCTCACGCGCAAGGGAGATCGCCCATGAGCATCGTCCTCGAAACGCGCGGGCTGACAAAGCGCTTCGGCGGCATCATTGCCACCGATAATGTCACATTCAGCCTGCCTGCCGGTGCGCGCCATGCACTCATCGGCCCTAATGGTGCAGGCAAGACAACCTTCGTCAATCAGCTGACGGGTGTGTTGCAGCCAACATCAGGGCAAATCCTTTTTGAGGGCCAAGACATCACCAATTGGACGGTGCGCCGCCGTGCTACGGCCGGCATCGCCCGCACCTTCCAGATCAACCAGCTCTTTGCCGAACTCTCGCCGCTGGAAAGCGTCATCCTCGCCATCAATGAGCGGGAAGATGCAGCGCGGGAATGGTTCCGCCCGCTGGGTTTGCGCGGCGAAATCGTCGATGAGGCTTGCGCCCTGCTCGAAGAGCTGACCATTGGTGATGTGCGCGATGCGCGCGTGGCTGATCTGCCCTATGGCAAGCAGCGCCTGCTGGAAATTGCGCTCGCCCTCGCCTCCAAACCCAAATTGCTGCTGCTCGATGAGCCCGCAGCGGGTGTGCCTGAATCAGAGCGCGAGCAAATTCTTGATGTCGTCGCGCGCCTGCCGGAACGTGTCGCACTCATCCTGATCGAGCATGATATGCATCTTGTGTTCCGTTTCG
>CAZLBA010000009.1:0-50296 GCA_964557555.1 uncultured Beijerinckia sp.
AACTCCTTCAGATGAATCAAGAAATTCAAGCTCTTTATAAAAAGGAAGGGGTCACGCTTGACCCAACACCGGATACGGAAAGATTCAGCATTACGGGTCTCGCTAATATCGGTCTAATTTCCGTTGCGATTGCAGCTATCATTCTGAGCGGCATCTGGAGGCCCGGCATCAGTGTCACGGTTTTGGGGACTGAGCTACAGCTACAAAATCTCATGCGTGAAGCTGTGATGATTGCTGTTGGTGTCGCCTCTATCCTGATAACGCGCCGCGAAGAGCGAGAGGCGAATGGGTTTGAATGGGAGCCGCTAATCGACGTTGCTAAACTGTTTGCGGCCATCTTCTCCTGCATCATTCCCGTGATGGCGATGCTGCATTCAGGCAAGGAGGGTGCCTTTGCACCCATCGTAGCACTAGTCAGCCATCAGGATGGAACTGCCAATCCTGCCGCCTATTTCTGGGCGACGGGCCTACTCTCCTCTTTCCTCGACAATGCGCCAACCTATCTCGTCTTCTTCCAGATGGCGGGTGGTGACCCGGTCAATTTGATGCATCAGCAGACGCAGGTTCTGATCGCCATTTCAATTGGCGCCGTCTTCATGGGTGCGAATACCTATATCGGCAATGCACCGAACTTCATGGTCTATTCCATGGCGCGCACGGCGGGTGTGAAGATGCCGACCTTCTTTGGCTATATGCTCTGGTCAGGGGTGATTCTGTTGCCGCTTTTCGTCGCGGTAACTTATCTGTTCCTGTAAAAACAAAGGGGGGAAAATGTCAGAGGATCTACGCGCGAAATTCTTGGGCACATGGAAACTCATTGGCGTCGAGCGCGAAGTGGCAAGCTCAGGCCAAAAGCTTGATGAGAATGTCACGCAGACGGGTTTCATCTGCTACACGAATGAACCACGCATGATGGTTATCATTCGCCGTATGGAACCGGGCAAGCCGCAGCAAATCACATCTTATGCGGGGCCGTGGAGCATCGACGGCGATGCGGTGATCCACCATGTCGAGATGGCAACACGCGAAAGCTGGGTCGGCGTCCCGCAAGTTCGTCACTTCAAGTTCGAAGGTGACAAACTCATCCTCACGCCCCCCGTGTCGGAAGATTATACGCACGGCTCGGTGACGCGACGTAGCCTGACCTGGCAAAAGCTCTAAACAAAAACGGCGGCCTTAAGGCCGCCGTTTCTTTTGACTTGTCAGGCTGAACTTATTCCGCCGCAAGCTGGGAGGTGGGCGCTGCTTCACGCACAGCCTTGTCCACATGCTTCTCGAACTGGACGAAGTTCTTGGCGAACATTTCGTTGAGATGCTTGGCGGTTGCAGCGAATTCAGACTTCGATGCCCAGGTCTTTACCGGGTTCAGGATGTGCGGCTCAACGCCTGGCACCGACACCGGCACTGCAAGACCGAAGTAAGGATCGGTGCGGAACTCGACCTTGTTCAGCGAACCATCGAGAGCGGCCGTCAACAGACGGCGTGTGACGCGGATCGGCATACGGCGACCAACGCCTTCCTTGCCGCCCGTCCAGCCCGTGTTGAGCAGCCAGCAATCGACATGATGCTTGGCGATCAATTCACGCAGCAGGTCACCATATTCTGACGCATGACGCGGCAGGAAGGGGTGGCCGAAGCAGGTGGAGAACGTCGCTTCCGGGCCCGTCACGCCCTTTTCTGTGCCAGCGACCTTGGCGGTATAACCGGAGAGGAAGTGATACATGGCCTGCGCCGGATCAAGCTTTGCAATCGGGGGCAGAACGCCGAACGCATCGCAGGTCAGCATGACGATGTTCTTGGGGTGACCACCACGGCCCGTGTCTGACGAATTCGAGATGAATTCGAGCGGATAGGCGATGCGTGTGTTCTCGGTCTTGGCTTCGCTGTCGAAGTCAGGAACGCGCGTCACATCATCAAGGACCACGTTTTCCATCACCGTACCGAAGCGCTCGGTGGTGGCATAGATCTCAGGTTCAGCTTCGCGCGACAGGCGAATAGCCTTCGCATAGCAGCCGCCTTCAAAGTTGAAGACACCGTCCTTGCTCCAGCCATGCTCATCGTCGCCGATGAGAATGCGATTGGGATCCTGCGACAGCGTTGTCTTGCCCGTGCCCGAAAGGCCGAAGAAGATCGCCACATCACCATCCTTGCCGATATTGGCAGAGCAGTGCATCGGCATGACATTTTGCGCCGGCAGCGACCAGTTGAGGTAGGTGAAGACGGATTTCTTCATCTCGCCCGCATAGCTCGTACCGCCAATGAGCACGATCTTGCGCGTCAGATCCATCGCGATGACCGTTTCGCTGCGGCAACCATGGCGCTTGGGATCAGCGCGGAAGGTTGGCAGATCAATGATCGTCATATCGGCGGTGAAGGAGGGCAGCTCCTCGCGGCGTGGACGGATCAAAAGATTGCGGATGAAGAGAGAGTGCCAGGCAAATTCGCAGATCACGCGCGTCTTGACGCGAAAGGCCGGATCAGCGCCGCCATAAAGATCCTGAACAAAGAGATCCTTGCCTTCGCAAGCCTTCATGAAATCCTGAAGCAGGGTTTCGAAATGCTCGGGCGACATGGCATTGTTGTTTTCCCACCAGACAGCCTTGTCGGTGTTGGCATCGCGCACCGTGAATTTGTCTTTCGGCGAACGGCCGGTATGCACACCGGTCTCGGCGACGATTGCGCCACCCGGAGCAATCACGGCCTCGTCACGACGGATCGACTCTTCATAGAGCATCGGCGCTTCGAGGTTATACGCAACGCTGCGCACGCCCTTCAGACCGAACGTGTCGATCCCATATGAAGCGTTGAACGTGCCCGTCTGTTTCATGATCGTCTCCGGTTGAAGCCCGAGCCGCAGCGGCTCCCGTTCCGCCTGCGCTCGCATTCAAAGGCTGGCGTGGGTTTAGTCGGCAGAAGGCTTCAGGGCAAGATCAGCCAACAGTCGAATCGTCGAATCCGAGCGTTTTTTGCAGCGCACAAATGATCTAGTCAGCCCGCGCCTGGGCCGCCAGTTCCGCAAGGATGCGGCGCAAGGAAGCGGCATTGGTCAAACGCTGCGGAAAGCTGATGCGGGCTGTCAGGTCGCCGGCGGAAAGATCAAGCCCTTCAGGGTCGAGCCCCGTGGCGCGCCAGCGGGCCGCGGGCTCTTTGGCAAACTTCTGCGCATAAAGGGAGAGGGCATCTGCATGATCATTATTGAGGTGTTCAAGCGCCGAAGACTCAATGGCCAGCAGCTCCTGTGCATCCTCAACGCCAACCGCGAGATCAGACCAAAGATAGTCTGCAGCCTTGGCAAAGCCGCCATTCAGATGCGCGCTTTCGACCTCCATGCGCCAGAAGGCGAAATCGCCAAAATCCGCATAAAGGGCAGATTTGGGATGGCGGGCGAGAAAACGGGCTTTCAGGGCCTCCCGCTTCGCGTCGTCCGTGCATTTTGCCATGCGCCCCACCACAGTCAGGCGCGGATGGGCGAGCGGATCGCCTTTGCCAGTGCGGGCCAGCAGGATTGAGGCGCGGGGCTCTGCATCCAGATGTTTCGTATGGGCGGAGAGCTGAGACATGAGCAGGATGGGCGCGCCCGATGGGTCGGTTGCGACATTGACGAGGCTAGAGAAGGGAAAGCCGGCCGGCGTGAGGGTTGCGAGCGCCCCCGCGCGAACGGACCTAAGCAACTGTTTTGCTTCAGCTTTACCGTCGTAGCCCGGCGGGAGGCCCGGCCTTTGGCCCTCAGTCTGCTCAGTCATTTGCCTCACTCGTCCGGGTGGGAATTGCCACTGCGAATGTTATATAAGGCGCTGAGCGGGCTGGCCATCGCGCAGCTGAATGCCATTAATGGTCCACGCGCCGGCCACATTTCGGCCCCTTCGGGGGCCTCAATTGCGCGCCGCCGACGCTGCCATTCGGTTCATGGCGCGTTCAAGCCGCATCCTGCTCAATAGGGCGGGCGATTACCAGCACCGGCTGGTGGCGCAGACCTGAGGTTGAAATTCCATGCCGACCATTGCTCTCGTTGATGATGACCGCAACATCCTCACCTCCGTTTCAATCGCTCTGGAAGGCGAGGGCTATCGTGTTCAAACCTACACGGATGGCGCGAGTGCGCTTGATGGCTTGAAAACCAATCCACCCGATCTGGCGATCTTCGACATCAAGATGCCGCGCATGGATGGCATGGAATTGTTGCGTCGTCTGCGCCAGAAATCTGATTTGCCCGTCATCTTTCTCACCTCCAAAGATGACGAGATCGACGAGCTGTTTGGTTTGAAGATGGGCGCGGATGATTTCATTCGCAAACCCTTCTCCCAGCGCCTGCTGGTGGAACGTGTGAAAGCAATTTTGCGTCGCGCCAATCCCAAGGAAGCGGCTGCGCAAAAGGAGGCGGAAGCCAAGATCCTTGAGCGGGGACTGCTCAAGATGGATCCTGAGCGCCACACCTGCACCTGGAAAAATCAGCCCGTGACCTTGACCGTGACGGAATTTCTCATCCTGCAAGCGCTTGCCACGCGGCCCGGTGTTGTGAAGAGCCGCAATGCCTTGATGGATGCCGCCTATGATGATCAGGTCTATGTCGATGACCGCACTATCGACAGCCACATCAAGCGCCTGCGCAAAAAATTCAAACAGGTCGATGACGACTTCGAAATGATCGAAACGCTTTATGGTGTAGGCTATCGTTTCAAGGAAGGCTAAGCAGCCCATGAGGGGCCGCCATTGGGGCCGGGATGAGTGTTGACGCGCCAAGTGCGGGCGAGACGGCTGCGCAGATCAGTGAGGCAGATGCGGCCCCGCGTCAGCCGATGATCAAGCGCGTCTTCGCAGCTGTGACGGCACGTCTTGGTTCAAGCCTCACACGCCGGATTGTTCTTCTCAATTTGGGCGGTCTCGTCGCGCTCTTCTTGAGCTTTCTCTATCTCAACCAATTTCGCCAAGGGCTGATCGAAGCGCGCGTGCAAAGTTTGCAGACGCAAGGCGAGATCATCGCAGCCGCCATTGCAGCCTCAGCCGCCGTCGAGACGGATGCCATTACCATTGATCCTGAGAAATTGTTGCAGCTTGCGCCGGGCGAAACCTATGGCGGCTCCAGTGACGTCGATTCGACGCTGGAATTTTCCATCAATCCCGAACGTGTCGGGCCTGTGTTGCGTCGTCTTGTGACGCCGACCCGCACGCGTGCGCAAATCTATGACCGCGAAGGCTATCTGCTGATTGATTCGCGTTCGCTCACCTCTCGTTCCAATATTCTGCGTTTCGACCTTCCCAATAATGGTAATGAGGAGGCGCGCAGCAGCTGGCATGAACGTTGGTGGACGAAACTGCGCGGATGGTTCGGCTCAGTCGGTGTTCCCGTTTATGAGGATATCGGTGTTGCCAATGGGCGTGCCTATCCTGAAGTTGACAATGCGCTGAACGGATCTCCCTCCTCCATCGTGCGGGTGAATACACGCGGTGAGACCATCGTCTCTGTGGCCGTTCCCATTCAACGTTTTCGCGTCGTGCGCGGCGCTTTGCTCATGTCCACGCAAGGTGGCGATATTGACAAGATCATCGCCTCCGAACGTTGGGCGCTTGTGCGCATCTTCCTCGTCTCCGCTGGCGTGATGTTTCTGCTCTCCATGATTTTGGCGGGCGCGATTGCAGAACCTATTCGCAAGCTTGCCGAAGCGGCCGAGCGCGTGCGTCGCGGCATCAAGTCCCGTCAGGAGATTCCGGACTTCACGGATCGCTCGGATGAGATTGGCCATTTGTCGGGCGCTCTGCGCGATATGACAGGCGCGCTCTACAACCGCATCGATGCGATCGAGAGCTTTGCAGCCGATGTGGCGCATGAACTCAAAAATCCGCTCACCTCCTTGCGGAGCGCGGTTGAGACCTTGCCCATGGCGCGCAGCGATCAATCGCGGAGTCGCCTGCTCGAAATTATCCAGCATGATGTGAAGCGGCTTGACCGTCTCATCACCGATATTTCCGATGCGTCGCGTTTGGATGCCGAACTTGCGCGCGCGGACATGCAGCCGGTTGATCTGACCAAGCTGTTGCGCACGGTGGTTGAGATGGCCAATCAGGTGGAACGCGGAGACGGTGTCACCTGCCAGCTGGATATCGCCCCTGCCGCCGGCCAGCGCTATCTCTACTCGGTGATTGGGCATGATCTGCGTCTGGGGCAGGTCATCACCAATCTCATCGACAATGCGCGCTCCTTCTCCTCACAGGGGGGCCATGTGCGCATCGCCTTGCGGCGCGGCCGGCTGGTGACACGCGGTGCATCGCGCGAGGGCATCGAGATCATCGTCGATGATGATGGGCCGGGCATTCCCGCTCATGCGTTCGAACGCATCTTCGAACGTTTCTATACGGATCGGCCCAATCAGGGCTTTGGCCAAAATTCCGGGCTTGGTCTTTCCATCTCGCGCCAGATCGTCGAGGCGCATGGCGGGCGGATTACGGCCTCGAACCGGCTTGGTACGGGTGGCAATGTGCTGGGCGCGCGCTTCACCATCTGGCTCCCGGAGGCCCCGTGAGCCCCGGCACCCATTATGTTCATGCCAGCGCCGTCATGGTCGCAGAAGCCGCCGTGCTGATCCGGGGAGCCTCTGGGGCGGGCAAGAGCCAGCTCGTTCTCGCCCTTCTGGCCATGGGCGAGGGGCGCGGCATTTTCACGCGCCTCATCGGGGATGATCGGGTCGCGGTGGAGGCTGTCTCCGACCGGCTACTGGTCTCCGGTCACCCCGCCACGCAAGGGTTGATCGAAGAGCGCGGGACGGGAATCATCAGCAGAAACATTGCCTTATGCGGTGCCGTTCGGCTCTGCGTGGACCTTGTGGATGTTGCGGCCCGGCTGCCGCAGCCCGGCGACTCCAGCACTGACATTGAGGGGATCAGGGTCCCCCGGCTGGCGATCCAATGGGATGTCGGCCCCCAGGAAGCTGCCCGTCGGGTCCTCGCTGCAATGAATTGGGCGTGACAGCCTGCTCATTTCGCTTGCCATTGTGACCGCAATGCACAAAATGCAGCACCTTCCGCACGGGGGGCGCCAAAAGGCGGCGCGGAGCGTTCCATGGGACGTCGTTCGATATGATCGGAATGGTGCTTGTGACCCATGGGCGGCTCGCGTCGGAATTCCGCGCGGCCCTTGAGCATGTTGTCGGTCCACAAACTCAGGTGGAAACGATCAACATCATGCCAGAAGATGACATGGAGCAGCGGCGCAAGGACATCTTGGCTGCGATCCATGCGGTTGATTCCGGCACGGGCGTCGTTCTTCTGACGGATATGTTTGGCGGCACACCTTCAAATCTGGCCATCTCCGCCATGGAGGGCGCCAAGGTGGACGTCGTGGCCGGCATGAATTTGCCGATGCTCATCAAGCTTGCCTCGGTGCGGGACAGCTCAAGCCTTGAACAGGCCGTCATTCAGGCGCAGGATGCTGGACGGAAATATATTTCTGTAGCCAGCCGGATCCTGAGCGGGAAATGACAGACGACACATCAGACTGCGACTGCGCGGCCCATGTGCCCATCGAAGGCACGACTTCCCGCGAATTCCCCATCATCAATCGCAAGGGCCTTCACGCACGCGCGACGGCCAAATTCGTGCAATGCGTCGAAAACTTTGACGCAGCGGAAGTCTTTGTCAGCCGTTGCGGGGAAACGGTGGGCGGCACATCCATCATGGGCATCCTGACGCTGGGCGCTGGAATGGGCACATCCATTACGGTCTCGGCGCGGGGTGAACAGGCTGAAGCTGTACTTGATGCGCTAGAGGCTCTCGTCGCCAACCGCTTCGGTGAAGACGAGTAAGCAGCAGCCTCGCTGCTGAAGGAGTTCAAGCATCATGTTGATGCTCGCGCGTCTCATCCTGATCGCTGTTGTCGCCATTCTTCCGGCGCTCGCCATCAATGCCTATAATGCCTATGAGCTGCGCGAAACACGCGTTGAAGAATTTCGTCGTCAGGCTTTGCGTGAAGCTGAGAGCATCGGCCGTGAGCTTGATCGCCTGATCTCCGGCATTCGTGCGACCCTCGTATTGGTAGGCAATACGCCCGAAGTGCGTAGCTCCACCCCCGGTGTGTGTCGGCAATTGCTGCAAGACGCTGTCAAGGGCGTTGAGATTTTTGACTCCCTGTCCCTGACAGATGCCAAAGGCAAGGTCATTTGCAGCAGCATTTCGCCCGAACCTCTGGGCAATGATCTATCCGATCGTCCGGCCTTTCAGCTTGCGCAGGAGAAGCGCAGTTTCGTTGTTGGCAGCTTTGTTGTTGGTCGGGGCAATGGCAAGCGGCAGCTCAATCTCGCCTTTCCAGTACAGGACAAGGATGGACTTTTCGGCGTTCTCTTTGCCGGGCTCGATGTCGACTGGCTGGCGCGTGAGTTGGGAAACATCCCTGTCAGCCGCAACGGATCCGTTACTATTGCAGACAGGTTCGGAACGATTCTCGTCCGCTTTCCTGAAACCTATCTTGTTGGCGCATCCATGCGGCAGGAACTGCAATGGACATTGGATGGCGACAAGCCTTCGGTGGTAGAAATCACCGGTCGCGACGGTGTGCAACGCTTCTCGGCCTATCTGCCATTACGCACCAGACCATATGACATTTTCGTTGCTGTTGGCTTGAGCCGCGCGGAAGCGCTGGCGCCCATTGACGAAGCAGCGCGCCGTGCCTTTGTGCTGGCTTTTCTGGGTCTGTTGCTGGCCGCTATATTTGCTGTGCTGGTGGGACGACAATTCATCGAAAAGCCGGTGCGTGTTTTGCTTGATGCGACCTTGAAATGGCGCGAAGGCGACCGTTCAGCGCGGGTCGAAACGACATCCATGCCGCGAGAATTTGCCAGCATCGGTGAGTCGTTCAACCGGCTGGTCAATGAAGTCGATGCCAATGAGCAAGCCCTGCGGCGCAGTGTTAGTGAAATGCGTTCGATCTATGATTCGGCACCTGTCGGGCTGGCCGTTGTTGATCGGGAATTGAACTATCTCAGCACAAATGTGCGTCTGAGCGCAGCGGATACCCTACGCCCGGCAGTCGTCGGCGCCAATATGCGCGATACCGTGCCGCATCTGCTGGATCGGCTTGGACCGGTGATCGAGAATGTATTCACGACGCGAGAGCCCGTGCTCAATCTTGAAGTGCATCAAGGTGGTCGTAGCTGGGTGTCCAACTACTTTCCCGTCAGATCCGAAACGGGTGACGTACTGGCTGTCAGTATTGCTGTTCTGGAGACCACAGATATCGCGCGCACGGAACAGGCGCTTGCACGTACGGAAGCCTGGGTGAAGCTGGCGCAGGAATCAGCTGGCATTGGCACATGGGATTGGGATCTCGCAAGTGGCGAAATGCGATGGTCCCAACAGCAATTCCGCTTGCATGGCTTGAGCGTGCCGGGTGATGGACAAAGTATCATCGCACGCGACTGGTATGATTGCGTCAAGGTGGATGATCGTCAGGCGTTGGACGCAGGCATGGGCGCAGCCATCACATCCAAAGATCGCTATGAAGTCGATTACCGTGTCGAGGATCAACAGACTGGTGAGATCCGCTGGATTGCAACGCGCGGTCGCGTGATCATGAATGATCGCGGTCAGGCCATGCGCTTGACGGGCGTGAGTTTTGACATCAGCGAGCGTCACCGTTCCCGTGAATTACTGGAAAAGACCAATGCCGAACTGGAACAGCGTGTAGCTGCACGCACGCGTCAGCTAGTCGAAGAAGTGCGTGAACGCGAACGCGCACAGGCTCAACTCTTTCAGGTACAAAAGAATGAATCGCTTGGCCAATTGACCGGCGGTATTGCGCATGACTTCAATAATCTCTTGTCAGCTATTCTCTCCAGTCTGGAGCTGATGAAAAAGCGTTTATCGGACGATGGACGCACGCAACGCTATCTTGATAATGCATTACGCGCTGCTCAACGCGGTGCGATCCTCACGCAACGCATGCTGGCTTTTGCCCGCAAGCAAGACCTCAAGCCGCAATCTGTCGATGTGAAGCAGCTTGTTGAAGGAATGCAGGATCTCCTACAAAGCTCACTGGGTCCGCTCATACGCATTCGAACTGACTTTGCTGCCGGCCTGCCGGCCGTCAAGATTGATGCACATCAGCTTGAACTTGCCATTCTCAATCTTGCGGTGAATGCGCGTGATGCCATGCCGCAAGGTGGCACTCTCTACATTGAAGCCGATGCGCAAAATCTGGGTGAGCGTGATTTTGTCCGTATCACCTTGCGCGACACTGGCATGGGCATGGATGATGCCACTCTTGCACGGGCGACAGAGCCATTTTTCACCACGAAGGAAATTGGCAAGGGAACTGGCCTTGGCTTGTCCATGGTGCAGGGCCTTGTCGCGCAATCGGGTGGCCAGCTCAATGTGAAGAGCAGACTGGGCGAGGGCACTTGTATTGAACTCTGGTTGCCACCCGCCGCTGCCCAGCCCATGCAAATCGTCGCTCCCAGTCAACCTGCGCAAAAACCACATGCGCCGCGCTTGAGTGTGCTTGTCGTTGATGATGATCCGCTTGTTCTCATGGGTACGGTGGATATGGTCGAAGATCTCGGCCATGATGTCGTTGAAGCCGCATCGGCTGGTGAGGCGCTTCAATTATTGAAAACCCGGCATTTCGATATTGTTCTCACCGATCAAGCCATGCCCGGCATGACAGGCGTGGAGCTTGCGCGTGATATTGCATTTTCACATCCTGATCTGCCGGTTGTTCTTGTGACGGGCTATGCTGATCTGCCAAGGGACACGCCTGCGACTTTGGCGCGCCTCTCCAAGCCTTTCACGCAGGTTGATCTCGATGAGATCTTGCAAGATGCGCTGCGCGATAAGGGCAAGGTTGTGCCACTGCGCCGTTAAGGCATAAAGCGACGACGCCACGCGATCAAGGCAGCTGTTGATGGATTGAGATTGCCTAGAGAGGCAGTCTTGTCTGCAACGATCGGGGCAAGCGAATTGCAGACTTCCTTGCCCAGCTCCACGCCCCATTGATCGAACGCATTGATGTTCCAGATCACGGATTGCACAAAGACCTTATGCTCATAAAGCGCGACCAGTCGACCAAGATTGCGCGGATTCAAGCGCTCATAGATGATCGTGCTCGAAGGCCGATTACCGGCAAAGACCTTGTGGGGTGCGAGGCGTGCAATCTGCGTGGCGCTCATGCCTTGCCGTGAGAGCACCGCCTCGATCTCTGCCTGTGTGCGCCCATTCATCAAAGCCTCGCTTTGTGCAAGGCAATTGGCGACCAGCAAGGCATGATGCTCGGCGTCAGCTTGAATGGGCTGCGCCGCGACAATGAAATCGACCGGCACAATATCCGTGCCTTGATGCAGCATCTGGAAGAAAGCGTGTTGCCCATTGGTGCCGGGCTCGCCCCAGATAACGGGGGCTGTTGCAAGGGTCACGGGCTTTCCTTCACGCGTCACTGACTTGCCATTCGACTCCATGTCGAGTTGCTGCAGATAGGCAGGAAAGCGTGCAAGACGCTGATCATAGGGAATAACCGCATGGGATCCATAGCCCCAGACATTGCGATACCACGCGCCCAATAATCCCATCAATATGGGGATATTTGACTCAACGGGCGCATCCTGAAAATGGCGATCAATGTCAAAACCGCCGCGCAAGAAATCTTCGAAATGGTCGGGACCGATCAAGATCGCCAGCGCAAGTCCAATGCTGGACCACATGGAATAGCGCCCGCCAACCCAATCCCACATGGCAAAGACACGAGTGGGTGCAATGCCAAACTGTGCGACAAGATCCAGCTTTGTGGAGACTGCAGCGAAATGATCAGCGATTGCGGCTTCACCCAGGTTCTTCACCAAAAGCGCGCGAGCTGAGCGCGCATTCGCCATGGTCTCCTGTGTGGTGAATGTTTTGGATGAGATGATGAAGAGCGCACGAGACGGATCTATGAGCTTCAGCGTATCCGACAGATCAGCCCCATCCACATTGGACACAAAATGCGCCGACAAACCTTCCTGTACGAAGGGCGACAAAGCACGCGCGGCCATGGCAGGTCCGAGATCAGAACCGCCAATGCCGATATTCACAATATGGGCGAAGCGCTCACCCTTGGCAGTGAGGATCTGACCATCGCGAATGCCGCGCGCAAAGTCATAGAGCCGGTTGCGTTCTTTCCGAACGAGTGCACTGACCTCTTCGCCATTCGCCTGCATGGCAGGCCCGAAATTGCGCAACGCCATGTGAAGGGCAGCGCGCTCTTCGGTCGTGTTCACTGCCTCGCCAGCAAAAAGCGCCGCCCGGCTGTCTTCCAGCTTCACGGCCCGCGCCAGCGAGATCAGATGACCCAGCGTCACATCGGTGGCGCGGTGCTTGGAGTAGTCAAACAGGAGGTCATCCAGCTCCACGCGGTAGCGCTGCGCCCGCGTCGGGTCGGCGGCAAATAGATCGCGCAGATGGTGATGGGCGATTTCGACGCGATGGGCCTCAAGGGCGGCGAGCGCGGCGGCGGGTGAAGAAACAGGCATTCCAGGGTCCTGGTGAGAGGATGTCGCTACCTTAACAAGGAAGAAGGCAAAAAAGAGTTTCACTCTTCGGGGCTTGGAAGGGGCCTATTCTCAGCGCCAAAGATCGCCTAAACCGCCTTCATGGCTCCCCCTCTCCTTACCCTTCAGGACATCTGGCTGACTATTTCCGGCAAACCGCTGCTGGAAGGGGCGGAGCTGTCGGTCTCGCCGGGTGAGCGGCTGGCCCTCGTTGGCCGTAACGGGTCAGGCAAATCAACCTTGCTCAAGATTGCTGCCGGGCAGGTCGAGGCCGATCAGGGCCTGCGCTTTTTCCAGCCAGATGCGACCGTGCGCTATCTCTCGCAGGAGCCTGACCTGAGCGGTTTTGCGACGACGCTGGCTTATGTCGAAGCGGGGCTTGGCCCCTCCGACGACCTCTATCGGGCGCGCTATTTGCTCGAACAGCTTGGCCTGACCGGTGAAGAAGACCCCGCGCATCTCTCCGGCGGCGAAGCGCGCCGTGCCGCCATCGCCCGCGTGCTTGCGCCAGAACCGGATGTGCTGCTTCTCGATGAGCCAACCAACCATCTCGATCTGCCGGTGATTGAGTGGCTGGAAAAGGAATTGAAGAGCTTGCGCTCGGCGCTCGTCCTCATCAGCCATGACCGCAGATTTTTGCAGACGTTGTCGAATGCAACGCTTTGGCTTGATCGCGGTCAGACGCGGCGGATGGATCGCGGCTTTGGCGAGTTCGAGACCTGGCGGGATCAGGTGCTCGAAGAAGAAGAGCGCGACCGTCACAAGCTGGACCGGCTGATTGCCAATGAAGAACATTGGGTGCGCCATGGCGTGAGCGCGCGTCGCAAACGCAATATGGGTCGTATGGCAAGGCTTGCCGATTTGCGCAAACAGGTGCGCGAACAACGCAAGGTGCAAGGCGATGTGCAGATCAGCGTGGCGGAGGCGGGCACATCCGGCAAGCTCGTCATCGAGGCGCAGCGCGTGTCAAAATCTTATGGTGAGCGCGCAATCGTCAGCGATTTCTCAACCCGCATTTTGCGGGGGGATCGTCTCGGCATTGTTGGTGCTAATGGCACCGGCAAGACAACATTGATCTCGCTCCTGACCGGCGTATTGGAGCCCGACCAGGGCAGCGTGCGCATTGGTGCCAATGTGCAAATGGCAAGTCTTGATCAGCGACGTTTTTCGTTAAAGCCTGAGGACACACTCAAGGATGTGCTCACCGGAGGTGGCGGTGAATGGATCGAGATCAATGGCGAGCGCAAACATGTCATCGGCTATATGAAGGAGTTTCTTTTCACGCCGGAGCAAGCTCGCACACCTGTCTCGCGCTTGTCAGGTGGAGAACGGGGGCGGCTTGTGTTGGCGCGGGCTTTGTCGCTGCCATCCAATTTGCTGGTACTCGACGAGCCTACCAATGATCTTGATCTTGAAACACTCGACCTTTTGCAGGAAATGCTGGCCGATTATCCAGGCACCGTGATCGTGGTCAGCCACGATCGTGATTTTCTGGACCGCGTTGCAACCTCTGTCATCGTCAGTGAGGGCGATGGGCGCTGGCTTGAATATGCAGGCGGCTATTCGGATATGGTGGCGCAGCGCGGCTTTGGCGTAGGTGGTGAAGCGCCGAAGAAAGAGCGCGACAAGAAACAGCCTGCAACTGAAAGGGTGGCGCAGCCTGCGGCGCAGAAGAAGCTCTCTTTCAAACAAAAACACGCGCTGGAAACCATTCCCGGACAAATTGATGCTCTGCGTGCCAAACAAGGTGTGTTGCAGCAAAAGCTGGATGATCCAGACTTTTATGTGAACGATCCGGCAGGCTTTGCCAAGGCAACGCAAAGCTATGCTCAATTGCAGGAGCAAATCGACAAGCTGGAGCAGGAATGGCTTGAGCTTGAAATCCTGCGCGAGGAGCTGGAAGGCTGAGCTTTCTTTTCTCTTGCGCCCCAGCCCGTCAAGAGCGCGGATTTTTGCGCAACCTCAATGATCCACGAACGGAGTCGCCAGGTTGTAACTCCGTGCCGAATGACGAGTTTGTCTTGAAGTTGCAGAAGCCGTGAGACGGAAGTTGCGCGCCATTCAGGCGCGCACCTCCTGACGCTGGAAGAGGATATAGGCAATCGTGAAGAGCACGATAAAGCCTGCCAACATGCCCGTGACCTGCGGCCACACCAGCGCAACACTTTCTGCAAAAGGCAGCGGCCCAGAGATCGCACCCTGAAGCTGCTGCGGCAGCAACACGCCGAGATTCTGTCCGCGCTCACCCGGATTGAGGAAAGCGAGCGCTGCCTCGGAGAAGAGCATATTGGGTGAGATGCGACCAAGGCCCAATCCAAATTCGACGGTGCTGATCAGGGCTGCAACATCGAACGGATCGCTGGGTGTCATCACCTGCACGATGATCTTGACGATCATGTTCCAGAAGAAGGCGAAGAACAGCCATACGGCAAGCGAGGCCAAGGCCGCCGTTGCGGTGGAGCGGAAAATCACCGAGAACAACATGGCAAGCGCCATCCATACCGCGCCATAAGCAATGGCTGCAACAAGGAAGGCCAAGGCACGCATCACCTCTTGAGAGCTGGGCGGCAGGCCCAGCATCAGGATTGCCAGCCCGATGACGAAGATCCACAAGGCAGCCAAGGTCACGGCAATAGTGGCAAGCCCCGCCATGAATTTCCCAAACAGCAGCGCATCACGATAGATGGGCTGCGCGAGAATGCGGCTCATGGTCTTGCGGCTGAACTCGCTATTGACGCTGTCAAAGCCCAGCGAGATTGCCACAATCGGGATGAGCAGGCCGAGAAAGGCAACAAAGGAGGGCAGAGGATCTTGCGCACTGGTGAAGATGCGCAGGAACACGAATGGATCCTCCCCGATTGTGTCACGCACCTGACCAATCGTGGCGTAAACCGCACCTGCCCCTGTGATGAAGATGAGAATTTCGAGCAGACGCATCCGCGTGCTGGCGAGATTATCTGCCAGCTCTTTCATCATCACGGTACCTGCACCTGCGAGTGCCGAGCCTTCACGCCGCATGGGCCACACCCTCGAAATAGCGCGCATAGACATCATCGAGGCTGGCATGACCAGCGTCGATCATCGTGAGATTGCCGCCCGCTTGCACCACAGCGCGCGCAATGTCTGCGCGGATATCATCGGTGCATTCGAGGCGGAAGCCAGCGCCTTCTGGCGTAACGCGCGTTACGCCGGGCACGCGCTGCAAAGCCTCGTGCAAGCCCTGGCCCGTCGCATCAATGCGGATGATATGCGAGCCGCCAAGTACAGAGCGCAGCAAATCATCCACGCGACCCATCAAGCCGATCTTGCCCGCATTAAACAGCGCGACGCGGTCACACACGACTTGCACAAGTTCGAGCATGTGCGAGGAGAGAATGATCGTCATGCCATCGCGTTTTAGCGAGCGGATGAGTTCCAGAAATTCGCGCGTGGACTGCGGATCAAGGCCGCCTGTTGGCTCGTCGAGAATGGCGATGGAGGCGCCCTTCATCAGGATTTCAGCAATCGCCAAACGTTGACGCATACCGCGCGAATAGGTGCGCACGGGACGCTGGCCAGCTTCCGTCAAACGCACGCGCGCCAGCGCCTTGTTGATCCGCTCGTCGGCCTCACGGGCGTCAAGCCCGCAAAGCTTTGCGGTGTAGCGCAGATTCACAACGCCGCTCAGATTGTCATAGAACCCGACCTGATCGGGCATATAGCCGACCCGTCGCTTCACTTCGAGCGGCTGGCGTAGCGGATCAAAACCCGCCACGCTGGCTATGCCTGATGTCGGCTCGGTCAAGCCGAGCAGCATGAGGATCGTGGTTGTTTTGCCCGCGCCATTGGGGCCGAGCAATCCGAACACCTCACCCGCTTCGATGCTCAGATCGAGCCGATCGACTGCGGTCCTGTTGCCATAGGTCTTGGTGAGCTGTTCGGTGCGAATGACCGGTGCGCTCATCGACGACCAAACCTCCCTACAGCGCCCACGAGAACAAGCAGCGCAGCACCAATGACCGCAAGGCCAGTCACGCCCCACAAGGTCGAGGTGGTGACGGTGATGCGATAGCTCGCTGACTCCGAAATGCCATCGCCCGATGCGCGAATGCTGACCATGTAGTCACCTGCGATGGCCTTGGCCGCAGGCGTCACGATGGCAGAAACTTTCTGCTCACCATTGGCTGCAACTTCCGGCACTTCCTTGGGGTCAAAGGTGACCTTCCAACCGCTGGGCGGTGTCGCAGACAAGGACAGGCCGCGAGCAGCAGCCGTACCCGTATTGCGAATGACAAGCGGGATCACGCGCTCCTGACCAGCGGTTGCTTCTGCGCTCAGGCGCTCATCCTGACCGGTGACGGCAATGGTTGGCTGACCCGAAATGTCGAGCGTGAGTTTCGTCTGGACGCTCGCCTTCTCACCGGCGATGGTGAGTGTGACCGGCGTATCACCGGCCTGAGCCCGCGGGCCGGGCTTGACCGACATCGTAATATCTTTGCTCTCATTCGCCTTGATTGAGAGGCTGGTGATTTCCTGCGTATTGTAGCCTTCCTTGAAGGTGGCGGTGAAACCGGCGGGAAGCTCGGCACGCAGATTGACCATCGTGTCAGCCGCGCTCTCATTTTTCACGGTGACATTGAAGTCGAAATTCGACCTCGGTGACCCGCGCAGGACGGGGAATTTCGGCGTGGCGGTCAGTTTCGCCGCCAACGGCTCAGCGAGCTTGATATTGATTGGCAGCGCCGACTTCGCCCCGTCGCCTTCCGCATTGATGGTGATCTTGTAATCGCCCGGTTTCGCGGAGGCAGGGATGTTCAGCTTCAAATTGAGATTGGCGCGTCCGTCATAATCGACAAAGGCGGCACTGACAGGCTTGCCGGAGCCCTCAACATCGGCCTTCCACTCGGCAGGCTTGTCAGCGATGGAAATCGCCGTGCGCTGCGGCGGCAGACCATAATTGTAGATGGTCAGCGGCAGCACCGTCTCTTCACCAGCGCGGATCTGGAGCGCCGGGAAATCGGTGGTGAGATAGAGCCCTTTGACACTGTCCGGCTTGGGATCCTTTGCCAGAGCCGTCGTCGTTGCAGTCGCCAGAACAACCAGCGCCAACACGCCTGCGCGCATTCCGCCACCCTCCCAGGTTGAGTTCACTCAAATAGGTCCGCCATTGGGCGAACATCGCTTCAGGAGATAAGGGCTGGTGGTGGAGCCTGCAAGGAGCGGTGGCTATTGCCACTTCAAAAAACCGCGCTCAGGCGGCCAGCTGACCGGGTGCCGAGAAGTAGGAAATATAGCGCGGGTCGATCTTGGAGATGGGCATGATGATAAAGACATCGGTTGTGCCAAAAGCGTGGTCGAGCACGGCGTCTGGCCCGATCGTGGCACCGGTGCGCAGATAGCCCTTCAAAAGCGGCGGGAGGCTCGCAAAAGCGCGGCGTTGGTCTTGCAGATCATCAGGCAGACGGAGCTGGACACGGCGCTGTGGCAACGCATGGACACACCAGTCCTGATCAGACCGGGCCTCGGCCAAGAGCCGCAGCGCCGCCACATGCCGCCCAATCTCGGTGCCCGGCAGGCTCGCGCAGCCGAACATCACATCCACGCGATGATGGCGCACATAGGTCCAGATGCCGCGCCAGAGCAGCTCCAGCACTTTCTTTGAACGCCAAAGCGGATGGACGCAGGAGCGACCGAGTTCCAGAAAGCGCTTGCCCTCATGTCGCGCCAGCAAAGGGGCGAGGTCAAACTCTTGTGCCGAATAAAAGCCGCCATACTGCTCGGCCATGTCCTGTCTCAGCAGCCGATAGCAACCAACCACCTTGGCTTTGCGGCGGCCGAAGCGATTGACGAAATCATGATCAAGCACGATCAGATGATCGCAACAACGGTCATAGGGGTCGATATCGCGACGGGTCAGCTTTGCCCGCGCATCAGCTATGGCGCCGCCCTCTTTGAAAAAGACCCGATAGCGCAGCTTTTGCGCCTTGCGGATCTCTTTCTTGGTGGTGGCCAGCCTGACTTCCAGTGAGCCGATCTGTCCCAGAGAGGCTGGCAGGCCATGCAGATCGCGAATGGGTCGCAGGGCGGGAAAGAACAGGATCTTTGCATCCCGACCAAATCCGGCAGCTGTCCCGCGCATCCTGTCCTCCGGCGTGAATCACGCAATACACATCATACAGCAAAGCTTTCCGACGGTTTGATGACAATTGCGTTCTCATCACGCGGCCTTAGCATAGCCTTGCAATTGGCTGCGATAGCTCAAGGCCTCTGCGAGGTGAATCCGTTTGATGGCAGGGCTCGTATCGAGGTCGGCTAAAGTGCGCGCCAATTTCAGCACGCGATGGAAGCCGCGGGCAGACAGGCGCAATCGGTCGGCTGCTTCGCGGATCAAGGTTGTGCTGGCAGCATCAAGCTGCGCAATCGTCTCGATGACATTGGCAGGGGCAGCGGCATTGGTTGAAATGCTGGGCAGGCCGAGGGCGCGGTAGCGCTCGACCTGAATCTGACGCGCCTTTGCCACCCGTGCTGCAACCTCCGCCGAGCCCTCTGCGGGCGCAGGCAAGATCAGATCGGCAGCCGTTACTGCAGGCACATCAATGGACAAATCAAAACGGTCGAGCATCGGGCCTGAAATGCGTGCCTGATAGGTCGCCATGCAGCGATCATTTGGTTGGCGCTTGCAGGCAAAGCCGGGTTCCAGCGCTTGCCCGCAGCGACAGGGATTCATCGCTGCAATGAGCTGAAAGCGCGCCGGATAGGTGACGCGATGATTGGCGCGCGCAATGGCGACCTCGCCCGTTTCAATCGGCTGGCGCAGACTGTCGAGCACATGGGGCTGAAATTCCGGCAGCTCGTCCAGAAACAAAACACCATGATGGGCGAGTGCTACTTCGCCTGGCCTTGCATGAATGCCACCACCCACAAGCGCCGCCATGGAGGCTGAGTGATGCGGCGCGCGGAAGGGCCGCGCATTGGTCAGCTCGCCACCCGCCAATTCTCCCGCCACTGAGTGAATGAGCGAGACCTCCAGCAACTCGATCGGCGTCAGCGGCGGCAGAATGGAAGGCAGACGTGCTGCGAGCATGCTTTTGCCCGAACCCGGCGGGCCATTCATGAGCAGATTATGCCCGCCAGCAGCTGCAATTTCGAGCGCGCGTTTCGCACTTTCCTGTCCCTTGATGTCGCGCAGATCAGGCTGCACGGTCTTGCTGGCGCGCACAGCAGGCTGCGGTCGCGCCATGACCTGTGTTCCCTTGAAATGATTGGCGAGCTGAATGAGTGAACGAGGTGCCAGAATATCCAGTTCGTCTGAGGCCCAGGCCGCTTCCGGGCCGCAATCAAAGGGGCAAATCAAACCATGCCCGCGCGCATTGGCAGCGACCGCCGCTGGCAAAGCGCCTGCAACCGCAGTGACCGTTCCATCAAGCGCAAGTTCGCCGATGATCGTGTAGCGGTCCAGAGCATCGCCGGGAATTGCGCCAATCGCAGCCATGACACCCAACGCGATCGGGAGATCATAGTGGCTGCCCTCCTTGGGCATATCGGCGGGGGCGAGATTGACCGTGATGCGCCGTGCTGGCAGCGCAAGGCCAGAGGCCGTCAAAGCCGCCCGTACCCGTTCGCGTGATTCCGCAACCGCCTTGTCGGCCAGACCGACCACGTTGAATTTCACATCACCATTAGAGATCTGCACCTGCACATCGACAGGGCGGGCCTCAATGCCTTCAAAAGCAACAGTCGCAACCCGCACCACCATGGCAGCCCCCTGCAGTTCCTGTTCAGGACACCACAGAAACGCTAACTTGGCAAGAACATTTCAAGAACAAATCGGCGCAGACCCTATGTATTTGGGGCGTTTCAGCTATTTGCCGTCACCCGTCTCCAGCAGCACTTGGAGTCCCTCGCGATAGGTTGGAAAGGCGAGTTCGACGCCAAGTTTTTCCTTTAGGGCGCGGTTCGAGCAGCGTTTGCATTCGCTGTAAAAGCTGCGAGCCATGGGGGAGAGGTCGGCTGTTTCAAAATTGATTTCGGGTGGCGGGGGCCGGCCGAGCAAATCAGCCGCAAAGGTGAGGACGTCTTGTGGCGGCGAGGGCTCATCATCGCAGACATTCCACACCGCCCCTGCCTCTTCTGTTTCAAGACAGGCCTTGATGCTGCGCGCAATATCTTCGACATGAATGCGGTTGAAGACCTGATCCTTCTTGACGATGCGGCGCGCTGTCCCCGCCTTGATCTGGGTCAGCGCATTTTGTCCCGGCCCGTAAATGCCGGCCAGACGCAGCACATGTGTTGGCACATTAAGTTGACGGCCGATCGCCTGCCACTCCTCTTCAGCTGCCAAACGCCAGCGGCTACGTTCATTGCCCGGCTTCAACAAGGCACTCTCATCAATCCATGCACCTTGATAATCGCCATAAACGCCGATGGTGGAGAGATAGACGATCCGTTCGAGATTTGTCAGTCCACAGATCTCCTCGGCCAGTTTTTCCAGCACAGGGTCGCCAGTTAAATGCGGTGGTGCAGAGATCAGGAGGAAGCGGGCTTGTTGTAATGCAGGCAGAAGAGCGGCGTCGGTCGTATCGCCAAAAGCAATGACTTTGCACTTGGGAGTTGAGAGTTGTTGCGCGCGATTTGGCTCGCGCACCGTTGCCGTGATTGGCGCAAAATCCTTGCCGTAATGCTGAACAAAATAGCGCGCTGAATAACCATAGCCGAAAATGACGAGACTCATGAGAGCGCCCTTTCCCATTCGTTGCGCACCTCTTCATCATCTTCTTGGGCGAGGTGATGCGCAGCAATGTCTCTGAAGGTCTCGCGCGACAAAAGCTGCGACGCTGCCCAGGCGGCCATGCCGCGCACGAGAGGAGAGTCATGGTTCATGCGTTGCAAGACATGCGGTAGAAGTGACACATCTCCACTATTGCCAATCGCGATCAGGAGATTGCGCAAGAAGCGCGCATGGCCGATGCGCTTGACCGGGCTGCCAGAGAAGAGTGTGCGAAAACTTGCCTCATCAAGTGTAATCAGATCAGCAAGCTTTGGCTCCTTGAGATCTTCGCGGGCGATCAGTTTTGCCTCACTTGCGCTTTGTGCAAATTTGTTCCACGGGCAAGCGGCCAAACAATCATCGCACCCATAGATGCGATTGCCGATAGGCTTGCGGAATTCTTCTGCGATCTGCCCTTTATGCTCGATAGTCAAATAGGAAATGCAACGCCGCGCATCGAGCTGATAGGGCGCAGGAAATGCGCTGGTTGGGCAGGCATCAAGACAGGCGCGACAGGAGCCGCAATGGTCTTGCTCTGTTTCATCCGGCTCAAATTCGAGGGTCGTGAAGATTGTGCCCAGGAAGAGCCACGAGCCAAACTCGCGTGACACGACATTGGTATGGCGGCCTTGCCAGCCAATTCCCGCTGCCTGTGCCAGCGGCTTTTCCATCACAGGTGCAGTATCAACAAAGACCTTCACATCACCCTCGCCGCATTGTGCAACGAGCCATGACGCGAGCATTTTCAGTTTGCCCTTGATGACGTCGTGATAATCGCGATGGCGCGCATAGACGGAAATATTGCCGCGCTCTTTTTTTGTCAGGGTGGCGAGGGCATCCCCCTGCGGTCCATAATTCATACCCAGTACAATGATGGAGCGCACATCTTGCCACAGCACACGCGGATCAGCGCGGCGGTCTTGCGTTTCTTCCATCCAAGTCATGTCACCATGCGCGCCTGTTTCAAGCCAGCGGCGCAAAGCGTCTGGTGCATGGGGAATGGACGAGGGGAAAGTGATGCGGCAGATGTCAAAGCCAAGCTCGCTGGCGCGGGCTTTGAGTCTGGTTTGCAGCGCGCCGCTCAGAAGTCGAGATCCGCGTAAACCGGATCGGGCGTCAGTCCCGGCATCCGGTCGTTGAGAAGCGCGCGGAAAGAGGGGCGCGATTTCACGCGCGCATACCAAAGCTTTGCTGCCTCGTCCTCGTTCCATGGCACATCGCCCAGAAAATCGACGCAAGACAGATGGGCCGCCGCTGCAAGATCTGCATAAGTGAGGCGATCACCTGCCAGCCAGTTCCGCTGCCCCAAGAGCCAGCCAATATAGCGCAGATGATAGCGAATATTCTGCCGGGCTGCGCGCACCAATTCCATATTGGGCGCGCCACCGCCTTGCATATAGCGTTTGTGGATTTTCTCGGTGACGAGCCAGTCCGAGACTTCTGCAAAGAATTTCCCGTGGAACCAGTCCATGAGGCGGCGCACTTCGATCCGCGACAGTGGATCTTCCGGCATCAACCGCCGGTCCGCCAATGCAAGGCCGCGTGTCTCGTCGAGATATTCAGCAATCACTGTGGCACCGGGCACGCTCTGGGCCTGTTCTTCGACCAGCACTGGTGTCGTGCCTGCGGGATTGAGAGCGAGAAAATCGCGGCGCCGTTCCCAAGCGCGCTCCTCGATCAAATGTGGCTCCATGCCGAATTCGCCCATGACGAGACGCACAAAGCGCGAATGCGGGCACAGAGGATGGTGATAAAGCGTCGCCATGGGGCTGTCGCTGGTCCGATGAGAGCAGGGGAGGCAGGTTGCGCCTCCCTATAGGCGAGGCGCGCGGGCGCGACAACCCATGGCCTGTGGCTCATGGTAAAGCCTTCGTTAAACCACTTTCTCCGGCGAGGTGCAGAGGTCGGAAATGACACAGCGCTCACATTCCGGCCTTCGCGCCTTGCAGATGTAACGACCATGCAAGATCAGCCAGTGATGCGCATGGCGCATGAATTCTTTCGGGATGATTTTTTCCAAGCCCAGCTCAATCTCAAGCGGTGTTTTGCCGAGGACGAGCGGAATACGATTTGAGATGCGGAAGAGATGCGTATCAACCGCAATGGTCTCAAAACCGAAAGCGATATTCAAAACGACATTGGCGGTCTTGCGGCCAACACCGGGCAGCTGCTCCAACTCCTCCCGCGTGCGGGGAATGTCACCGCCATACCGGTCAATGAGCTGTTGCGACAATGCCATTACATTCTTGGCCTTGGTGCGGAAGAGGCCAATGGTCTTGATGTAGTCGCGCACCTTGTCTTCGCCCAAAGCCACCATCTTTTTGGGCGTATCGGCTACCTTGAACAAAGCCCGCGTTGCCTTGTTCACCCCGGCATCAGTGGCTTGGGCCGAGAGCACCACGGCAACCAGCAGCGTGTAGGGGTTCACATAGTCCAACTCGCCCTTGGGCTCTGGATTGGCGGCGCGCAAACGGCTGAAAATTTCATGGACTGTGGCGGCATCCACCACCTTGCGCCGCGCGCGCTTGAGACGCGATGTTTTGGTCGCCGGTTTCGCCTTTGCGGGCTTTACGGTCGGGCGTTTCGTCGCAGCCTTTTTGCGCGCGGGGGAGTTCTTCAAAGTCGCCATAAGTGCTTTATAATCGCAGACTGAGGCTTAACCAATGGGCCAACTCCGCATGGCTGACCCCTGTGATGAATTGATCTTCAAACAGCGGATCGTCCCCCACCGCTCTTTGGACGGGCGGAGCTTTCGCATTTTGCTCATGGTGTTCAGCGGCTGCTGCTTCGTCTCCTGCCTGCCCTTCCTGATCTTGGGTGCCTGGCCGGTGGCCGGTTTCATGGGCCTTGATGTGCTGCTCTTTTATTGGGCTTTTCGGGTCAATTTCCGCGATGCGCGGGGTTTTGAAGATGTCAGCCTGACGCCCATCGAGTTAAGCGTCGCGCGTGTGGATCCCAAAGGGATGCGGCAAGAATGGCGGTTCAGCCCAAGCTTTGTGCGGCTGGAGCGGCAGGAGCATGAGGAATTCGGCGTCACCCGGCTTGATCTTGTGTCGCGCGGAGAGCGGCTTGAATTGGCAAGCCAGCTTGGTCCTCAGGCCAAGGCCGATTTTGCGCGCCAACTGACGGGGGCTCTGGCCGAGGCGCGGCGCGGTCCACGCTTTTCATAAGGCATCAGCACTTCCGGGTGGCGCCGCTTTGGGAACTGGCGCAAATTCAATCCATGTTCGAACTTCGCGATGATGTTACAGACAAGTTTGGCGCACAGGCGGCAGATTATGCCCATGTGGAGCGTGCGATTGAGTTTGTCTCGCGGCACTGGAAGCAACAGCCCAGTCTGGCTGAAATCGCAGCTGCAGTTGATTTGTCAGAATCGCATCTCACAGCATTGTTTCGACGCTGGGCAGGGCTGACGCCCAAGGCCCTGTTGCAAGCCCTCACCTTGGATCATGCGCGTGGTCTCTTGCGCGCCAGTGCCTCCGTGCTTGAAGCAAGTTTTGAGTCGGGGCTCTCAAGTCCCGCGCGTCTGCATGATCTCTTTGTCACGCATGAAGCCATGTCGCCGGGCGAGTATAAAGCGCGCGGCGAAGGACTCACCTTGCGCTATGGCTTTCATCCAAGTCCCTTTGGTGAAGCGCTCTTCGTTACAACGCCGCGCGGCCTTGCAGGGCTCGGCTGGGTCGAATCTGCTGACAATCGCGAAGCAGCCCGTGCGGCTGCGCTGGCTGACCTGCAACGTCGCTGGCCGCGCGCCGTCTTTTTGCGTGATGATGCGCTGACCGCGCCTTATGTGGCGCGCATTTTTGACGCGCAGCGCTGGCGCGTCGATGAGCCTCTGAAGGTGGTCCTCATCGGAAGCGATTTTGAGATCAGCGTTTGGCAGGCTTTGCTCAGCCTGCCGCTTGGCAGTGCGACGACCTATGCGGATCTGGCCCGGCGCATCGGCAAGCCCAGCGCGCCGCGGGCGGTCGGGGCAGCCGTGGGGCGCAACCCCATCTCATTTGTGATCCCCTGTCATCGCGTTCTGGGTGCGGGCGGAAAATTGACCGGCTATCATTGGGGGCTGACGCGCAAACAGGCCATTCTGGGCTGGGAAGCAGGACAATAATACATATGAATTTTGTACATCAAAAGAATGACCACAAATTGCTTGTATGTTATTCCGCTCTGGTCTAGTCTGACCTTGCGCCGATTTGAGCTTGCAGCTTGCGGGCGCGAAACAAATGCAGCTAAAGCGCCGGAGAGCCACTTGTGGGCGGTTCCGCGCCTGATCAAGGAGTGTTCTCGATGACGATTTCCCGCCGCCTTCTGTCTGCCCTTGCCGCGTCTGCGCTGATGGCAAGCGCTTTGCCTGCCTCCGCGCAGGTCAGCGAAATCCGCGTTGACTGGGCAACCTATAATCCGCTCTCGCTAGTGTTGAAGGAGCGCAAGCTTCTTGAGAAGGAATTTGAGGCAGACAAGATCAATGTGCGCTGGGTCTTTTCGGCAGGCTCCAATAAGGCGCTTGAATTCTTGAATGCCGGCTCGCTCGACATTGGCTCTACCGCTGGTGCAGCGGCTTTGATCGCCAAACTCAATGGCAACCCGATCAAGGCAGTTGGGGTATTCTCGCGTCCCGAATGGACGGCCCTTGTCACGCGCGGTGACACCAATATCAATTCACCTGCTGATTTGAAGGGCAAAGCCGTTGCCGTCACGCGCGGCACCGATCCGCATATCTTCCTCGTGCGTGCACTCGACAGTGTTGGCCTGACCGAGAAAGATGTGAAGCTTGTTCTCTTGCAACATGCAGATGGCAAGACGGCGCTGGTGCGCAAGAATGTTGATGCCTGGGCGGGTCTCGATCCGATCATGGCGCAGGCTGAAGTTGAGGATCAATCGCGTCTCTTCTTCCGCAAGTCGCAGGACAATACCTGGGGCGTGCTGAATGTTCGCGAACAATTCCTGAACCAGAATCCGCAGATCGTGGCGCGTGTTCTCAAGGTTTATGAAGAAGCACGCCAATGGGCGCTCAAGAATCCTGATGAGCTGAAGAAGCTTCTCATGGCCGAAACCAAACTGCCTGACCCCGTGATTTCCAAGCAGCTGGAGCGAACCGATCTCACCAATGTGTCAACCTCCATTGCTGCAACGGGAGAGACCATTCTGGCGGCCGGTTTCGCGCTGCAGAAAGCCGGCGTGATCGAAGCTAAAGTGGATGTGAAGGCCGGCGTTGCCGCCCTCATTGATCCCCGCTTTGCGGCTGCAGCCAAGTAAGGGTATGAGAACCGCGGCGGCACCGGGTCGCCGCGGATTTCCCAATGGCCGACGCACAGACCATTCCAACTGAGAGCAAGGCTGCGCCCCGAAAGGGCTTTGCAGCGCCTGCACTGCTTTACGGGCTTGTCCTGCCCGTGGGCGCTGCTGTGCTTTACGAGGCGGCTTTTCGGATAGGCCTTGTCGAAGCCCGTTTGTTGCCTGCGCCCTCGCGCATTGCCGAGACCTTGTTGAAGCTCGCCCGCTCTGGCGAACTCTCGACCCATATTGCAGCAACCCTCATGCGCGTTGCCTTTGGCTTTGGTCTTGGTGCGGTTACGGGTGTCTTGTTGGGTGCCTTGACGGGCTCGTCCTTACTCGCACGCCGTCTTTTGGATCCAACATTGCAGGCGCTGCGCGCCATTCCTTCTCTGGCTTGGGTGCCGCTCTTCATTCTGTGGCTTGGTATCTTTGAGCCGTCAAAGATCGCGCTCATTGCGGTGGGTTGCTTCTTCCCCGTTTATCTCGGTGTGATGGGTGCAATCGCCAATGTGGATCGCAAGATTGTCGAAGTGGGTCGCGCCTTTCGCCTGTCACGCGTGACGCTTGCCCGTCGCATTCTCCTGCCGGCTATTTTGCCAGACACGATTGTGTCCCTGCGCTCAGGCCTTGGCCTCGGCTTCATGTTCGTTGTCGCGGCAGAAATCATGGGTGCATCCGAAGGGCTTGGCTATCTGCTTGTGGATGGTCAGCAACTTGGCAAGCCTGATCAGATTCTCGCCTCCATTCTCTGCTTTGCCGTGCTTGGCAAGATTGCAGACTGGATCATTGTCGTTGCCACCAAGCCCATGCTGCGTTGGCAAGATAGCTATGCCCGGAGCGAGTGATGCTTGATCTCGCGCATCTCCAAAAAGTTTATCCCAATGGCGCCCATGCCTTGCAGGACGTTTCTCTCAGCATTGATGCGGGTGAGATCGTCGCGCTGGTTGGCGGCTCCGGCTGTGGCAAGACAACACTGTTGCGTTTGGTGAGTGGTCTTGAGCGTCCAAGCGCTGGCACGGTGAGCGTAGATGGGGAAGCCATTGCTGCACCTCATCCTGCGGTTGGCATCGTTTTTCAGGAAGCACGTCTTCTGCCCTGGTTGAGCGTTGCGCAAAATATCGGCTTTGGTCTTGATCATCTACCTGCGGGTGAGCGCAATGACCTTGTCGAGGAAGCGCTCCTGAAAGTTGGGCTTGCAGGTTATGGGCCACGCTGGCCGCGCGAATTGAGCGGCGGTCAGGCACAGCGCGTATCCATCGTGCGCGCATTGGTGACGAAACCCAAAGTATTGCTGATGGACGAGCCGTTCTCGGCGCTTGATGCGCTGACGCGTGGCTCTCTGCAAGATCATCTTCTTGCTTTGTGGGAGGCGCATCGCCCTACGCTCGTGCTCGTCACGCATGATGTCGAAGAAGCTGCCGTGCTAGCCGATCGGGCGGTTGTGATGCAGCCGCGTCCCGGTCGTGTCTTTGCAGATATTCGTATTGATCTGCCACGCCCGCGAGATCGTTTGTCATCCGGCTTCGTTGAAGCCAAACGCGCTATCATGAATGCGCTGGATGGTTCCCTGTCACAAGCCGTCATCGGCGACACAAAGAGCAGCGCTACAGCTGGGTCGTGGTGGTGAAGCTTCACCAGAAGCATAAGCGCGAATAGACACGGCTTCGCTTGAAACATTTTTCGTTACATTGATACTTCGTGCATGATGCACGATGACAAGCGTAGCTATATCTATTGGGACGGCGCTGAAATGGCAGCGCTCGCGAGTCTTTTTGCTGATCCATCGCTGAACTGGATTGATCCTTTCAGACTTGCCGCAGTCAAGCTCGATCACCCAGTCCAACATGTGTGGTATGCGCCCTCCGCTGCGGCTTGTCGTGATCATTTCGCCCGCAAATCGCTGCATAAATATCTGCAGGCATGTGGGGTTGATCTGCGCATCGTCAAAACAGCTTTGCATGAGGATGAATGTCATCACTGTGGCCAGACTTTCATTGACTCCTCGCACTCGACATCACTGGCGCTGACGCTCGGCTTGCTGAGTGATGCAATGCAAGACCGATTCGATTGCGCCTATGTCGTTACCAACAAAACGACGCAGGCATTGCTCAGGCAGCATCAATCACTTCTGCCACATGGCAAGCAGATCAAAAGGCTGATTGTAGATGTTGCAGCGCTTGAAGCTTCGCGTTTGCCACGCTTGGTCCAGTGCGGTGCGGCAAGCCGGATCCAGCGTCCCTCCATCTGGAACAAGCCCCGATGGATCAATGCTGCCTTTGAAACAGCTCTCACCGATAGCGGAGTGTGACATGGCCCATGTAATGGACCCTCGCGCAGATGAGATCATTCGGATCCTCGATGAAGCGCGTCGCCTTCAGCGCGAAGGCTATACATTTGACGAGGTGCTTGATGTGGTCGGCATAGATGAGCTGACCTTTTATCGTTATCAGGCCGATTATGGGGCTCTGGAGGCAGACCAGATCCGACGTCTGTGCAAGCTCGAAGCCGAAAATCGTCGCCTTCGGCGCGCCGTCTCTCAACTCATGCTCGACAAGCTGCAGCTGGAAGAGCGTGCCTGGAGCGTTAGTTCGTCTTCCCTTGCAAGCCATGCATGAGAGCTTGCCGTGCCTCATCCAGCTGCGCCAGATGCCGCGCCGCCAGATGATGCAGCGCTTGCCCACCTCTTGCAGTCAAGCTTAGCAGAACACGTCGCTTGTCCTGCGCATCTGCAACGCGTGCAATCAACCCAGCCTGAGCGAGACGGTCAACCAGTTCAACGGCGCTGTGGTGCTTCAGCATCAATTCACCCGCAAGATCACCAACACTGACAGGTGCGTCCATACTTGCAATGGCAAGCAATGCTTGAAAGCGTTGCGAAGTCAGCCCCGCCTCGGCGCAGATGTCTTCGCTGTCTGCAAGCACCTTGCGCAGGCTGCGACGGAATTGCGCAAGCTGCAGCAGATCCTCACGCGCCACTGCGGTGACGGCAACAGAGCCTTTGCGCGTCTTTGTCACGCAATGCTCCCGTCAAAGGCGCTGTGATCAGCGCGACACAGTGACCGAAATTGCCACATCAATGGCAGCAGAGCTGTTTCAATAACGAGCAATATATCGTACCACGATAGAAGATGTATCGTCTCACGATAGATCTCCGCCCGGCACAGATCGGGTGGCTGCGTGGCGGGCCAACCGTCCACTGCGGGTCTTTCACATCGGAGGTACTTCATGACGCTCACCAAGAGCCTTCTCCTCGGCAGTGCTGCCACATTGGTTGCCCTAGCAGGCGCCCATGCAGCCGATCTGCCCTCACAAAAGGCTGCTCCCGTCTCTTACGTCAAGATCTGCGACGCTTATGGTGCGGGCTTCTTCTTCATCCCTGGGACGGACACCTGCGTTAAGCTCGGGGGTTATGTGCGCGTTGAGTATCAATATACGCCCGCCCAGGACGTTTACCGTCTCGCACCGGCCGTTATCGCAGCCAATGAAGTTGGCACCGGCATGCGCACGGGCACCGGCGATATTGATGCTCGTCGTCGGTTGACCTCCACAGCCGCCATTGCCACATCCGGTGCCAATGACGTCTATGTGCAGCCAAAAGCTCTGCAGGATGAAACCGGCTTCGAAGTGCGTGGACGTATCGACGTGGATGCACGCACGCCCACGACGATGGGCGTTGCCCGCACATTCATTCGCTTGCGTGCGGCCAATACCAGCGGCATTCGCAATACGACGCCTGTGAATGTGTTTGGCTATGCCAATAGCACGGCCTCCACGACATCCATCACGATTGAATCAGCAATGGTGCAATGGGCCGGCTTCACATTCGGTGTGGCGCCTGAAAACTATGCCATGATGCCCTCGATGATGTATCATGCGAACCCCTGGGCCGGCTTCCCCAATGGCATGAAGCAGCTCGCCTATACGGCCCAGCTCGGTGGCGGTGTCTCGGCCACTCTGGCGATCGAGGACCGTACGGATCATGGCTCCAGCATCGTTGTCAGCCGACCTGATACGGCTGCAGCCATCGTCGGCAATCTGCGCATCGACCAGCCTTGGGGCTTTGCTGCTGTCCATGCCCTGTTCCAAAGGAACAGCGCTTTTTCACGCAATGGCGTGACGTGGCGTACCAGCACCACGAGCGGCATGTCCTTCCCGACCGGTGCTCAGGGTGACAATGAAGACTATCTGACCCGCAATGGCTGGGCAGTGGGCGCCACCTTCAACTTCAAACTGCCGATGATTGCTGCTGGCGATCAGATGTGGTTGACGGCGAATTATGCAGATGGCGCGCTCAACACGCTGCTTTCCGCAGGTGGCCTCTCCAATGTGAACACGGCTGCCAATCACCGCCTGATGGGTGGACTGGTTCGTGTTGACCAGAACCTCGGTTATGTCGATGCCAATACACTCGACAATGTCCGGGGCTGGAACGTTGCCGCTGCCTTCACGCATTACTGGACGCAGAATTGGCGCTCTAACTTCACGGCAGGCTATGTTGTCGTGAATCCGCCAACCATCCGCGATGCAGGTATTGCTTGGGGCCGGGGTCAGCTGCAAGTCTACACGGCATCTATCGTGTATTCTCCGGTTCGCAACCTCGATATTGGTCTGGAATTCCAGTATGCGAATCTGAAGAACCGGTTGCAGGTGATCAATGGCGTGGGGAACACCACGAACACCGACATTGTCACCACCATCCGCAATGCGGGTGCTCTGCATGAGGACAATTGGTCAACCAAGCTGCGCGTCGAGCGCACTTTCTGATCTGACAGGCAGGAGAGGCCCCGGAAACATCCGGGGCCTTTTCATTTAAGCAGATGTCTCACCGATCAGCAGCCTGTCGCGATCTTTCCTGAAGTGAAAGCGTGGTAGCACATCGAGATTGGTGCCTGTCACGCGGATGACCCAAGCGCGCTCAGGATGTGATGTCGAATGAATGAGATGTGGCCCATAAGCACGCGTCATACCTTTGCTGAGACGATAGCGATCACTCACCTCAAGGACAGCCAGGTCCTCATCTTCGGAATTAACGCGCCGATATTCGGTCATATCGGTGAAAGTGAAAGCATTGCCATAAATGGCCCATGACGCGCCATGGCTATGGGGGGCGCCATTTTTGCCCGCCTTCTGCGAATGCGCAAAGACATAAAAATCAGTGGCGGCATCATGATGAAGCAGGCGTTTGGGCGGCATGTCGTCGCTGAAAGCCGATGCTATAAAGCCCTCATTGGCCAGCAGGCGCGCCAAATTCTGCGCGCCTCGCTCAATCGCCTGCGGAAGCGAAAGCGTTTGCAAGTCCTGACGGAGATCGCTGCAAAATTGGTCAAATTCATAGGCCATGACAAAGCGTCCTCATGCTTCACTGGGCGTGATGCGGATATCAACCGCACGCAAGCCCCGCCCTTCCGGCATGACAATAAGCGGGTTGATCTCGATGTCACCAATGGCATCTCGATGGTCGAGATAGAGCTGACACAAGGAGACAATGGCACGGATGAGGGCAGCCTTGTCTGAAGCCGCACTGCCCCGCCAACCATCCAGCAGTCGGACGATACGAAGCTTGGCGAGGAGCTGTTCAACATCGCTCGCTTTAACTGGCAGCAGACAATGCGCGACATCCTTCATCAATTCTACAAAAATACCGCCAGCCCCCAAGGTGAGCATTGGTCCATATAGCGGATCGCGACGCAGGCCGATCAGTAGTTCAACACCCATCGCCTGTTCCTGAACCATGAAGCCCGTGATCATGGCTTGTGGTGTGCGTTGACGGATAGTCATCAGCATCTGATGGGCGGCATATTCTACATCCGAAGCAGAGCTAAGCCCCGTATGCACGCCACCAACTTCTGTCTTGTGCAGAATGTCTGGTGAGACGATTTTAAGCACAGCGGGAAAACCGATCTCACGAGCCGCGTCTGCTGCATCAGCGGCAGTTGAAACAAAACGCGAAGCAGGAGCCGGCAAGCCGCATTCGCTAAGCGCCTGTGACAGCGCTTCAGCCGTCAGGGCGGCGACATTGGAGGGCCGCAGCGGTTCGATTTTGCGCCCTTTACGTTCAGCATAAAAGGCGAGTGCTGCGAGTGCGTTGATGGTTTGTGGCAGGCCTTGCAAGTAAGGAAACCCTACCTGATTTTGAAAGTCTAAAGCATCCGGTCCCAGCTGATAGGCCATGCGGCCAAAAGCAAGGAAAGGTTTCTGTGTGCGTTCCAGAATGGTGCGCAATATCGCCGGATCAGGACGGCGCTTGCCATTGGGCAAGACAGCCGCCCACGCAATCATATCAATGCGTGGGTCATTCGCGACAGCTGCGCACATGTCAATGGCGTTTTGGTCTGTTGTCGGAATGCCGGCATCAAGTGGATTTTTGACGCCGATCTCCGCTGGTACAAATGCGCGCAATTTCTCGACCGTCTGCGGCGAAAATTCAGGCGCCAGCGTGCCGCCAATCTCCTCAATCGCATCATAAAGCAGATCAACCGTGCCGCCCGAAGTTGTGACCCACCCGATGCGCGGTCCCTGTGGCAGGCGCCCGGCCTGAAAAGCCAGTGCTGTCTCCATCAGATCTTCAAGCGTTTCGCAGGCTACGATGCCGTAGCGATCGCACATGGCTCGAAAGCCGTCATAGTCTCCAGAAATAGCTCCCGTGTGCGATTTCGCTGCCTCACGCGATTTTTGTGACTTGCCGGTCTTGATGGCTAAGATCGGCTTACCTGCCGCGAGCGCATGTGCGGTAGCTTGCAAGAACATGGGAGTGCGTCGAATACCCTCGATAAAGAGGGTGATGATTTGCGTATGCTCATCATCAACGAGGAAGTTCACATAGTCTGCAAGATCAAGATCAATCTCATTGCCGGTCGAAAACAGTGTGCTGAATTTCACACCGCGTTCGCCTGCAGACTTTGCGAAGAACTGGACCATCCCACCTGATTGCGAGATAAAGGCAACAGAACCTTTATCGAGTTGCAGCAGCTCCCCATTGGGATAACCAAAGAAATTGTGGTGGAAGGAATTGCCCCCCATGCAATTGGGGCCATTCACCACAAGTCCTGTCTGCGCCACAAGCTCGCGCAGCCTCATGCCACGCGCAACACCTTCGGGGTCGCTGCCTTCGCCAATATTGCCTGAATAGATGGTGGCGCTTTTAAGCCCATTTGCGACGCCTGTTTCCAGTACGCCTAAAACAGCGGGCGCGGGGACCACCACAAGTGCATGTTCGACTTGCGAAGGAAGACTTGCGAGATCAGGATAAGCGCGTTCCCCCCAGACCTCACCGCCACGTGGATTGACAGGATAGATAGGCCCTGAAAATCCACTGGCTTTAAGTTGCCGAAAAATGGCGCTTGGCCAGGCCGCACGTTCGGAGGCGCCAACGATCGCGATTGATTGGGGGCTGATGACCGATTGTGGCGATTTGAATGAGCTGCGCGCAGATATGTTGGCGCTCACTGACCGATCCTCCCCGACTTGTTTTGTCTAGAAAAACCGATCAGCGTCCGTTTATCAATCCCTCTTCAGTCAGGAATCGCACCGCGACCGGCTTCGGCAATCTCCGCCCCTGTGGCAAGCCACACATCATCATGTTTGCAGATATGCTCCAGCGCGGCATCGAGAGCCCCAATACGATGAGGTACGCCGGTAATATAGGGGTGGAGGGCGATACCCAATACACGTGCCTGCGTCTCACCTTCGCGCCACAGAACATCGAACTGGCGACGGATCATGGCTGCAAATTCATCTGGCGTAACATGATATTTTTCATAGGCCGGCTTGTCATTCAGCTGTGTTGAATAGGGAATGGACATGATGCTGCGCCCATCTGCCATGGTCATTTTATAGGGCTGATCATCATTCACCCAATCGGCTACATAAGTCAGTCCATTGTCGATGAGGTGATCGAGCGTGTCCCATGTCTCTTGCAGGCCAGAGCCAAGCCATCCCTTGGGTGCGCTGCCTGTATAGGTCCGAATAGTTTCAACCGTTCGGCGTACGATCTGAGCATCTTCTCCAGAAGGAACTTCATTGAGCCGATGTGTATTCGTCTCATTATGTCCCATGAATTCCCAGCCGAGCTTTTTGCAGTCCTCGATGATTTCTGGATGGTGTTTGCACAACTCGCTGTTCAGCGCGACAGTGCCGCGCGCACCATAACGCTTCATCACATCCATGATTCGAAAGACACCAATGCGGTTGCCGTAATCGCGTATGGCCCAACCTGGTATGTCGGGGACTTTGCCACCACCCCCTGCAGACGCAGGGATCATATCCTGAAGCGAGAAAAACTCGATATTGGGAATGATCCATACAGCCACACGTGCGCCATTGGGAAACCGAAAATGGGGCCGACGGTTGATCGGACGATAGGGGAAAGGCCCATAGGCTTGGGGTTTCATGCAGTCCTCCCTTTTTTATTTTTCTTAAAGTGCTTCGAGCGCGCGGATTACTTCATCCACTTTCATCACGTCTGCATATTTGTGATGCAGATCAAAAAGATTGACCTTGTGCGAGATTTCGCTGCGGTCGAAACAGCACTCTTCCACCATGGTCATGTGATAGCCGGCTGAATAACCATCCACGGTGCTTGCACGCACACAGCCCGATGTACTCTCACCGATGACAATGATGCTTTGCACGCCAAGCTGCGTCAAATGGGCAGATAGCGGTGTGCCGTAAAAGCCGCTGGCGCGTTGCTTGGTGATGACGACATCACCGGCTTGTGGCGCAAATTCCGCGAAAATGTCGGAATCATCTGGCAGAGCCGCCGTTGCGCGGCGATTGGTGGCCTTGATGAGGTTTGGCTTGCTTGCGTCGCGCATATCGCCTGTCGTGTAGAAGATCGGCAATTTCGCCTTGCGTGCGGCGGCAAAGAGGCGCTTGGTCGGTTCAATCGCGTTCCAGGCATGAATGCCGCAGGACGAAGGATATTCCTTCACCACTTCGCTGACCGGCCGTGCGCCGCCACGATAGGCCATGTTGTAGAGGTCGATGGCGAGGAGAGCGGGACGCGGCCCGACTTTTACCTCGCGCTTGTAGTGCGAATAGATCTCCAGCACATCGGCAGGGATCAAATCTTTCCAGCAGTGATCTTCGAAGGCATCAACCATGACTTTCCCCGGAGTTTCCCTTCAGGCTCTGCCATAGTATGATCTCAAAAGTGTCGCGCAAGTTGAATCACGCGGCAAATCTCCAAAGGGGCAGGCACAATGCACGAGATGCAGGCAAGCATCCGTCCGGGCGAAGTCATCGTGGATCTGCCGCAGCGGCAGGATGCAAGCCTCATCTTTATTGGGCGCATCCTGACGCCCTGGCCGACATCGCGCGATTGCCCTCGTCAGGGAGATCGCGAGAATGGCCCCATCTGCCGCATCAGTGTGGATGAGCCGTTCAGGGCAGCCCTCAAGGATCTTGATCGCCACAGCCATGCACAGGTGCTTTACTGGATGCATGAGGCACGCCGTGATCTCGTGTTGCAAAGCCCGCGCTCCAATGGCGAGGTGACGGGCAGCTTTGCCATCCGTTCTCCCAATCGTCCGAATCCGATCTCCACCTCATTGGTCGAGATCGTCGAAGTGGGGACCGATCATCTGCTTGTGCGCGGCCTCGATTGCATCAGTGGCACGCCACTGCTTGATCTGAAGCCGGAGCGTTGCCCGGAAGCGCCGCGCCCAAAAGCTCCATCAAGCCATGCGGAATGAGACAGGATCTCTATTGTGACGATCATTCCCAGCGGTTCATTTGATCCCACGCGGACGCCAGCGCTGTTTCGTTCGGTCTTTCCTTCCGTCATGCTCCCGATGTTTCTGGCGGTGAGTGATCAGACGATTGTTGCAAGCGCCTTGCCCGCCATGGCTGCGACATTGGGCGATGTCGAGCGTGTGTCCTGGGTGGTGATTTCCTATCTCGTTGCAGCCACCATTGCGGCGCCCGTCTATGGCTATCTGGCGGATGTATTCGGCCGTCGCAAATTGATGCTGATTGCTTTGGTGCTTTACATCATCGCCTCGCTCTTATGCGCGCTCGCACCCAGCATCGTGCTGCTTTCAGCTGCGCGTGCCCTGCAGGGCTTTGGGGGTGGCGGTCTGATGTCTCTGTCGCAGGCACTCATCGGTGAGGTCGTTCCACCACGACAGCGTGGCCATTATCAGGGTTATCTCGCCACCGTTGCGACAGTATCCTCAGCTTTCGGGCCTGTAGCGGGTGGCTTGCTCACTGAACATTTTGGCTGGACATCCATCTTTTTCATCAATGTGCCGCTTGGTCTTTTCGCCATTCTGATGGTGTTGCGGCTGCAAGCACGGCCGGGTACGCGGCATGAGACATGGAGTTTCGATACGCCCGGCCTGTTCTTCTTTATCGCCTTCATCGCGCCAATCCTGATTGCGCTTGAACAGTTGCGACGCTTTGAGCAAGACAGCACCACGATTGCCATCGTGCTTGCCTGTATTGCTTTCATCTCGCTCATTCTGTTGCTGCGTCGTGAACGTCGTGCTCATTCGCCCTTGCTGCCTATGGAATTGCTGACACAGCCAACCATCTGGCGTGCCAATCTGCTGGCCGCGTGTCATGGCGCTGCGCTGACGGCGCTTGTCACCTTCCTGCCGATTTATCTGCGCGTGGTGCATGGGCTGTCAGCCTCTCAAACCGGATTGATGTTGCTGCCCCTCAGCCTCGGCATTGGGGTCGGCGCCATTTTGACGGGTCGTTTGGTGACACGCACCGGTCAAACCATGGTCTTTCCCTCCTGGGGTCTGATCGGCTGCACGCTGGGCTTTTTTGTTTTCGCCATGTGGAATGCGCAGATGACGCAATTTCAGATGGTCATCACGCTCAGCATATCGGCACTTTGCATGGGCACTGTCATGACAGTTGTGCAGGTGACCATTCAATCAGCTGCAGGTCGCAAGGCGCTCGGTGCTGCTGCGGCCTCGGTGCAATTTGCCCGCACAGTGGGGGCCGCTTTTGGGACAGCCTTGCTCGGCTTCATTCTCTTCGTCACGGTTTCGGTGACGGATCCGGAAACGGCACAGACATTTGGTCAGCTCGTGAATATTGGCACCAGCGCGCTTGATGCGCTCCCACAAGCGCGCCGCTTGGTTGTTGAGACTCAAATCGCCTTTGCCTTCCGCCTTGCCTTTTTGCTTCTGCCTCTTTTGACGGCTGCGGCTGCGATTCTGGCCTGGACGAATCCGTCGCGTCGAATCTGAACGAGCGTCAGTTCGACATGAAGACCGGAATTTCAGCCTTGCTGAGAATGAGGCTCGTTGCGCCACCGAAAATCAATTGACGCAAGCGGCTCTGTGTATAGGCGCCCTTGATCAGAAGGTCAGCGCCGAGATTGCTTGCGTGATCCAGAATGGCATCACCATGCGAGCGTCCCTTGGCGCTTCGTTCCACAGCTTCTGCTGCAATGCCATTGGCGCGCAGATTGTGGGCGAGCTGTTCACCGGTGGGACCTTCCACTTTATGTTCGCTGATGGTCAATACGACAACGCGCTTGGCTTGCGTCAAGAGCGGCATTGCAAAGGCTGTTGCGCGTGTCGTTTCGATGCTCTGGTTCCAGGCGATGACGATGGAGTCACCCATGGCTTGGGGCGCGCGCGGCGGTGCCAGCAAGACAGGGCGGCCGCTTTCAAACAAGCTTGCTTCTGCAGTAGCCATGCGCGCATCGCCACGCTCCGGGCCGGGACGGCCCAGCACAGTGACATCAAAGATGCGGGCATAGGACGCGACTTGTGAATCGCCAAAGGCTGCTTCGCCCGCCCAGCCCCATGACAAATCATGGGACACATCGCTATTGGCAGGCACTTTCTCCCCGACCATGAAATCCGTGAATCGGCGTTGCGCTTCTTCTGCCAATTCGCGCCATGTGTTTTGATCTGCGGCGGTCCAGCTTACCGGCATGTCGAAAGCAACGAGGTCAGGCAGATCGGGACCCAGTGGCATCCCTTCCATATAGCTGCCAAAACGCCGCGCGAAGAGAAGCGCCGTCACGAGACATGAGTCGATAGAGGAATGCAGTTCGACAGGAACGAGAACATTCTTCATGGCCTGACCACTCCCCGGAAGTCGATGTGTCAAACATAGCATTCCTGACGCGCTGCGTCAGGTGCGGTTGCGAGCTTGAACAAAGCGGGCGAAAGCATCAAGCGTCACATCGGAAACGTGATGTTCAATTCCTTCAGCATCTGATTCGGCTGCTTCCTGTGGCACGCCCAGCGCCACCAGCACTTCAACAACGAGGCGATGACGCGCGCGTACACGATTGGCCAAAGCATGACCGGCATCAGTCAAGAACACGCCGCGATAGGGTTTGGCAGTAGCAAGGCCCTCGCGCTTCAAACGCGCAATGGCCTTGATGGCGGTCGCATGTGAGACCCCAAGGCGGCGGGCGACGTCGGTTGGGCGCGCTTCGCCATTGGTCGCCAGAAGGTCAGCGATCAGCTCCACATAATCTTCCATCAGGGCGGTTGCCTGCGCCGTCCGGGTCTTGCCAAAGCGGCTGGCCTGGGTCTTCTCGGCGGGCAGCTCGGTAGGGGGCGCGGAGCGTGGCTCCTTCGCCTGCGCCGTCATGATGGTCTCCTGAACAGGATTTGCGGGGAGAGCCAAACGTCACTTCGGCCCTTGCGTCAAGCCTCACAAAGTCGGGCGCTGGCGAAGTGCAGCGGCGCGCACCCGCCCGCGTGCGGGCTGCACGCGCATGACCAGAGCCACGGCCAGTGCGCCACTCGCCAGCTGTGTGGTCCACCAGAGCTGTGCGATAGAGGTTCCGGCAATGGAGAGAACCAGAACAGCGCAAAGGCTTGCCAAAAGATAAGGCGCCAAGGCCCCCATCCGCGCGGCAGCAAGGCTGGTCAGCCAGATCAAGATGCCACTGCCGATGGCGCCAACCGCACCAAGTTCATACCAGACTTCAAACAGGATGCCGCGCGGTGCCTGCATCGGCAAAATACCGGCTGCCATTGCACGCAAGGCCGTGTCGAAGCCATGACCCGTCAGCAATTTCGGGCCTTCTGACCGGACGATTTCGGCCCAATGATTGAAAGTTGGTCCAATGCCGTTGAAGTCCACGCCCGTGAGCAGGGGTTGCAGCGCCAAAGCAAGCGCGGGCGCGATCAGCATCAACAAGCCGCCGCTCAGGCCCAGCGCCTTGCCTGTTGTCTGCGGCTTTTTCATCGCCGCGACAAAAACGAGCGCTGAGAGGAGCAGGGCGATCAGGGTGACCGGGATGGCGGCGAGGACGGTGGCAAAGACCAGCACAGCCCCCAGAGCAATCGCAATATTGGCGCGCTGGCGGGTCGCAAGCACGGCAAGTGCGGGCCAGCCCATCACCAGAAGGCCAGAGATGGCGCGCTGAAAGAGGCTGCTATCCCCGTCAACCGAGCTGAAAGCTGCGGGATTGATGAGGCCCGCCGCAAGGGCAGCAAGCCCGGCCAGTCCAATGCCAATGGGCAGCAGGTTTCCATTCGCGGCCTTCATGCGGTCAGGCATCGAGGCGATGGCGATGGTCGCAACGAGGATGGTGCCGACCGATTTCAGGAAACGTTCGGAGGCCAGTTCGGGAAAGGGCGTCCAGATGAAGGACAGCGCAGCCCAGACCAGAAGAAGCGCGCCGACCAGAATGATGGGTCGCGCGACGGCCTTGCGCAGATGGCGCAAGATCACATCCCCCCCGTTGGGAAGAAGAATGCCACCGACAATGATGAGCGCCGCCGAGACAGGGACGAGGACGAAAAGCAGGCGCCGAGAAAAGACCGTCCCAATGGGAACGGCGATGGTGAAGAGGGCAATACCAAGCCGCAGCAGCACTTGCCCCGCCATGGTGGCAGGGCTCTCGCTGCGTTGCGGTCTGGCGCTGTACATGTCTCAACTCAAGCGCGAAAGAAGCTTCGCTGTGCACCTTACAAAACCGCTTGATCGCGCGCTGTTGAGAACGTGCAACACTGGCGCAAAAACGCTCAGTCTTCGGCCGGTCGGCCGCGAAGGCTTTTGGTGCGGGAATGAACTTTCTTGGAATTGAGCCGCCGTTTTTTGGAGGCGAGCGTCGGGCGGGTTGCAATCCGCCTTGCGGGGCGGTGGCAGGCCGAGCGCACAAGCGAGATCAGGCGCTCCAGCGCATCTGCCCGGTTTCGCTCCTGCGTGCGAAAACGCTGCGCAAGGATCACGATCTCGCCCTGTGCGGTGGCACGCTGTCCGGCGAGTTTCAACAGACGCTCGCGCACATCCTCAGGCAGCCCGGCTGCATCGCGCGCATTGAAGCGCAGCTCGACGGCAGTTGCGACCTTGTTGACATTCTGCCCGCCCGGACCGGAGGCGCGAATGAAGCTCTCGCGCAGATCATCCGGCGAAATCACGCAGCGATGGTCGATCCTGATCATGCTCTCTCCGGCCATGACAGGACGAGACCCTAGCTCATCCGCGAAGCTGTTGCACCGTCTCAGCCACCACCGAGAAGCTTTTTCAGTCGCTCCACTGTGGGGCGCGGCGTTGCATACATTTTCTCGACGATCTTTTGCGCTTCTTCGCCGCTGGTGGGTTCCACATCCAGCATCATCTGCTTGGCTTCGGCGAGGAAGCCCGGATCTTTCATCGTTTCATCAAAGGCACGGCGCAAGGCGCGTGCACGCGCTTCCGGAATGCCGGGCGGCGCCATGAAGGGGCGGGCAATGGCGGTTGTTCCCATCAGCAGTTCCAGCATCTGGCGATCATCAGGATCGGTGACGAAATCGAGCGCCAGAGGCACATCTGGCAGATCGCGTGCTTTCTGCAGACCAAATTGCATGATGATGTTGATCTTCTTGTCACGGACCCAATCAGGCTTGGCCATCTTGATGGCCGAATAGACAACAGAGCAGCGCCCATGCGCCTCTCCGTTTTCAATGGCCATGATGGTTTCCTTGGTGCCGAGATAGCCCGTGATGAGCTTGATCTTCGTCTTCAGCAGCTCATTGAGAATAATCGGATAGATGTCTGAGTCCGATCCTGCACCCGTGCCTGCAACAATCATCTCCCTGTTGCGCAAATCATCAATCGTCTTGAAGGGTGTGGTGCCATAGGAGAGGCAAATCCCGACATCTTTGCTCACTGTGCCGATCCAGGTGAATTTGCTCATGTCATAGCCGGGATTGCGCGCACCAATCAGCGGCTCGATCACCGGTCCACCTGCGAAAGTCCCAATCGCCGTTCCATCGCGTGGCGCCGTCTCCGCGATGAAATTCGCTGCGCGAATGCCACCTGCCCCCGGCATCACTTGCACCACCACATTTGGATTGCCCGGCACATGCTTGCCGAAATGGCGCGCCACAGCACGCGCGAGCAGATCAATGCCGCCGCCAGCCGTGCCTGCGACATAGATCGTGATCGGCTTGTCGAAGACCTCGCCCTGCGCCATCGCGCTTGTGTGCAATGTCAGTGATGCCAGAAGTCCAATGGCAGCCAAGCGCGCGCGGGCGAGCATCATGTTCATTCCTCCCTCGGGTCTGAGCCCTTGGCGTCAAACCTAGCGCAGTCTTTTTGCCTCTGCCAGCCTCAGCTTCCGCGTGGCTTGGCACGTGTGGTGGGCAAGGCGGAGGCTGGATCATCCGGCCAGGGGTGGCGCGGATAGCGTCCTTTCATCTCGGCCTTCACCGAAGTCCAGGAGCCTTTCCAGAAGCCGGGCAAATCTTTGGTGATCTGGATGGGGCGGTGGGCGGGTGAGAGCAGATGCAAGACCAGTGGCACACGGCCATTGGCGAGAGATGGATGCGATGAGAGGCCAAACAATTCTTGCACCCGGATGGCAAGCACCGGTCCACCCTCGGCCTCATAGTCAACGGCCACGCGGCTGCCGGTGGGGGCTTCAAAATGCGTTGGTGCTTCGGCATCAAGGCGGCGCTGCATGTCCCAGGGCAGAAGCGCATGAAGGGCATGTTGCAAATCATCTTCGCCGATGCTTGCCACAGAGAGGCGGCCTTCGATGAAGGGAGCGAGCCAGGCCTCGATGTCTCTTGTAAGGGTATCATCTGAAAGATCAGGCCATTCCTCTCCTTCAGCTGCGCGCAGAAACATCACCCGGTCACGCCATTGCTTGAGTGCCTTGGTCCAGGGCAAGCGGGTCAGTCCAAGAGCTGCGATGCCGCGGGACAGTTCTTGTGCATTTTCCGCTGTTGGCGCTGTTGGCAGTGTTTGTTCTGCAAGCGTGATCGCATCAAGCCGCCGAATGCGCCTTGTACGCAAGGCCGCTGCCTGACGGTCGAAGCTGGTGACTTCCTGCGTAACAAGCCGCTCGCCAGCAATCTGTTCGATGTCTGCTTCACGGATCGGAGCAGCCGCCAAAATGCGGGCCGCTGCCGCGCGTCCTGTCACTTCAGCAATGGCGAGCCAAGGCTCGCGCGCCAGCCGTTCATGCGGCTCCACAAAGGCAGCGCGACCATTGGCCATCAGAAACTCACCCGGCTTGCCGCGCGCTTTTGCCAGACGGTCAGGGAAAGCCAATGCCAGCAAGCAGCCGCAGTCATGTAGATCCGTCTCATGTTGGATCGGATCGTGACTGGCGCGTCTGGCAGCTTGCGCCCAAGCCTGCGCCAGACGTCGGCCATCTTCAGCACGGCGTGAACGATCTCGATGCAAACGCTCAAGGCGCTCAGTGATGTCGAGCTGATCGCCGCCCAATCCACGCTCCACCAGAACCAGTGCGACATCTGCGGCAAGCTTTGCCTTGCCCAAGCGCGCGGCATCCATGACCATGCGGGACAGGCGCGGCGGCAGCGGCAAGGCGCGAATAGCTTTGCCCTCTTGCGTGATTGCACCTTGCGCATCAAGCGCATTGAGCGTTTCCAGAAGGGCGCGCGCTTCTTTCACAGCAGGTGTTGGCGGTGCATCAAGCCAGCTCAAGGAAGAGGGATCGCGCAGCCCCCAAGCGGCAAGATCCAGCACAAGACCGGAGAGATCCGCCGACAGAATTTCAGGCTGTGCGAAAGGCTCAAGGGCTGCAGTCGCAGCCTCGTCCCATAGCCTGTAGCAAACACCCGGTTCGGTACGCCCCGCACGGCCGCGACGTTGATCAGCCGCTGCGCGGGAAACACGCACAGTTTCCAGTCGCGACAGGCCAAGGTCAGGCTCATAGCGCTGCACCCGGGCAAGCCCGCTATCAATCACCACCCGCACGCCCTCAATCGTCAGCGAGGTCTCCGCAATGGAGGTGGCCAGCACCACTTTGCGCCGCGGTGATTGGGCCGGTGAGACGGCAAGGTCCTGTGCTGCGCGGTCCATCGCGCCAAAAAGGGGGCAGATATCGACCAGCGGGTCACGAATGCGTTCCCTGAGCTGCTCCGCCGTCCGCAGAATTTCACCCTGACCGGGCAGGAAAACCAGAACGGAGCCAGTTTCCTCCGCCAGAGCGCGGATGACAGTTTTTGTCACCTCATCCTCCAGCCGTGCGCGCGTGTCACGCGGCTGGTAGCGGGTTTCGACAGGAAAGGCCCGACCCTGTGATTCGATGACCGGGCACTCGCCCATCAGGCGGGCCACGCGGGCTCCGTCCAGAGTGGCGGACATGACGAGGATCCGTAAATCCTCCCGCAACCCGGCCTGAGCATCGAGCGCCAGCGCCAGCCCCAGATCGGCATCGAGCGAGCGCTCATGGAATTCGTCGAACAGGACGGCGGCCACCCCTTCGAGCGATGGGTCGTCGAGTATCATGCGGGCAAAAACGCCCTCGGTGACCACTTCGATGCGGGTTTTGGCCGAGATTTTCGATTGCAGGCGCACCCGCAGGCCCACAGTCTCGCCCAAAGCCTCGCCGCGCAGGCTTGCCATCCGCTCGGCGGCCGCGCGCGCGGCCAATCGTCTGGGCTCCAGCACGATGATCTTCCCCCCGGCGGTCCAGGGCTCGTCGAGCAGGACCAGCGGCACGCGGGTGGTCTTGCCAGCCCCCGGCGGCGCCACGAGGACGGCGCGCGGCACTTGGGCAAGCGCAGCACGAAGCGGCTCGGTCACTTCGTCGATGGGGAGGAACAGGGGCTGGTCCATAGGCTGACGGATGGCAGGAACGAAGCCTGTCGGCAACTCCCGGCCTGACCCCTGACTTAGGTCGGGTGTGGCCTTCCGGCTCTTCTCCCGCCCCCGCAGAAGGAGTATATGGCGCTGCTCGCGAGTGGGCGGCGCAGTTCCGGAACCTGACTATGGCGCATGAGAGCCTGAACGATCCTGCAGCTTCGGCAGCCGGGCACGACAAGGACCACGAGGGGCAAGCCCACGGAAGTCTCTACGCACTGACGCTTGGTTCGATCGGTGTCGTTTATGGCGATATCGGCACGAGCCCGCTTTACGCCTTGCGTGAGTCGCTTGTGCATACCAGCCATGGCGGGGCGATTGCCGAGAAAGAAGTCATCGGCATCGTGTCGCTTTTGCTATGGGCGCTGTTCCTGATCGTCACGACAAAATATGTGCTCTTCCTGATGCGCGCCGATAACAAGGGTGAGGGCGGCACGCTCGCCTTGATGGCACTCGCGCGCAATGCTTTTCCCAAAGCCGCAGCGCCCATGTTCTTCCTCGGCATATTGGGTGCTTCGCTCTTCACAGGCGATGCGATCATCACGCCTGCGATTTCGGTCCTCTCGGCTGTTGAGGGTCTGAAAATCGTCACGCCTTTTTTCGAACCCTACGTCATCCCGATCACGCTTGTCATTCTCATCACGCTCTTCATGGTGCAGAGTCGCGGGACGGGAAAAGTGGCAGCCTTTTTTGGCCCCATCATGCTGCTGTGGTTCCTGTCATTGGCGATCCTTGGCATCAGCCATATTGGCGATGAGCCGCGTATCTTTCTCGCCTTCAATCCGTTGCATGGCCTGACCTTCCTTGCCACGCATGGCATGATCGGCTTCCTTGTGCTGGGCAGTGTGTTTCTCGCGGTCACGGGTGCAGAAGCGCTTTATGCGGATATGGGCCATTTCGGTCGCCGCCCGATCCAGATCGCATGGTTTGCCCTGATCCTGCCTTCGCTCGTTCTCAACTATCTCGGTCAGGGCGCTCTGATTTTGGCGGATCGTGAGACGCTGGCAAATCCCTTCTTCCTGATGGCGCCTGACTGGGCGCGATTGCCGCTCGTCATTCTGGCGACGCTTGCGACTGTCATTGCATCGCAAGCCACCATCACAGGGGCTTTCTCGCTTGCACGTCAGGCCATTCAGCTTGGCCTTCTGCCGCGCCTTGAAATTCAGCACACATCGTCCACGCAGGAAGGTCAGATCTTCATTCCGCGCGTCAATCGCATCTTGCTGGTGGGCGTTATTCTGCTTGTCTTGATGTTCAAATCATCAAGCGCCTTGGCCTCTGCCTATGGCATCGCTGTGACGGCATCGCTCGTGGTTGACTCCTGCCTTGCCTTCTTCGTCGTCTGGAAATTGTGGCGTTGGCCCTTGTGGGGCGCTGGCCTCATGATGGCGGGCTTTTTGTGCATTGAGCTGGCCTTCTTCTCCGCCAATCTCGTCAAGTTCTTTGATGGTGGCTATGCGCCTGTGCTGGTGGGTGCTGCGGTGGTTATCATCATGTGGACATGGACCCGCGGCACGCGCCTTCTGGAGGAAAAGACAAGGCGTGATTCGATCCCGGTGCGTGATCTTGTGCGAATGCTTGAAAAATCCAAGCCAACGCGGGTCTCTGGGACAGCTGTGTTTCTGACGTCAGATCCCGATGTGGCGCCAACCGCGCTCATGCACAATCTCAAACACAATAAAGTCCTGCATGAACGCATCTTCGTCATCTCGGTCAAGACAGAACAGGTGCCACGCGTTGCGCCGAAAAACCGTTATGAGGTCGAACGCATTTCGGACGATTTTACGAAAGTGACCCTGCATTTCGGGTTCATGGAAAGTCCGCGCGTGCCCGCGGCACTTGCAACCTTGCGGAAGGAAGGTTTGAAATTCGACATCATGACGACCTCCTTCTTCCTCGGCCGTCGTACATTGAAGACCGCGCCCAATTCCGGAATGCCGCTCTGGCAAGACAAGCTCTTTGTCTCGCTCTCACGACAGGCCGCAAATGCGACGGACTTCTTCTCCATTCCCTCGGATCGCGTGGTGGAACTCGGCGCGCAAGTGACGGTCTGATAGGTGACGGTCTGAGTTTCAGACCCGTCCCACACTGACATAAGTGAAGCCGAGGCGGCGCATCTCTTCAGGTCGGTAAATATTACGCAGATCGACAATCACGGGCGCAGCCAATGCGCCCTTGATGCGCTTCATATCGAGCGCGCGGAAAGCGTCCCATTCAGTGACGATGACAAGCGCATGGGCGCCTTGCACGCATTCATAAGGCTCATGGCAGAAGGCAACCTGTGGCATCAAGGGCCGTGCCTGATCCATGCTTTCGGGATCGAATGCACGAACCTTCGCACCCTTTGATTCAAGCACCGACACAATGTCGATGGAGGGCGCATCGCGCATATCATCCGTATTAGGCTTGAAAGCCAGACCAAGCAGGGCAATTGTCTTGCCTTCCACTGAACCGCCGCAAGCCGCAATCACCTTGTCGCCCATGGCGCGCTTGCGCTGGGCGTTCACTTCGGCAACCGTTTCGACGATGCGCGTGCGTGCGTCATGGTCTTGCGCTGTCTTGATGAGAGCGAGCGTATCTTTGGGGAAGCAGGAGCCACCATAACCCGGACCGGCATGTAAGAATTTCGAGCCGATGCGGTTATCAAGGCCGATGCCACGCGCGACATCCTGCACATTGGCACCCGTTTTCTCGCAAAGATCCGCCATCTCATTGATGAAGGTGATCTTGGTCGCCAAAAAGGCATTGGCCGCATATTTGGTGAGTTCAGACGTACGGCGCGAAGTGAAAAGGATCGGCGGCTGATTGAGATAAAGCGGACGATAGACTTCGCTCATAACATCGCGCGCACGCGGATCCTCCGTGCCAATGACGATGCGATCAGGCCGCTTGAAGTCATTGATCGCCGCACCTTCGCGCAGGAATTCCGGGTTGGAAACAACAGCAAAGTCAGAATTGGGCGCGGTTTCGCGGATGAGCCGTTCGACCTCATCGCCCGTCCCAACCGGCACGGTTGATTTGGTGACGATGACGGTGAAGCCGTCCAAAGCCCGTGCGATTTCTTTGGCTGCTTCGTAAACATAAGTCAGATCGGCATGTCCATCGCCACGACGTGATGGTGTGCCAACCGCAATAAAGACGGCATCAGCCGCCTTGACCGCTTTGGCCAGATCGGTGGTGAAGGACAGGCGTTGCTGGCGCACATTGGTGGCGATCAGCTCACCAAGGCCGGGTTCGAAAATGGGCACTTCACCACGCTTCAGCCCCGCAATCTTGGCCTCGTCCTTGTCAACGCAAGTGACCACATGGCCGAAATCGGCAAGGCAGGCACCTGACACAAGGCCCACATAGCCTGAGCCAATCATTGCGATATGCATGTGCTAAGTCCTCGTGGCGGCAGGCCATTGCTGCGCTTCACAACCGAAACGCAGCAAAGCCGGCTTTGATCCGTAACGGCTTAGCCGCCCACGTTGAACGCCGCAAGCGCCGCCATATTGACGATATCCGTATCCTTGGCGCCGAGCGGCACGATCTGGACCGGCTTGTCGAGACCCACGATCATCGGACCGAGCACCGTAGCCCCGCCCAGCTCCTGCAGCATTTTGGTGCTGATGGAGGCGGAGTGGAAGGCCGGCATCACCAGCACATTGGCCGTATCGGAGAGCCGGCAGAAGGGATAGGCCGCCATCAGCTCCTTATTGAGGGCAACATCGGCAGCCATCTCGCCATCATATTCGAAATCAACCCGCATCCCGTCGAGAATGCGCACAGCTTCCTGAACCCGCGCGGCGCGCTCGCCAGTCGGGTGGCCGAAAGTGGCGAAGGCCAGCATGGCAACACGCGGCTCATAGCCAAGCCGGCGCGCAACGCCAGCCGCTTCGATGGCGATCTGGGCGAGTTCTTCAGCTGTTGGCATTTCGGTGATGGCCGTGTCAGCCACGAGGACCGGGCGGCCTCGTGCCAGAACCAGAGAGCAGCCGATCAGGCGATGGCCAAGGCGCGGATCAATCACACGGCGCACTTCGTCAAGCGCAATGGAAAAATTGCGCGTGACGCCGGTGACCAACGCATCCGCATCCCCCATCGCAACCATGGAGGCGGCGAACGAGTTGCGGTCATTATTCACCAGACGCTGACAATCGCGGAACAGATAGCCCTGCCGTTGCAGACGCTCATAAAGGAACTGTGCATAGACCGTGTTGCGGTGTGAGAGGCGGGCATTCTGGATCTCGATATTCTTGTCGGAGAGATCGACACCTGCAAAAGTTGCCGTCTCGGTGATGCGATCTTCGCGCCCGACGAGAATGGCGGTGCCAAGGCCCTGCGTCACGAATGACACTGCAGCGCGCATCACCTGTTCTTCTTCGCCTTCTGCAAAGACAACGCGCTTGGGATAGCGGCGCACACGCTCGAATATGCGTTGCAGTGCACCTGCAACAGGGTCGCGCCGAGCCGACAGATGTGCTTGATATTCATCCATATCAACGATTGGCTTGCGGGCCACGCCGCTTTCCATGGCAGCCTTTGCAACAGCAGCGGGGATGACGCTGATCAGCCGCGGGTCAAAAGGCGCGGGGATGATGTAATCGCGGCCAAAGCGCGGGCGCGGGCCTTGATAGGCAGAGGCCACCTCATCTGGCACATCTTCGCGCGCGAGCATGGCAAGTGCCTGCGCCGCAGCGATTTTCATTTCCATATTGATGGTGGAGGCACGCACATCAAGCGCGCCGCGGAAGATATAAGGAAAGCCCAGAACATTGTTCACCTGATTGGGATAGTCCGAGCGACCGGTGGCGACGATGCAATCCTCGCGCACCTCATGGGCTTCTTCCGGTGTGATTTCCGGGTCGGGATTGGCCATAGCGAAAATGATCGGATTGGGCGCCATGCTTTTGACCATCTCAGGCGTCAAGGCGCCTTTGACGGACAAGCCAAAGAACACGTCTGCCCCTTCCATCGCTTCTGCCAGCGAGCGTGCTTTCGTCACACAGGCATGCGCGGATTTCCACTGATTCATGCCCTCGGTGCGGCCCTTATAGATCACGCCCTTGGTGTCGCAGAGAATGACATTCTCCGGTGCAAAGCCCATGGCCTTGATGAGATCGAGACAGGCAATGCCGGCAGCCCCCGCACCATTGCAGACGAGCTTGGTCTTTTTGATGTCGCGGCCAGTGAGTTCAATCGCGTTCAGAATACCTGCGGCTGCGATAATTGCAGTGCCATGCTGGTCATCATGAAAGACGGGAATGTCCATCAATTCGCGCAGGCGCTCTTCAATGATGAAACATTCCGGCGCGCGGATGTCTTCAAGGTTGATGCCGCCAAAGCTTGGACCGAGATAACGCACGGCATTGACGAATTCGTCCGGGTCCTCGGTGCCCACTTCCAGATCAATGGAGTCAATGTCAGCAAAGCGCTTGAACAGGACGGACTTGCCCTCCATCACCGGTTTGGAGGCGAGTGCGCCCAGATTGCCCAGTCCCAGAATGGCGGTCCCATTGGTAATCACGGCAACGAGATTGCCCTTGGCCGTATAGTCATAGGCGGTTGACGGGTTCTCGGCGATGGCAATCACCGGCACCGCCACGCCCGGCGAATAGGCCAGCGATAAATCACGCTGGGTTGCCATGGGTTTGGTAGGTATGATTTCGAGCTTGCCGGGCCGACCGCGTGAGTGGAATTGCAGCGCCTCCTGATCCGTAATGGTCGGGCGTTTCGGTCTCTGGGGCGCTTTATTTGTCAT
>CAZLBA010000010.1:0-45294 GCA_964557555.1 uncultured Beijerinckia sp.
TCTGGTCATTGGACTGAGGTGCAAATGGGTCCTGATTGGACAGCTGCGCTGTCATCAGTTTCAGGAAGTCTTCCTGACCGAGTTGCGTCTTATGCGTCTTGGTTGCATTCGCATCGACTTTCTTCGCGCCGATCTTGGCAAGGATCGAGTCCAGGGTCTGCTGGGATGTTGCGTTGATGTCTGCCATGGTCCTGGTCGTCCTTTTTACTTGCCGACGCTGAGTGTCTTGAGCATGAGGCTTTTGGCAGTTGCCAAGACCTCAATGTTGTTTTGGTACTGGCGAGAGGCTTCCATCATGTCGACCATCTCTTCATGGGCATCGACATTGGAGCCGAAGATGTAGCCATCTTGATCCGCCAAGGGATGTGAGGGCGCGTAGCGCTTCTCTGGCGTCGCTTCCGAGCGCTGTACGCCCACCGCATTGACTGATGCGATGCCGTTCTGCTCGGTTGCGGCTGAATATTCGGCCTCGAAGACGGGTCGAATTGCGCGATAGGCATCTTCGGCTTTGCCCGCGACATTGCCTGCATTGGCAAGGTTACTGGCGATTGCATTCAGGCGCGTCTGCTGTGCCGACATGGCGCGACCTGCAATGTCAAAGATCGTGAGGTTCTTCATGATTATTCACCGCGCAAGGCAGTACGCAGACCGCGAATACGGTCGCTCAGGAATTGCAGCGAGGCTTCATAGCGGGTGGCGTTTTCGGCAAACTGCAATTGCTCGACATGCAGCTCGACCGTATTGCCATCAAGCGATGGATTCAGCGGCGTGCGGAAGCGCATTTCCGGGCCGCCATCGGGGGCCGTGCTTTGCATATGCAGGCGGCTGGTCGTTTCCAGCGTGCCTGAGCCTTTCATCGCCTGATTATAGGCGGTCGCGAAATCAATATCGCGCGCCTTGTAGTTTGGCGTGGCGGCATTGGCGATATTGGACGCAAGCACTTCCATGCGCTGCTGGCGCAGGGAGACTGCATTGGCATGGGGCGCCAGAAATTTGTCGATCGTGTTCATCTTTGCGGATGATCCTCACTGGAACATCCTGTACCTAGCAATCCCTATGCCAAACGAATAAGAAAGCTAAATCAATAACTTACTGGACGAAGAGGCGCTTCACCAAGACCTGGTCCACAAGGTTTACGCCGAAGCTTTCCGGGCGTAATTCGTCATTGAGCGCACGCTTCAGACGTTCCGCGATCAGTTGGGGCGCATCGGGGCGGGTGGCGTCTTCGACGGTGAGTTCGGACAGAACTGCAATCGCTAAAGCGCGCAGGCGCAGACGATGCATCCGCAGCTTGTCTTCGGCTTGCGGGCCGCGCTGCGTCATGAGGTCGATCTCGGTCATCAAGGCGCGGCGACGGCCGGGGAGATTGGACAGGATCTCGTCACCAAGGCTGATATAGCGCGGCTCAAAAGGATTATCGCCTGGCGGCGGATCCGGGACGCGCTGCGGCGGCTCAGGCCCTCGCAAGGCAGCTTCCAAGGCAGCGCGTTCAGCAGCTTTGCGACGCTGTTCGGCCTGATCCATGCGCAGGGCTACAAACCAGCCAACGCCAAGTCCGATGGCGACAAGAAGCATGGCATAAAAGGCGAGGGAGAAGGGGCTTGTAAGCGCCGCGATCACCGCCGAGAGGATGCGCTTGACCATCAGATCCATCCTCCGCCACGCGGCTTCTTCGACAAATCAGCGGCCATGATCATCTTGAAGGCCATTGCGATGTTTTGCGCACGCGCGCTGGTTTGTCCTTCATTGGTGCGCCTGAGGATGATGTCTCCATCTCGTTCACGGCGATCCACGCGAAAGCCGCGATGTTTTTCGACGAGCTTGTACAGCTCTTCGAGAAATTGTTCCTCAGTCATGGCCACACCTTAGGCCAGAATGTCGAACCTTGTGCGGCGATCTGCGAGCGTCCAGGGAAGATAGGAGACCAGCGCGTAGCGGGTGCTGGCATATTGATGCATGTAAAGAGGCTCAAAGGCGATACGCGCTTCAAGTCTTGAGAGTGCCGGGGTTGCATCCGATGGGGCGCCGCGGGGATTGTAAATCGGGCGCGGAAGGTCCCAGCTGCGCGCTTCAATGTTCGGAGCTGATCGCGCAGGAAAGGCGGCACTGGCATCAATCTGCGCAGCCTCTGCCGGATCTTCGATATCAAAGGCGCGATAGTCGTTTGAGTTCTCTGACTCAAAGTCGTGCTGTTCCGCGTCGGAAGGTTCGACGGGGCGGTCAGTGGCAGGGTATGCAACGCTCTTGCGCCAATCAGCCGGCGGTACAATGCCGGAAAGCGGTGGCTGCAGGAGCGGTGGCAGATCGAGAGCCATAAGTCAGCATCCTGGCCATCGGGACGCGACGAATCGCGCATCCCCGATGACGGAATGCTAAAGTGCCTTCTGCTGAGTTTCCAAGCGGTTAACGGGCTTGGTCCCCAGATTTGCGCTAGGGCGGCAGGCTCACTCACGTCTTTACCTGGTCAAATTCTCGATAGCTGAGCGCATCATCTCAGAACCGGTCTGCAGGGCACGGGCATTACCGTTGTAGGCCTGCTGGGCATTGATCATACGCAGCATCTCTCCAGTCAGGTCCACATTCGACCCTTCCAGAGCCCCTTGCTGGATATTGCCCATGCCACCAAGGCCAGCGCGTTTGAAATCAGCAGGGCCGGAGCGATCCGTCTCCGTCATCACGGCGCCAGTCTGGCTCTTCAGCGCTTCAGGATTGGTGAAATGCGCCAGCGCGACAGCGGCGACAGCTCGCTGTGTACCATCTGTACGCGTCATGGTGATGACGCCTTGCGGATTGATCGAAAGCGAAGCGATGTTGTTGAGATTGCCGCCCGCGGCTGTCTTGAGGTTGATCGTCGTCGGAGAGGTCCCCGTGACGGTGCCGTTGCTTGAAACGCCCAGCCCCATAAGCGCGCGACCGGCCTGATCGGTGAGGGTGCCATCAGCCGATACGGTCAGCTTGCCTGAGCGCGAATAGACATACATCGCCTCATCAACATTGGGCTCGCGAAAACCGAAATAGCCATCGCCACTGATGGCCAGATCCAGCGAGCGGTCAGTCGTGTCGATTGTGCCCTGGCTTTGGCTGCGGCGGATATCCTGCGTGAGGGCACCCAGACCGATATCTGCGCCAGGTCGCGCACTATTGCTTGCGCCCATGATGTCGGTGAATTGCGCCGTGGAGCGCTTGAAGCCCGTGGTCAGTGCATTGGCGAGGTTGTTGGAAATCACCGAAAGGTCGCGCGAGGCGGCAGTGATCCCGGTCAGCGATGTCTTCATCATGGGCTTGAGGCTTTCCTGTCAAAGCGGCTTTTGTCTGGGGGCAGCAATCCTCATGCCATCCCCGTGGGATCTATTAAGCCACTGTTTTATATCGCTTTATTCAACCTCCGACTGCATCCATTCACGCAGTTGGGCCAGAGCCGATTTCTTTAGTTGCGAGACGCGGCCGACGGTAACTTCCAGCACCTCGCTGATTTCTTCGAGGTTGAGTTCTTCAACATAATAGAGTTGTAGAACGAGAGCTTCACGCTCCTTCAGCCGCTTTAGATGGACCGCGAGTTTGCTGCGCAGCTCATCCGCCACCATGGCGCTTTCTGGCGTATGGCCATCATCCGCAAACCAGATGGAGTGGTCATCATAGATCTCATCCAGCGACTTGTTGGGGGCAGATGAGGCCTTGTCCCGCCAGCTTTGAAGTTCGGCCACTGTGATGCCAAGCTCCGTCGCCACCAGTTCAAGATTGCTCGGATCCCCGCCTGCCGCCTTGACGGCCTGCTCGGCGACTTCGATCTGGCTTCGGCGTTGCACGCCAAGGCGGGTGAGGGTGAGATTCTTGCGCAGGTGATCAGTCAATGCGCCACGAATGCGCACCGCAGCATAGCTGGTGAAGCTTGCTTGACCCACATCTTCAAACCGTTTGGCGGCCTCCACGAGAGAGACCATGCCAATCTGGACAAGATCATCAATCTCGAAAATGTCGCGCACGCGGCCATGAACCTGCCATGCGATCTTTCGGACGAGCTGCATATGCGAGCGCACACGCTTCTCGACTTCATCAGTGTTTTTAGGAGGCGCGACGTAGGCGCGAGCCAGTGTCATTGCAAGGCTCCCTGTACGGGGTGTGTCTCCTTCGCAAAGAAGGCGCCGGCATCTTCATTCACGGGGGTGGCATTCGGGCCGGTGATGAGCGAGGCCAGACCTTCGATCGCCTTGGCTGCTTTCGAGCGCGGCGCGGAGAGGACAGGAGGCTGACAATTGTTGATGCCGGCCAGCAGCTTCTCATCTTCAGGCACGGTCGCCACATGATAGAGATTGGCCGTCAGGAAGCGGTCAACAATGCCTTTGAAGCGCTTGAAGACATCGCGTCCATGCGCTTCATCGCGCGCACGGTTGACCACAACATCGAAATGTGTGACCCGGCCGCTTTGCGCGAGCACTTTCACGCAGGCATAAGCGTCGATGAAGGCGGCAGGTTCACCAACCACAACTACCATCACACGGTTGCAAGCGTGAACGAAGTCGAGAACATTGTCCTCAATGCCCGCTGCCGTATCAACGATCAGATAATCATAGTCAGCCTGCAGTTCCCGTAGTGAGCTGATAATACGGTGGCGTGTCTTGCCAGAGACATTCATCAGTTCAGCAAGACCGCTGCCGCCGGAGATCAGGCTCAATCCTTGCGGGCCTTCGGTGATGATGCTCTTGAGGGGGAGGTCAGCCTCCAGAGCATCGGCCAGCGTCTGCTTGGGGCTGAGGCCCATCATGATATAGGCATTCGACAAGGCGAGATCGCCGTCAAACAATACGACGCGCTTGCCCTGCTTGCTCAAGGCAAGTGCGAGGTTGACGGAGATGTTGGTCTTACCGACGCCGCCTTTGCCGCTGGTGATGGCGATAGCCTGGCCTGAGATCTGTGTCATATCAAAGAGCCTCTGTCTGTGCGGCGGTGGCGAAGAGATTGCCCCGGATCAGGTTGTCGAGATCATCAACGACGGGCTCAACAAGCCCGCGCGTCAGATGTGCGCTGGTGGAGAGATAAGCGACCGGCATCTTGCGCAGGCTAAGATTGCCCAGAAGATTTAGCGAAGGGTTACATTCACCGAGCTTGGTGAGCGCCACCGCATCGACCTTGCCATAACGGTCCATCATGGATGTTGCCGCTTCAAGCGACAGATTGGAGGGGATGACACCAAGACGCATGATCGGTGCAATATGTTCTGCACGCGATTCAAGGGCTGCCAACATCGCCTTGGCCTCGTGAACATCGCTTGGCATGTCGATGAAGATCGAGATCTGTGGATCAATGATGGCTGTAAACTCAACCAGTTCCTCAGGTGTTTCGACATCAATGGTCGGAGCATTCAGGATGCTGCCGAAAGAGCGCAATCCTTCAGATGCCATCAGACGGTTGGTGTTGGCATTGACAAAACTCACGCGCCCATTGGGGTTTTCCACCCGAAGTCTTGCGACCATCTGGGCAAGAAGGGTGGTTTTGCCGGAGCCTGACGGGCCAAGCGCTACAAAGACGCGGGGCTCAGTCAGAATTTTATCTGCATCGGGATAGGTCATGCGCCGTGCGAGGAAGTTACCGAACTTCTTCTCACCGCCGAGTTTCTCATGCGCACCGGCCTGAGCGAGATAGATCGCGATGAGTTCGGGCGAGGCTCCTGCAGAGGTCAGTGCGCTTGTCATCATGCTGCAGCCGAGCATGGACTTGATTTCGGCCACGCTCTCTTCAAGAGCGCTCAATCGCGTATCTTCCGAAGCGGAGGGTGCAGGACTTTCAGCTTCGCTTGCCTTCATGGGCGCGAAGCGTTCGCCGGCACGGGCGGCTTTGCGAGCGGAGGCAAGCAGGGTGGCAAAATCATCTTCCACCTTCTGCTTGCGCTGCGCGCGGTCGCCGCCTGTTGCGGGACGTAGTTGCGGGCGCAGCTCTTCATCATCATCGCCTTTTCCCGCGATGATCTCGATGCCACCATTGACGCGGCGCGTCGAATAGATGCGCGCATCACCACCAAGCTCTCTTGTGATCTTGGCCATGGCCTCAACGCTGTCAGCGCCGAATACTTTCATTCGGTTCATCATCTAGGCGTTTCCTATTCCGAGCTGCCGATAACGGCGACAACGTTGATGCGCTTGCTTTCCGGCACTTCGCGGAAGCTCAGCACGAGACCATCAGGCGAGGCCTGACGAACGAGGGCAGACAGGTCGCGGCGAAGCGCCGGGTTTGTGACCACGACAAGAGCCTTGTCCTGTTCAGCCAGCAGGCGGGCCTGATCCTGGAAGGACTCGACAAGCTTGCGACCAAGGCTTGGTTCGATGATGGAGCTGTCACGACCGGCCGCGCGCGCATTCTGGATGATGAGCTGTTCGAGGCTGGGATCGAGCGTGATGACGTGGAGCGCATCCTTGGGTCCACTGACGCGCTGCACGATGATCGGAGCAAGGGCGATGCGAACCGCATCCACCAGCTCTTCGGGTTCCTTGCTCTTCTCGCTGGCAAGACATTCGAGAATGCGATGCATGTCGGTGATCGAGATCTGGTCGATCAGCAAGGTCTTGAGAACACGCGTGAGGATGGCGAGCGGGATGACCTTCGGCACTACACCATTCACGAGATTGGGGGATGTCTTGGCGACATGGTCGAGAAGGGCCTGCACCTCATCCTGGGTGAGCAGTTCAGACGCATGCTGGCGCAAAAGCTGGTTGAAATGGGTCGCGATGACCGTGCTGGGATCAACCACGGTGTAACCGGCACCCTGCGCACGGGCGCGTTCAGATGCATCAATCCACACGGCATCAAGGCCGAAGGTCGGATCCTTGACCACTTCGCCGCGCAAGGCGACGTTGCTCTTGTCGCCTTGAATGGCGAGGAGCTTGTTGGGCCCCACCTTGTCATCAGCAACAATGACGCCGCCAATCGTGATGCGATAGCCATTCGGATCAATCGAAAGGTTGTCGCGAATGCGCACTGCAGGAATGATGAAACCAAAATCGCGCGACGTCTGTTTGCGGATGCCGGTGATGCGGGCCACCAGTGAGCTTTTGCTATCTTCTTCTTCGATGAGCGGGATCAGCCCATAGCCGACTTCGAGCAGGAGCTGTGTGCGATGCGACACATCTTCAATGGAGAGTTGGCCTTCTTTTTCCTTTTCAACCTCATCGCCTTCGAGTAGCTGCCCAGCTTCTGCCTTTGGCGCTTCTTCGGCTTTCTTGCGGGCAACGCTTGCTCTCCAGGCAATTGCGGCAGTCATTGCACCAGCCGATGCGAAGAGGAGGGTGGGCATCCCCGGCACGGCAGCGAAAAGAAAGAGAATGCCAGCAACCGGCCACCAAGCCTTGTCGGTTCCGACCTGTTTCACCATGCGGTCGGTCAGGTCATGTTCTGATGAATCGCGTGTAACGATGACGGCGGTTGCAAGGGACAGCAGAAGCGACGGCAACTGGGCGACGAGACCGTCACCAATGGCAAGCGTCGTATAGAGCTTTGCTGCCTTGGCCAGCGACAGGTCATGATAGATTGTGCCGATCAGCAGGCCACCAATGATGTTGATGGCAAGGATCAGCAGGCCCGCGATGGCGTCGCCCTTGACGAACTTCGTCGCACCATCCATCGCGCCGTAAAAGTCGGCCTCGCGCGTCACTTCCTGGCGGCGGCGTCGCCCTTCTTCGGGGGTCAGGATGCCGGCATTCATTTCCGCATCAATGGCCATCTGCTTGCCGGGCATGGCATCGAGGGTGAAGCGTGCGCTCACTTCAGAGACGCGGCCTGTACCCTTAACGATCACCACAAGGTTAATGACGACCAGAATGAAGAAGACCAGAAGGCCGATGGCAAAATTGCCGGCCGTGATGAATTCGCCAAAGGCCTTGATGACCTGACCGGCGGCGTCCGTGCCTTCATGACCATGTGCCAGCACAACACGGGCGGACGCAACGTTCAGCGACAGGCGCATGATCGTTGCAAACAGAAGCACGGTCGGGAAGGCGGAGAAATCGAGAGGGCGGTAAGTGTTCAGGCTCGCCATCAGAATGACGAGGCCAAGGACGATGTTCAGCGTGAAGAAGATGTCGAGCAGGAGTGGGGGGACGGGGATCACCATCAACAGAATGAGGGTGATCAAAGTCACTGGCATGACCAGCGACTTTGTCAGCTTCAAGCCGTCCTTTTTTCCCGGTGTCAAAACTACGTCTGTCACACCCATCTCCACTGTCGAGTTTCCGCCGCTCTGGCGTCGCTCGGGCAGGTTTCCGACACAAAAAGTGGTCAAAACCCCTTTGCAGAGGGGAACAGCAAAGGCTGTGCCAGTGCTTTTTCGCTCTGGCATGTTGCTTGCTGTTGAGATGCGCGAGACAGTTTGTAGAAGGTTCCTTCGCGTGAAACCTCTGTTCCTTGCGGGCTTGTGCCTGTCCCTTCTCGGATGCGCGAGCACCGACATGATGGTTAACGACCAGCGACATCAACCGCTGCGCGGCATTGGCCATGCGCCCTTGAAAGCCCAACCCGGCTCCTCGGCTGCGCAGAAGCAAATTATGGCCATGCGCGCTGCGAAAAATGCTGCGATGCGTGAGCTTGCGGAAAAGATCTATGGCTCTGATGTCTGGGCCTCCACCTCCGTCGTTCGCGGCGGTGTCTATAGCGACACCAATCGCAACAGTGTTGAGGGCCTCGTGCGTGGCGCGCGGGTGGTGAGCATCAAGCCCGTCAAGAATGACGTCTATGAAGCCATCGTTGAAGTTGATCCTGCCGATGTGGAAGCCATGCGCGCCATGGCACGCAAAACCTTCCATTAAGGAGCGCCCATGCGTCGCCTGTTCCTGACCCTCAGTGCCAGCCTTCTGGTTCTTGGCCTTGCCACAGCGCAAGCGGCTCCGCGCTATGTGAAGGGTGAGGGCCGTGCCCCCATGCGTGGCAAGGATATTGGCGCGGCGCGGCAGGCGGCACTTGCCAACGCCCTGTATGACGCAGCCGGACAGCTCGGCACCAAGGTTAAGGGCGTCAATATTACGGATCGTGGCGTCGTCGTTCGCGATGAAAGCATCCAGCTGGTCGAGGGCCGTTTTCAGGCCTATCGCGTGGTATTTGAAGCGCAGGAAGGCTCCAATTACGTCGTGCATATTGAGGCGATTGGCCGTGATGAGGGTGAGAGCTGCGACGGCAAGCGCGTTGATCTCGACATGCGGGAAGTGCGCTTGAAAGTTGCGCCCGGCATTCAGGGTCATGTGCAGCGCGATGTGCAGGAAGGCGTGACGCGCGGCGTCGCCATCCTCAATGACAGCGGTGCTTTCCGAGTTTCAGATCAGCGCCATTTGCGCGCAGTTTCGGGTGGAGAGCGCAATAATCGCTCGCAATATGACTATATGGCCCAGATGACTGATAGCCGGCCTGCGCCTGCGGGTTATTCGCTGTCGGGTGAGATCATCGTCGAACGTTCGCGGCGCGATTTCATTGTCGCTGAATGGACGGATATTTCTGTCACGCTGACATTGAAGCTGAAAGACAACTTCACCGGCGCCCAGATTGGCCAGATCCGCAAAAACAACAAGGTTGCAGATCAGCGTATGCCTTATGGCTTTCAGGGTGCCTTTCATGCTCAGCCGCATGTAAATCTTGCGGGCATGTTTGAAAGCCTGCGGGCTGATCTTGAGGAAAAGCTCGCCTGCCAACCGCTTCGGGCGGTTGTGCAAGACAGTCATGCCGGGCGCATCATGCTGTCAGTTGGTCTGGAGCATGGCGTGAATGAGGGCGACTATTTCCTCGTCAACCTCACGAATGGTCGTCAGGACTGGCAAGTGGTGCGGATTGAAGATGCCAGCCCCAATCAGTCGGTGGCCCGCGCCATGAAGTCGACGCCCGCCATTCCTGTGAACTCCATCGCCAGGCTCATGCGTTGAGGATGACCATCATGACCCATCATCTTCGAATTCTCGCGCTCATGCTTGTGGCCACTCCGGCCACGGCCCAAACAATGGCATTGCAGAGCCCGGTGCCGGTCCAGCAAAACACGCCGCGCAATCTCGGCGCAGAAGATTTGCGCGAAGCGCTGGTAAAATGGATGCAAGGGCAGGGACGTGTGCTGGCCGATCCTGCCAGCATCGGCCCGCTTGACCCGCGCATGAACATGCCCGCTTGCGACAGGCTGGAGATCAGCGCGCGCGGTGCCTCGTCCAACACATTCCAGTTCCGCTGCGAAGGGCCGACACCCTGGACCCATATTGTGCGCGCGGGCATCGCTTCCGCGCCGGCGCCAGTGCGGGCACCAGAGGCAGCGCCTCAGGGGCAATATACAATCATCGTCCCCAAACTTGATCTCCCCGCAGGAACCATCTTGACAGCGGATATGCTGGAAGAGCGGCAAGTCAATTTCGCGCCTGCCGCAAACACGTTGAAGTCGTTGCGGGAGGCTGTCGGCTTGCGCTTGGCAGCAGCCAGCGGGCCGGGAATTGCGCTCACAACCCGCAATGTCGCCCGCGCGCCTCTCGTGGCCAAGGGTGAAAATGTAACGATTGTTGCAGGTGGAGAAGGCTTCGAGATTTCCTCCCCAGGTCGCTCGGAGCAAGATGGCTATGAGGGTGACCTCATTTCGGTGAAGAACCTGAAAACCGGTGCGGTCGTCAAAGGGCGACTTGAACGTGGCAAGACTGTGAGCGTTATGAAACTTTAAAAAAATGCCCGGTAGGCTGCGGAAGACCTAAAGTTTTCGCTGGTGCGGCCGTCCTAGTGCTTGAGAGGTGAAGTCCAATGATCGACGGTATCCGTCAAAACCTGACCCTGATTGACCAGAGCGCCCGCAAATCCAAGACGGAGACTGCGGCCGGCTCCTCGTCATTGACGTCGTCGGAAGCTTCATCCCTCTCGCAAGGACTGGTTGCTGAACTCGTTGAGATCAGCACGACGGCAGGACGCGAGTCCTCGCCCCCCATCGACCGCGCCAAGGTCGATGCGATCCGCACCGCCATCAAGAACAATGCTTACCCTGTAGACTTCGACGAACTTGCGAAGCGCATGGTGGAGCAGTTCACGGGCCGTAGCGGATCGGAGTGAGCCTTGCACCAAATTCATCAGGACCAGCAGTTGCTCGCTCTGCGTGATTGTTTCACGCAGTTGCAGAAGGCTGTCACGCGCTCTGACCTTGAGATGGTCGAGCGCGCCACTTCCGAGCTTTATGCCCTCTTGGAGGGTGCAACCCAGCTCGATGCGGATGCTATCCGGGCCCAGCATGCGCTCGTTGAAGAGGTCAGCGCGCTGAGCGCCGAGGTCGAGGCATTGCTGGCTTCGCGTCTTCACGCCTACGACCTTGCCATGAGTGCCTGGCACAAGGCGGAGGGTGTCAGCCATGAGCCTTGATGCGGCTATTCTCGTTCTGCTCGCCAGCGTTGCCTTGTGGGCGAGTGCCTGGGCCTATGTGCGCAAGCGTGAGAAGGAATGGCGCCAGCGTCAGGAAGATCTCGCTTTGCGAATTGAAGCTTTGGGTGCCCATGTGCAACGCGCCTTGCTGGAGCGCGACATGCAGTCGGAACGTGCTGTGCGCCAGCTGCAATCAGATGTGAAGCTGATGCAGACGCAAATTCGCGCCACGCCCAAGGAAGGTCAGGAACCGGTCGATCTTGCGATTGAATTGGCACGGCGTGGTGAAGCGCCTGAGATGGTTGCCAGCAAGACAGGCCTTCCATCAGACATCATTGACTTCATCACCAGTATGCACCAGCGCGGTGCTCGCCATTAAGCAGCAGACACTGCCGCGTCTTGCGTCTGATTGGGCTTCTTGACGGCAGCCGCCGGGTTGAGAAGCTGTTTTGTTGCAAGTTCAAGCGCGGCCGCATCGGTCCAAGACGCAATCGCATAATGTCCGCGCGCGACAAAACCTTCCTTTTCGCTCGTATCTCGCAGCAGCGCAGGGCCACCTGCATAGGTCACAGCGACAGTGATGAGATAGGCAAGCGCCGTGGTGATTGGCCCTTCGACCACGAAAGCGATAAGATAGACAAGCATATTGGCCGTGAACATCAGCCAATTGCGATAGCGTACAAAGAGCAGTGGCGGGCACAAGGACCAGATGCGCGTCATGCGGTCAGGCACCAGCACCATTGAGCCATCGCGCTGCACACCACCCCACCAGGTTGGCCACTCGATGCCTTGTGGCATATCGACATCTACGGCCTTGGCACTCTCGAAAACGCAGCCTTCGACGCCTTCGCCATAGGCCAGACGAAACACGACCTTGCCGCGCAAGATCAGAAGCCAGTCATGCCGCTTCAATCCAGCCATGATCTCGCGATCAGCGATGACCTCGGCAGCGCTATGCGTTCCGAAGGCGAGAATGAGATCACCCTTGACGAGGCCCGTGCGTTCAGCCGGCATATAGCGCGCCACATGGGTGACGAGCGCGGGGGCCTCATAGCTGCGCGGTTCAGTACTCATGACCAAAACTCAAACTGTCACGCGGTTTCAGGGATAACGAAGCATATTGTCGCGCTCGGAGACACGTCGGTTTGACCCATTCTGGGCCGCACCCGGTCCGCGGATCACGGGAGCAGGGGGTGGGCTCAGCGAGCGCGGCGCGGCTGCGGGGGTTGCGGCGGCAGAAACCGGTCGCTGGGAGATCTCATTCACTTTGGCCGCAATGGCTCTGGTCTGTGCATGAAGCTCATCGACCGACTGTTTGAGAGCCTCGACGGGCTTCATGTCTGGCGCCGGCGGGGGCGCAGCGAGTTTTTGCGCAAGATTGTTTTGGGCCGCCGCAAATGTTGCGAGTGCCTTCTTCACCTCTTCGAGCTGCGCGGTGCCATTGGCCAATTGCTGCCCGGTATTGGCAATGGACTCGTCAATCTTCTTGCTTGTGGCAACCAGCCCGTTGATCTCGCCTGCAAAGACGAGCAAGGCATCGCGGTTGACCTTTGCAACCGCTTCAAACTCATTATAGGCGCGCTTGTAGAAGACCAACGCGCCAAACAAGCCGGTGCCACCGAAGATGAGCAGAAGCAGCGTCGCATACATCAGGATCAGGTTGGTGCGACGGCCTTTGGTCACAAGGCTATCGACTTCCGTGCGCAAACGCTGGATTTCCTGCGCTGAGTCCACTGCGGTACCCGCAGAGGCAAGCGCGATCTCGATCGCCTCATCAATCGGGGCTTTGGCAGGGGCGGCCTCGGCCTCCGTTTTCTTGCCCTTCTTGGCAGGCTTGGCGTCTTCAGCGGCCGCAGTGATCGGCGCCTCTTCGGCCTTTACGTCAGGCGTTGCCGGGGCGGCAGCTTCTGCCGGCTTTTCTTCAGTTGCCTTGGCAGCGGCCTTTTTGGGGGCTTTGCTCATGACTCTGCGCTCCTCATCACCGATTGCGTCGGCTTGCGCTTGGCACATTGTTTCCCTGACGACATATAGACGTCGATCGAGGGCAGACGTTGAGATCTGAATCCGAAGGCGCGACAGCCATAAGGGCGCGTCCTGTCATAGGTGATCGAGAAGAAGCGACATCCAAAGCAAGAAGTTTGCGTCATTTCGCACCCTCCAGCTTGCGACCGTTCTGATCGAATTTGAGTTCATCCGGCACATCAATGTCAGGCATTTGTGTGCCGGGTGCCGCCTGGAAGATGTAACTGAGCACAGTGGCAACAGCGCGATAAAGATCAGCATGGATTTCCGCGCCGATCTCGCTTGTGTAATAGAGCGCGCGCGCAAGGAGCGGGATTTCGAGCACAGGAATGCCCGCCGCATCGGCCTTCTCGCGAATGCTCATGGCAACCTGTTCTGTGCCCTTCGCAAGGATCTTTGGTGCTGAACCCTCTTCAAAGTCGTAGCGCAAGGCAACAGCAAAATGTTGGGGGTTGGTGATGACAACCTGCGCCTGATCGACATTGGCAACCGAGCCACGCTGTGCAGCTTCCTGCTGCAATCTACGAATGCGTGACTTCACTTCTGGTGAACCTTCGGTCTGCTTGTTTTCGTCCTTGATCTCCTGGCGCGTCATCATCATCTGGTTTGTGTGTTGACGCCACTGGATGACACCATCTGCAAGACCAATGAGGGTGATGGCCCCAGCAATGATCAGCAAGGTCAGGCCAATGATATTGCCTGATTGCTCCATCGCTGTCTCAAACGGCGAAGCGGGCAGTTTCAAGATGGTCGGAAGATCGTCTTTCAGCAAGACATAGCCGACGATGCCCACGACAAGAACCTTGGCAATGGATTTGCCAACTTCGATGAGGCCCTTGGTTCCAAACATACGCTTGAAGCCATTGATGGGAGACAGGCGGCTCGCCTTGAAGTTCAGATTGGCCCAAATGACATGCAAACCGCCTCCCAAAGCATATTGGGCAGCGATAGCGATCAGAATGAGCGGGATTGAGAAGATCACCACAGCGATGAGCGCGCTCAGGGCATGATCACCGAAGATATGGAGCGGTGGAAGATCACGCTGCAGCGGTGTTGCGAAATCAAGTCCACGACGGAAGTTGTTTGTCAGCTCATTGAACAGCAGACGTCCGCCAAAATAGATTTGGGCTGCCCCAACAAGCAGAACAAGGCTCATGATCAGGTCACGGGAGGTCAGCACCTGACCCTGTTTGAGCGCTTCCTGAAGCCGTCGTTCTGTCGGGCGTTCTGTTTTTTCCTGGCCGGATTCCTCACTCATCGAGGGCCTCCTGTCAGGATCAGATCACGTGTGATGGACGAGACGGTCTCGATAAGTCCGCTCATGCCATTCGTGATGGATGGGATGGAGATGAGGATCACCACGAAACCAACCATGATGGTAACTGGAAATCCGATGGAGAAGATGTTCATCTGGGGAGACACGCGGGTCATCAAGCCGATGATCAGATTGACGAGGAAAAGCGTGACCAGCACCGGAACCGCGATGATAAGAGCGGCCGAGAAGATGAGAGCTGCTGCACGAACCACACCAAGGGACAAGGCGATGTCGAATGGCGCGCCAATCGGCATGGTCTTGTAGCTGGCGACCAGATGTTGAAGCATGACATGGTGACCACCAATCACAAGAAAGATCAGCGTCAGCATGATCGACAGAAATTGTGTCACGACTGGTGACTGGGTGCCGCTTTGCGGGTCCACCATGGAGGCAAAGCCAAGGCCCATCGACAGGGCCATCTGTTCACCCGCAACCGCAATGGCGGAAAAAGCGAGCTGAAAGATGAGGCCAATGGTGATGCCGATCAGAGCTTCGCTCAGGATCAACATGACACCATTGATGCCCATGAGATCAACGCGCGGAACCGGGACCACATTCATTAGCACAACAGTGATGGCCATGGTCAATGCAACACGGATCGGCACGGACACAGCAGAGGCTGCAAGCACGGGCGCGGCCACCAAAAGGGCAGCAAGCCGCACGGAGAGCAAGAGGAACTCGCTCAACTTGGTCATGAAGATTTCGTCCGAAAGAACGATCATCGTCCGATCCGTGCCACTTCCTGAAAAACGGTCTGGAAAAATCCTGACATTGTGGAGATCATGAAGGGCGCGGAGAGGGCCAGAACGCCAACGATGATCAAGAGTTTCGGCACGAAGGTCAGAGTCGCTTCGTTGATCGAAGTGGCTGCTTGAAAAATGCCGATGATGAGACCGATGATGAGCGCCGCAGCCAGCGCGGGCCCAATGGTGAGCAGGACACTGGTGATTGTCTCGCGACCAATCATGATGAATTGTTGATATTGCATCAGCCCCTCACGAAGCTTTCGACCATGGAGGAGACCGTTGAGGCCCACCCATCCACGATGACAAACAGAAGGAGCTTGAAGGGTAAGGACACAAGCGTTGGTGACAGCATCATCATACCAAGCGCCATGAGGATGCTTGACACAACGATGTCGATGACGAGGAAGGGCAGGAAGAGCAGAAAGCCGATGGTGAAGGCTGTGCGCAATTCGCTGATCACGAAAGCAGGCACGATCACTTGCAGCGGGACAGCTTCTGCTGATTCATAACGTCCTTCGCCATGGAGATCGCTCATTAACAGGAGATCAGATTCGCGGGTGTGCCGCAGCATGAAGCCCTTCATCGTGTTCAGGCCACGATCGGCGGCTTCCTCGATGGTGATGGTGCCGTTGTTATAGGGAATGACGGCGTTCTCATTGATGGTCTTGAAGGTCGGCGCCATGATGAACAAAGTCATGAAGAGGGCGAGGCCGACGAGAATCTGGTTGGGTGGGGTCTGCTGGGTGCCCAATGCCTGACGCAGGATCGACAAGGTAATGATGATGCGTGTGAAGCTGGTCATGACCAGAAGCAGCGACGGCAGCAAGGTCAGCAGCGTCATCAAAATGAGCGTCTGCAGCGTCAGGGATAGCGTCTGGGTTCCCCCCGGTCCCGATTGCAGCTTCAGAAGCGGAAAGTCAGTAGCCCCTTGCGCGACAGCGTCACTGCCGCTGAAGACTACGAGGCCAGCGATCAGGGCAGGGGTGAGAAAACGTGAAAAATGGCTCATGCTTTGGGTTCCGCATCAGCTGCGCTCAGAACCTGCATGCAGCGAATACCGTCTTTGCCAAGCCCGCAGAGAACGCGCTGGCCATCAATTTCAACAATGACAAGTCGAGCACCAGGGGCAACATCAGCCCATGCCTTGATGCGCTGGTTGCGCTGGCCAAAAGCACTATGCAGCTTGTCGCGATAGCGCATCAGCACGAGGCTGACCACGGCGGCGACAGCCAGCAGTGTTACCATTGTCGCGATATAGGCGGCGCTTGGCGTCACAGGCTGCGCACCCGCTTTTCTGGAGAGATGATTTCGGTGAAACGAATGCCGAGGCGCTCGCCCACCAGCACAACTTCACCGCGTGCCAGCAACGTGCCGTTGACGAGAATGTCGAGATGCTCACCTGCCAGTCGGTCGAGTTCGACGACCGAACCGTCATTGAGCTTCAAAAGATCACCGATCGTGATCTTGGTACCGCCGACTTCGACGGTCAGTTGCACCTCGATATTTTCGAGACGCTTGAGATTGGTGGCGCCGCCTTCTGGCGCAGGTGTCGTGTTTTCCTGATCCGTATTGGTCATGACACTATTGCCTTATGTTAGTTATTCAGGCGCACGGCGATTTTGCCGTCGCGCTCACCGATATTGCCGCTGAAGAGGGGTTCGCCTTCGACGAAGATCTTGACGAGATCGAAAGCAGGAATATCCACCACCATGCCTTCGTGAATATCCATGAGGTCGCGAAGGCTGATCTTTGGTTCCGCAATCCGCGGAATGAAGTTAAGCGGGATATGCATGACTGCATCGCGCAGGCGGTCCTCCCACTGGTGATCGCGCCCTTCGGATACACGCTGGATCTTGCTGCGCAGGATCGCGGCGATCTGCTTGAGTGACTGGCGAGGATAGAGCACATCAATGGTGACTGGCTGCGTGAAGGGCAGCTGGACCACGAAGGAATTGACGACGACAACGTCGCCGCCATCAACGAAGGAGGCGAAAGACGGATTTGTTTCGCTCGCCAAAAGATCGAATTGCACGGGATAGACTTCCCGCCAACTGTCTTCGAGTGTGCGCAGAGCGCCTTCAACAACGATGTTGAGGATGCGCTCTTCGGTCGGGGTGAATTCAGTTTGATGCGTTGTCTTGCAATCGCCCTTACCACCAAAGAATGAGTTGACCAGAATGCTGATCAGGCGCGGCGGTACGCGCAACATGATCATGCCTTTGAGCGCATCGGCACGGGCTGTCGTCAAGCTCGTAAAGGCGTCGCAGGTAGCGAGATGTTCCTCAAACTTCAGTGTTTCGGGAGGCAGTGTGCTGATGCGGGGCATGAAGCGCAGCATCGGCAGGAGAACATTGCGCAATTGGCGGCCGAAACGTTCGTTGATGAGACGAAGCGTATGCATATCGCCAAGCGTGTTCATCTCCTCAGAGCCGAGGGCGAATGGCTTGTATTCGATCTCGCCCAGCCCCGAATTGGAGGCGATTTCGCCTGAATTCAGCCCTTCAATCAGGGCTGACACTTCTTCGTTGCTGAGTTTGCGATTGTTCGACATGGTTACTGCATCACAAGAGCGGTGATATAGACATCGTCGATGCCGCCGAAATTGGTGCGCTCTGTCAGGATCCGATTGATCGAATCCCTGATCAGGCCCTGAAGGCGGCGACGGTTTTCAACCCCGACCACATCTGGCTCGGCCTGTTCGGCCAGGAGAGCCAGCACTTCGGCGCGAATGGCGACTTCGTGCTTTTGCACATTTTCGATCACGCGTTTGTCATATTGCGTGGCAAGCCCAATGCTCATCTGCACGAAGCGGCGCGAGCCTTTCAGATTGGTGGTGAAGTTTCCGGGAAATTCAAAATAGCTCGTGACGAAGGTTTCCTTCGCAGGCACGGGCTTGCCTTGCGGCCCAGGCGGAGGGGCAGCGTCTTTGCCTTTCTCTGCAGGCTTGTCGGAACCTGCGCCATCTTTGCCATGATCATCCTGATCTGGAGCAGCCTTGCGTTCAATGACGATCGCAAGCGGATTTTCTTCAGGCGGCTTGGTGAGCTTCATATAAAGGATGGCAGCACCTGCGCCGACACCGACGAGCAGGATCGCACCAATCACCGTCACGAGAATTCGTACGATGGGGAGCTTCTTTTTTGGGGCTTCTTCTTCGGCAGGTGCGTCAGCCATGATTTAGCTTCCCTGTTCAAACATTCATGTCGATGGCGAAGACTTCATCGGAGAAGCCGCCACGCTTGGGTTGAGATTGAGCCGGTTGCTGGGGAGGTGCGTCCTTGCGCTCCTGACCATCCTCGGACACGTCGAATTGTGCGAGATCGAGACCGCTGGTGGAAAGCGCATCACGCAACCCCTGTTCAAGATTACGCAGCGCTTCGGTCGCTTCCTGATTGCTGGTGCGCGTTGACAGGCGCAGTCGCGAACCTTCCATGTTCAGGCGAATGATCACCTGACCCAAACCCGGCGGGTAGAGCTGCATCTTGATCGTGTCAGATCCCTCGCGTGCAGCATTAACGACCATACGCTCAAGCGCACGCAGTCGCGTTTCATGCGCTGCGAAGCGGTGTGCATCCTCGCCAGAGGAAGTCACTTCGCTTTTTAGCTGTGCATCGACTTGGTTGCGGCCATGAACTGCGACTTCAGCATGAGGAGCAACTGGGGCGGGTGCTGACGTGTCTGCCTTGGGCGAGGTCGCCAGGGAAAGCTCAATCTCGCGAACGTTGAAGCGGGCGAGCGAACGAAGGTCCTGTGTTGCATCTTCAACGCGTGCAAGGATGACATCGCCTGAGAGTGTCATTCCACCTTCATCAAGCGAAGCGCTGTGCGCACGCGTGAAAGTGGGAATCTCCTTTGGCATGGGGCTATGGCGGGGCTCATTCTGTTGCTGCTGATCAGCCGAATATTGTTGGCCACCGTCGCGCTGGGCGGTGGACTGTCGCGGCAGATAAGTGACGACAGGCGCTTCGGGAGCATCGGAGACAGGGTGAGCAGGAGACGGGTTGCTCACTTGCGTCTCAGGCTTTGGAAGCGGCGACTGTTGCACGAACAGGGGCGCAGCACTGATAGTTGCTCGCGCATGATGGACAAGATCCGGCTCACTCGTCACAGGCTGGCGCGCCATATTGGCGGGGGGAGCTTGCATGGCGAGCAGAGGGACGAGGGCCGGATCTATCTCGATAAGATTTGTCTCGACGTGGGGCACTGCTTCCGCGGCTTTGTCAAAGTCGGTATCAGACTCGCGCTCGTCCGGCGTCGGTGCGGCTGCAATCAGGAGATTGGAAGCAGGCGCCTTCAAACGCGCTTCGACAATGTGCACCTCTGGCGCCGGTTGTGCGGTCGCGAGAATCTGCTGATCTGTCTTCGCGAGATGAGTGACTTCATGACCTTCGAAGGTCACCGTGACATGGCTCTTCAGCACGTCCTCATGGAGAGCCAGAACCGCTTCGGGCTCAATGCCCTGTTCGGATGGCTCAAGGGCCAATGCTGCCGGCTCTACGGTCTGCATCATATCGGCGGGGCGTTGCGGTCCATAGACTTCGCCGGGCTGCAAGTCGTTCACGATGGGCGTGGCCTCTGAGGAGGAGCGCATCTGGGCGTCAGCATGGGTGGCGCCAGGCTCTACGATCAAAGCCACATCCAGTGGAGCTTCAGTCTTTGGACTGATCTCCGCTGCAGGCATCACCTGGATCATGGGCTGCGAAGGGGGAGCAGGGGCGCGCACCACGAGATCATGGTTAATGCGCTCGTGCTTCACCACGAGAAGCGGCGGGGTCTGCGTCTTCATTTCGACGTTAACCGTCGGAACGCTGACGCTGAGGGCCGGCGTTTCGGTCTCTACACTGTCAATTTGCGGGACGGCGATCAGCGCCGGCGTGTTGGTGTCGATCTGCGGTTCGCTCTGCACGCCGCGCTGCGCTGTGAGCGAGGCGGCTGACAAAGCGGCGACCATTGTGTCCGGCAGTTCGGTGAGCTGTTCGCCGGCGACAGGAGGGGCGGTAAGGACAGCCGGAGCACCCGGAATCTGGGGGCTTTGTGGGGTAGGAACCGCGGGAAGGGCCTGTGCCAGAACGGCTTCAAACAGGACAGGCGCGACAGGGCCCTGCACGCCGGCTACGACCCCGACGGCATCGCTTTGGTCAAGGCCAAGGACGGCCTTTGGGATCGCGAGCGGCTCCACCTGTTTACCCCGAAACTGCTGACTTGGCTGTCAGAATCTGGTCACACACCGGTAACTGAGCAAGACCTGTGCCATCAGATTCGGCGGGCGGGCATCAGGGCGGCCTGCCGTTCTTCGCGCTCCAGTCGCTCTTGCTTGCGCCAGTCTTTCGCGGCCTCTTCCAGCCGCTCGATCTGGCGTTTCTTCTCCGCCAGAATGCCAGACAATCGGTTGCGCTCGTTGCGCAGAATGTCACCGCGGGCTTTATCAATCTCGCGGCGCTGATGCAGCTGACCCATAATGTGCAGCACATCGCGGGCCTCAGTCGCCTTCAGGTCCGGGATCGACAAATGCTCGCGATAGCCGGTCCACAGTCCCTCGATCTGACCCAGACGCTCATCGAGGCGTTTCAATTCGTCCATCAGCTTTGCCGCCTCACGTCGAAAGGCGTTGAGCTTGATCGTGTGTTTGGTGGCGATGAGATGATAGGTGCGGTCGCGAGCCATCAGGGCACGATCTGCTGAAGGCGGGCTTCACTTTCAAGGAAGGTGGAGCGCTCCTGCATCCCTTGCTGGATATAGGAAATGAGCTGGGGCTGGAGCTGGAAGGCCTGATCGAGTTCAGGATCCTGCCCCGTCTGGTAGCCACCCAGCAGCATCAAATCACGGTTCTGCTCCCACAGGGATAGATAGCGACGGAAGCGACGTGCGCGCTGCATATGTTGCGGGTTCACGCAGTCCGTCATGGTACGGCTGATGGAGGCATTCACATCAATGGCCGGGAAGATCCCTTGCTCAGCCTGTTTGCGCGATAGCACAATATGGCCATCCAGAATGGCGCGCGCGCTGTCGACGATGGGGTCATTGGTTGTGTCATCACCATCGGCCAGGATGGTGTAGACACCGGTGATGCTGCCACCAGTCTGTGCATCGAGACCGGCGCGCTCAAGTGCGGAACCAATGAGTGAGATAACGGACGGCGGATAGCCCTTGGTGGTGGGATGTTCGCCAAGCGCCAGTCCCAGTTCACGCTGCGCATGGGCAACGCGGGTCAGTGAGTCAATCATCAGCAAGACATTCTTGCCGCGAGCGCGGAAATATTCGGCATAGGCGGTTGCGCGATGCAGTCCGCGCAGGCGTAGCACCGGCGACTGATCTGCGGGCACGGCGACGATGCAGGTATGCGAGAAGGATGGGGCTGCCGACAGTTCTTCCACAAAGCCTGCAACTTCGCGACCACGCTCGCCGATCAGGCCGATGATGACAACCTCAGCTTCCGTGAAGCGCGCAATGCAGGATAGAAGCGAGGATTTGCCCACGCCGGACCCCGCAATAATGCCGATTTTCTGGCCGCGACCTACCGTGATGAGACCGTTGAGCGCGCGCACGCCGACATCCAGTGCTTCACGCACCGGCTTGCGGCGCAGCGGGTTGACGCGTTCGCCACGCAAGGGCCAGCTTTCGGGCAAATGCGGAGCACCAAGTCCATCAAGCTCGTGACCAGCGCCATCAAACACGCGTCCAAGAAGACCATCGCCAACAGGCACGATATCGGCGCGGCGTTTGGTTTCCACACGCGCTCCTGCCAGAAGCGGGGCCGCGCCATTGGTCAGAACCATGACCGTATAGTTATCAAGGAAGCCGATCACTTCAGCGTCAGCCCATTCGCCATTCTCGCAAGCCACGCGGCATTCAGTGCCCACAGATGCGGGAAAGGAACTCGCATGGACGATCTGGCCGTCAAAGCGGCGCACGCGCCCGGCTGCACTTGTTTGGCGCGAGGCTTTGATACTGGCAAGGCGGCGGTCGAGCAGGGCGGCCATATCAGTCATGATTAGCCTCTGGGATCGTGGAGTTGTGGCGTATCCTCATAATCGAGGTCGCGCGAGAAGAGACGGAAGGAGCCGGATGCAAGCTTGTCATCTTCGACGAGTTGGATTTTTTCAAAGATGCCGCCATTGGCAGCGATGATGGCGCTGAGGCTCATCATGTCATGCGGGCTCAAGGCGAGCGTGAATTCGCCGCCTGCTTTGGTAAACATTTCCGCAGCAGTCTTGATGCGTTCCACGAATACATCTGGCATTTCGGCAAAGACGGCGCCGAAAAGATCCTGCGCGATACGACGAACATGATGGGCCATGATGTCGGCATTGCGTTGCACAGCATCATCGGCAAGCATCGCCATCTCGCGTTCGATGTTGCGCAAGGTCATCAAGGCTTCACCAAGTTCACGGCGAGCAGCATCAATTCCCTGCTGATAACCAAGCGCGCGGCCATCTTCGCGCGACTGCTCAATGGCGCGCACGATTTCTTCCGGCGTCGGTGCGGGGGGTGCAGGGGGAGCTGGGGTGGGAATATGCACGACCGGCGCTGCGGCAGCGGCCGCCGGCGCCGGGCCAGATTGCGCTTGCGTCTGCGCAGCGGGAGCTGGCGCAGGGGTCGGGGCCGCAGCTGCAGCATCAACAGCGACGTCAACAGTGGCCGGTTCGACCGCTGCGGGCGCGGGCTCTTCAACCGGGACCGGTTTGAAGCTGCCTTTGCCCCAAGGCACGAATGGTGCGTCGCTGTCGGGCGCGTAGCGATCTTCCTCGATGAAGTCGCCGCCACGCTGAACGAGATCAGCGATTTCAGACAGGGGGATCTTGCGCGATGCGTCAGACATAGTCGTCGCCACGTCCCGCCAGAACCATCGTGCCAGCGTCCGACAACTTGCGGGCCACCGCTACGATGCGCTTCTGAGCTTCCACAACTTCGGTCACACGCATTGGACCCTTTGCTTCCATCTCGTCGATGATGGAGGCAGCGGCACGAGCCGACATACAACCAAGGATCTTGTCGCGCAGGCGCTCGTCCGCGCCCTTGAGTGCCACTGCGAGATCGGCAGGGTCGATGCTGCGCATGAGGATGCCGAGATTCTTGTCGTCCACGGCGATAAGGTTTTCGAAGACGAACATGTTTTCCTGAATGTTCGTCATCAGGTCCTTATCAAGCTTCTGCAGGTTGCGCATGATGCGCGACTCTGTAGCCGACTGCGTGAAGTTCATGATCTTCGCCGCCGCCTTCACGCCACCAATCTTCGAGGCACGCAGCGATGTATTGGCCTGGAACTGAAGCTGCATCACGCGCTCAAGCTGTTCAATGGCTTCAGGCTGAACCGAGTCGAGGGTTGCAATGCGGTGCAAGACTTCGTGCTGAATGTCTTCAGGCAGAAGGATCAGCACGTCAGCGGCGATGGCATAATCCAGATGAGCCACAATGAGGCCGATGATTTGCGGGTGCTCGTTTTCGATCATCTCAGCAATCGAACGAGCGTCCATCCATTGCAGGATTTCGATGCCCTTGGCCGATGAGGAGGGCGTGATGCGGGTCAGGATGGAGCCCGCTTTGTCTTCGCCCAAAGCTTTGGTCAGCATACGGCGGATATAGGTGTCTGCACCAAGGCCGATGCTGGTCTGGGCCTTGATGATGGAAAGAAACTCATCAAGCACAAGATTGACCGTGCGCTGATCGACATCAGCCACGGAATACATGGCCGAGCCCAGCTGCTGGACCTCGCGCGGGGAGAGGTTCTTCAGAATTTCCGAAGCCTCGTCCTCACCCAGCAGCAGCATCAGGATGGCGCATTTCTGCGTGCCCGAGAGGAGCCGGAGTGTTTCGTCGTCTGAAACAGGATCAGCCATGGCGAATGCCCTTCGTTCCTCTTAGCCCAGATCGCGTTGGATCAGCGACTTCAGCACCGCGGTCACACGGGCAGAGTCGTCACCGACCAGCATACGGATGAGGGCAATCTTGTCATCATAGGTGTTGGCCGTATCAAGCAGATCCGCGGAGATCGAGCTCTTCTTCGGCTTGAGACGGGCCTTGATCTCTTCGAGCGTCTCGCCTTCGCGGACTTCGATCGACTCACCGTCACCCGTGACAGGGCCAGCAGCTTCGGCTGCAGCACCCGTGAGCGAACGCTCCAGCAGGCGGGTGAGGAAGGGCTTCAAGGCACCCAGTACGACCACCGCGAGGATCAGCACAATCGCGATCTGCTTGATGGCATCTTCGAGCCAAGGCGCATCATACCAGCTGCGGCCTTCGTATTTCTTTTCTTCCGCAAAGCTCGACGAAACGAGTGTGAGCTTGTCACCGCGCTCAGGTGTATAGCCAACAGCTTCCTGCAGGAGTTGCGTCAGGCGATTGCGCTCTTCGTCTGAAAGCGGCTTCTCGACGGTGCGGCCGTTCTCATCCACCGTAGTGCCGTTGCGCACGACGACTGCCAGAGTGAGGCGCTTGATCTCGCCAGTGGCGCGACGGGTGGAACGCACTTCGCGGCTGACTTCATAGTTGCGAACAGTGGTGCTCGAACGGTTGCGCGAGGTTTCGGTTGAGGCCGCACCATTGGCAGGGGCCTGAGCGGTCAGGGCCGGGGTGTTCGGAGGCTGGTTCGTCGTGGCGCCGGGAACGCCGCGGGCGCGACCGTCAGCGGACTCCTGAACCGTTTCCTGCTGGCTGCGAATAGCCTGCGAGGTTGGATCATAGGTTTCGTTGGTCTGCTCGGTGCGCGTGAAGTCGATATCAGCATTGACTTCCGAATTGAAATTGCCAATGCCGACGATGGGCGTCAAAAGATTGGCAACACGCTCGCGCAGGATCTTTTCGACGCGGTTCTTGTATTCGAGCTGTTGCGCGGAGAGACCCATATCAGCGTCACGCTGCGGATTGGTCAGCAAGGCACCGGTCTGATCCACCACAGTCACATTCGCGACTGGCATATAGGGGACGCTGGAACTCACGAGATGTGCAATCGACTGAACCTGGCCGGAGGACAGGCTGCGACCAGCAGCAAGTTTCAGGAACACTGAAGCCGTCGGTGGATTTTGATCACGCACGAAGGCGGAGCGTTCCGGGATCGCCAGATGCACGCGCGCGCCTTCAATGTCGCGGATCTCCATGATTGAGCGTGCAAGCTCTGATTCCTGAGCCTGTTTCAACTTGACCTGCTCAACTGCGCGGCTCGCGCCGAGCGGGAGTTGAGCGAGCATGTCATAGCCCGTGACAGCTGATTTCGGCAGGCCGGCTGCGGCCAGTTGCATTTTCGCGCGATAGAAGTCGTTGCGCGGTACAAGAATATTGCCGGTGTTCTGGTCGAGCTTTGCCTTGATGCCCTGTGCCTCAAGATTCTGCATGACCGCTGACTTGTCTTCTTCACCGAGCCGGGGGAAGAGCTGCTGCATCGCTGGTTCGCGCATCGAGAAGATGGCGATCAGACCGACAGCAATCACCAGCGTGACCACAATGATCGGCATCGCGCGCACCATTGCGGGCTGGCGCATGAAGTCTTGCACAAACGCAAAACCACGGAAGATCTGGGCGCCGATAGGGCCGACCTGCGTGGTGTTTTGGAGTGCAACTGGATTCGTGTCAGCCACGGATTTTTATCCCCGATGAGAGTTGAGCCAGATGCCTTTAGACAGGCATCGACACGATGTCCTTGTAGGCGCTGAGCAGCTTGTTGCGGACCTGCAGTGTTGCTTCAAAAGCAAGGCTCGACTTTTCGCGCGCCAGCATCACTTTGGTTACGTCAGTTTCCTGACCCGCTTCGAAAGCCTGCGTGACTTTCGCTGAATTGGCTTGCGCTTCGGCTACCTGCATGATGGCATTCTTCATATGGTCGCCAAAGTCAGGAGCCGGCTTGCTGTGGGGCTTGAGCTGCTGCTGCAGATTGCCCTGGATCTCGCGGGTGAGTTCAAGCGGCTTGATGGAGTTGATCATCATTGTCTTGTCCTCAAACAACGGCAGCGAGGCGGCGTGGGGCAGGGGCGGACACTGGTTCTGATGTGTCCATCATGTCCTGCATCTCGATCATGAGATGTTCGGCGCGGATGGGTTCATTGCCCGCCAGCACGAGGCCACGCTGCAGAACATTTTCCAGTTCGCGCACATTGCCCGGCCAGTTATAGGCTTCGAGCTTGTCGATCGCTTCTTCGGTGATTTCCGGGATTTTGGCGAAGCCACCGGAATGTTTGGCAAGCAGGCTCACTGCGATGGGCAGAATATCGCCGGTGCGTTCTTCCAGCGCCTTGGTGACGAGGGGGAACACATTGAGACGGTAATAAAGATCCTCGCGGAAGCGACCAGCCTTTACCTCATCGAGCATATAGCGGTTGGAGGTCGCAATCACGCGCACATCAACAGGTACGGGCTTCGAGCTTCCAAGTGGTGTGACTTCTTTCTCCTGCAGCACGCGCAAAAGCTTTGCCTGCAGGGGCAGTGCCATTTCCGAAATTTCGTCAAGCAAGAGCGTTCCGCTGTCGGCTGCGCGGAAAATGCCCTTGTTGGGATGATGCGCACCCGTGAAGGCGCCGCGCTCATAACCAAACAGAAGAGCTTCCAGCATGGTGTCAGGCACGGCCGCGCAGTTCACGGCGATAAATGGCTTTTGCGCGCGTGGCGAAGATTTGTGGAGATAGCGCGAGAGAACTTCCTTGCCTGTGCCGGTGGGTCCAACCAGCATCACGGTCACGTCGCTGGAGGCGACGCGGCGTGCCAGGCGAAGGAGATTGAAGGTGGAGGCATCACCTGCAGCCGCTGTCTGATCCTCATCAAGGAAACGTGCAACGACTTCGGCGGTGAAGCGCCAATTGTTATCGGCGGGCTGCACATGCAGCACTGTGCCATTGAATTCGCTCTTGAGCTTGAAGCCCTTGCCCTGTTCTCCGAGCACAATGATACGCTCGGCTTTGAGCTGGCGGCACCATTTGCCAAAACCTGTTGCGTCTTGAGCCAACTTTTTGGCAACGGGGTAAGACATCATCAGTCCGCATTGCGTCCATGAGATCTCTTGCTTGCCCAGATTGGCGAGGGGAGAGGTATGGACCTCATATCCGCGGTTGTGCAGATGCGTGCTCCAGGCTTCGCCGTCAGCCAGACCATCAGTGATACACAGAACAGCGCTCACAACACTCTCCTTCGAGACTTTCTCGGAGGGTGAAAGGCAATGGCTGTGCCAGCGGCGAAGATGGGGACGCGGTTAATCTTTGGTTAATGCCCTATGGTCACGTCAAAGGCGCAGAAAACCGGGCAAAAATAGACAAACCCAAAATGGTGCTAGAGCAGGTCTGTTGTAGTTAATGTGTCTATTTCCGTCAGACCTTCGACATTCTGGTGCGCTGCTCGGTCAACGCTTCCTTGTATGCGAGTGCGTTTCAGTCAAAAAATCGACACCAGAGAAATGGGGTCGATATGACCAGAGACGAAGTGCTGCGCTATCTTGATTTGCCCAGCCCCTCCATGAGGGAGGCGTTGGACCTCTTGACGCGCGTCGCCCCCCTCATGACGACGGTTTACATTCATGGTCCCTCCGGTAGCGGCAAGGAATTTGCGGCTCGCGCGGTCCATGCCTTCTCGCCGCGCTGCGATGGGCCTTTCATCGCTGTTAATTGCGGCGCGATCCCCAAGGAGCTTCTGGAAAGCGAACTCTTCGGTAGTGAGAAGGGCGCTTACACGGGCTCTGTGCGCACCCGTGCCGGGCTTCTGGAAAACGCCAATGGTGGCACGCTGTTTTTGGACGAAATCGGGGATATGCCCTTCGACATGCAGGTCAAGCTGCTGCGCGTCCTGGAAGAGCGCCGGTTCTCCCGTGTTGGGGGAGAAAAAGAGATCAAGGCTGATGTGCGCCTCGTCTGTGCGACGCATCGTGATTTGCAGGTGCTTGTTGAAAGCGGCCTGTTCCGCGAGGATCTTTTCTACCGGATCAATGTGTTTCCGGTGACGTTGTGCGGGCTTGACGAGCGGCGCGAGGATATTCCGCGTTTGGTTGAGTTGATCCTGAAACGGTTCAAGGGGCAGGGTGGTCTTGGCGATTTGCCAAGTTTCAGTGCGCCCGCTTTGTCGGCCCTGCAGGATGCGCGTTGGCCCGGCAATGTGCGCCAATTGCGCAATGTGATCGAACGGGCGAGCGTGCTCTATCCGGGGCAGATGATCGGATCTTCCGAGATTGAGCGGATGTTGGCCCCTCGCAAACCCATCGAGCGGGTTGTGGAGACGCAGGCGCTGATCGAGACGATCACGGGCATGTTGCCCCTTCGCGAAGAGGCGCCCTCGATCGTGCCGGAGAATGGCCCTGATCTCCTGACGGGTCCCAACGATGTTCAGGCCTTTCTCGTGGCCAATCCCGATTTCAATTTTCGCGATTACATGATGCGGATGGAGGTTTCCTTCATCAAGGCTGCCCTTGCTGAATGCGATGGCTCAGTCAGCGCGGCCGCGCGGATGCTGGGATTGCAACGCACGACGCTGATCGAGAAGATGCGCAAATATTCGATCCAGCGCGAAGAGGCCTGAGGCTACGCGGCCCGAACATGGGCGATCTGGTCCCATGCGCTTGCGATTTCCGAGACCGTTTTCTGCACATCCGCGATTTCGGCACGGGCATTGCTGCTGCTCGCAGCGATGACCTTGCGGCGCGCCCAGTCATAGAGCTGGGAGAGCGAGTTGGCGATCTCGCCGCCGCGTTCGAAATCAAGGCTGGAGGCCAGTACGTGCAGGATGGTGAGCGCTTTGCTGAGATTGGTGGACTTGGCAACGAAGTCCTTGCGTTCCACCGCATCCGCCGCCCGTTCAAGGCTGGCGAGAAGCTCTGTGTAGAGGATTTTCACCAGGCTATGGGGGTCGGCCCCCTCCACCAGGAATTCCTGTTCCGCCGTCTGATAGGCTTTGATCGCGTCGCGGTGCAGCATGGTCCCTCACAAACTCATACGATCCTAGAGAACGGTCGGCTGGCCTGATTCTTTAGGGTCGAGCAGGCTGGCAAGGTCACGCCAAAGGCTGGCACAGGGATTGCAGTGTACAGCCCAAGCAAATTGAATTTGCAGGAATTTCCTGCACTTAGACGGAGTGACCCATGCTGTCGATCATCATGTCCGGCCTTAATGTGGCTCAAAAGGACCTTCAGGTTTCGTCCAATAACATGGCCAATGCCAACACGGTTGGCTTCAAGCGCTCTCAGGCGAGCTTTCTGGATGTCTTCGCCAATGATCCGTCCGCCAACCCCAAGACGGCGGTTGGAACGGGCGCCATGACGGGCATGGTCGAGCGTGTGACGACCCAGGGCGCGATGACGGCGAGCGACAGCGTCACGGACCTTGCGATTGCCGGCAAGGGTTTCTTCGTGATGGGCTCTGCGGATGGCTCTAGCGTCCTCTATACGCGCGCGGGCAATCTGGGCATTGATGCTTCGGGCAAGATCGTCGACTCCCTGAAGAATGAACTGCAGGTTTTTGCCTCCGTCGATGGTGTTGCCCAGACTGACGAGCCCACCATGAGTGCGGTTGTGCCAGCACAGACGGGCGGCGTGCGCATTGCCTTGGCTTCCGGCGCCGCAGTCGGCTCTGATGTCAGCCTCAAGCTGAATGGCACTGAACTCGGCCCGATCACCCTCACGGCGACCGATGTTGCCAATGGTTATGTGACATTCTCATCCCCGACCCTGAAGTCCGCCGCTGGCTTGGTCGCGACCTATAATACGCAGACCGCATCGGTCCCCTTGTCGGATGGCGATATCGGTCAGGTCATTGAGCTGCGGGACTCGAATGACGTCCTTCTTGGCAGCAAGACCATCACGGCCGCCGACATAGCCCTGAAGAAAGTGGACTTCACCCTGTCTGCCGATCAGTCCACGAGCGGCTTGAAGGTCAATCTGATCTCTACCGGGCAAAACAGCGAACTGACCCTCGACACCACCGTCAATGCCGCCGGCGCGACTCCGGGTGTTGAGCTTGTTCAGGGAACGCCGGATGTTGTGCGCGCGACCTGGTCGGGCACGGGTCCGTCAGCTGGTCGCGTGGTGCAACTGCTGGATTCCAACGGCAATGTGGTCGCCTCCAAGATCACTTCTGATGGCGATGTCTCAAACGGCTATATCGACTTCAACAAGCCCAGCGCGACCTATCAGGTCACGGCCAACATGACCATGCGCTTCCTGACCAATGGTGATTCCATTGCGCAGAATGACACTTTGATCTCGACGACAGCCGGTCAGGTGCAGGCCGCCACGGAATATCGCACCTCTTACCTGCAGGGCGTGTCGATCAACTCGAAGGGTCTTATCAAGGCGACCTATGGCGAAGGATCGGCTTTTGATGTTGGCTATATCGCGCTGGCCACTTTCCGCAATGACTCAGCCCTCAAGCCGACCGGCAACACGAATTTCATCGCCACCGGCGATAGCGGGGATGCCACCTTGGTTCAGGCGGGCGCTCCGGCGGCTGGGGACATCCTGTCGGGCACGCTGGAACAGGCCAATGTGGACATCACGCAGGAGTTGATGACCATGTTGCGCGCCCAGCAAGTCTACAATGGCAATGCCCGTATGTTGCAGACCGCTGTTGAAGTGGCCTCGCGCATTACCGACAAACTCTGATAAAAGGGTCTAGCTTCAGCTAGTTAGGGGGCCGCCTCCGGGCGGTTCCCGAAACCGGCAGCCGCGTGCTGCCGAGAACGGACGGAGTTTGTCGTGTTTGGCATTATTGGCCTCGTGCTTCTGCATGTGTTCGTGTTCGGCGTGTACATCGTGCATGGCGGCAGCATGGCACCCATCATCGCGGCAGCGCCCTTCGAAATTGCAACCATTCTGGGCGCAGGCATCGCGGCCATGCTGATCGGCAACGATCTTGATACGATCAAGGGCGTGGCTGGCGGCTTTGGCAAAATCTTCGGCGGCTCGAAATGGAAGAAGCAAGATTTTCTTGATGTCATCTTCCTCGTTTCCCGTCTGATGAAGATCTTGCGCGTGGACGGCCCGGTGGCTCTCGAGTCTCACGTCGAAAATCCTGAATCGTCTGCGATCTTCTCAGAATATCCCAAGATCCTCGCTGATCATCACGTTACCCACCTGATCACGGATACGATCCGTCTGATGGTGATCTCGTCGGGCAATCTGAATGCCTATGCCGTCGAAGAGGTGATGGATGCCGCGATCAAGGAACATGTGAACCATGCCGGCCATCCCGCCCATGCGCTCGCATCGCTGGCCGGTGCACTTCCTGCGCTGGGCATCGTGGCTTGCGTGTTGGGCGTCGTGAAGACCATGAGCGCGATTGACCAGCCGCCGACCATTCTGGGTGGACTCATCGGTTCGGCACTTGTGGGTACCTTCCTTGGGGTGTTCATGGCCTATGGCATCGTGGAACCGATGGCCAACCGGTTGACCGCCGTAGTCAAGGAAGAAGCTCAGATCTATCACGTCATCAAGCAGATCATTGTCGCAACGTTGCATGGTCATCCGCAACCGCTGGTGATTGAAGCCGCGCGTGTGGCCATCAGTTCGCATAATCAGCCGAGCTTCGGCGAAGTCTTTGACGGCCTGAGAGGCAAGTAAGATGGCCGAGGCCAAGAAAGGCAAAGACGGCAAGGAAGAAGCCCCGCCAGTCGCCCCGATCATCATCAAGAAGATCCAGGGCGAAGAGGCGGGCGCGCATGGCGGCGCGTGGAAGATTGCGCTCGCGGACATGATGACCGCGATGATGGCATTCTTCCTGCTCATGTGGCTGCTGGGTGCAACTTCGGAAGCGCAGCGAAAGAGCATTGCAGACTATTTCAAGCCGACGCCGAAAAGCCTTGTGCAGATGGGCCAGCTTGCAGGCTCGAATGGCATCCTGGGTGGTCGCTCCATTCTTGACCCGGAAGGTTTGCCCAATGCGGCCTCTCAAACTTCGATCCTAGATCTTGAGCCGCCGAAAATGCCGGAGGCACAGGACGGGCAGGGCAATGGTCCTGATCGTGATGTGGGCAAAGGTCCCGACAAGGACGATGGCGAAGGCAAGGGTCCGTCGAAAGAGGCCTTGAATGCGCAACCGCCGGCCAAGACGTCCGAGCAGGTTGATCAGGAAAACTTCGACAAGCTCGAACAGGAATTGCGCAAGCGTATGCAGGAGAGTTCCCTGCTATCTGGCTTACAAGGTCAGGTAACGATCACCCGTGACCGCGAAGGTTTGCGGATCGAAGTGATCGACAAGGCAGATTTCTCGATGTTCGGCTCTGGTGGCTCACGCATGTTGCCGCGCGCACAGGCCTTGATTGATGAAATTGCAAAGTCCGTCGCAACCATGCCAAACAAGGTGAAAGTGCGCGGTCATACCGATAGCGTTCCCTTCACAGGCAATCAGGAAGCGCGCAACAACTGGACCCTCTCGGCTGAGCGCGCGGAAGCCACACGCCAAATGCTAGAGCGTCGTGGCGTCAAGCCGGATCGTTTCGCCGGTATTGAGGGCGTTGCAGACACAGAACCTTTCTCGCAAGACAAAAATGATCCGCGCAATCGCCGCATCAGTGTCACTCTGAAATATCAGGACCAGTGAGTGAGCGACATTACGGGCGGTATGCGCTGGCATGTGCGGGCCATGATGGGGCGGCTCTTTTTGTGGCGCCCTTTCTTGCAGGACATCAGCGCGTGGCTTGCTACATGGCAGCCACAATCTGACAAATTGCTGATCATTGGTGCGAGCGCTGGATGGTCTTTGCCGGATGAGTTTCTATCTCGGTTTCGAGAGATCCACTGCATTGACCTTGATGAGAGTGCGGCGGTACTTTTCAAGCTGCTGCATCACCGCGTCAAAGATCGTGTAAAATTTTCAAGGCGGGATTTCTTCGCGCAGCCCGGTAAATCTTTGGCTGATTTTCCCGATCATGCGGTGCTTTTATGCAATATTGCGGGCCAGCGCTGTTTTCAGCTCAAGAATGTGCATGCAACTCTGGCGGATCTTTCAGCCCTGCAAGCGCGACTGCAATATCGGGAATGGGCGAGTTATCACGATCTGCTCTCCACATCCGCCAGTCATGAGCTGCGCACCATGGATCTGGAGGGCAGGTTGCAAGCGCAGGACATCATCAAGGCTTACGCGCTCGCAGGTGAGTGGCATGATCATCTGACGGGTGCTTTGCTGCCAATGCACTGGCCGCGCAAAATTATCCCCTGGCGCTTGAGTGGTGGCCGATTACATCTGATCGAGGCAGGCTATTCGCCTATTTCCCCGCCATCATGATGAGCTGGAGGTAACAGACGCGACGGCGGAAGGTGCGGCTCTGGTTGAATTCATAGATGACCAGACGCGGACGTTCCTGATTTTGCCGCTCAACCTTGATGTCGATTTCATCGGGCAGAAGAATGCCGAGTCCGCGCAAGGCGCGATGGGGGTTTTCTTCAATGCGCGAGAGGAGCGAGCGATCAATCCAGCACTTGGCGAGCACAGCACCCAAATAATCAATGATACGATCTTTAAGCTGGCGGGAGTCGATAATGATGTCGATCGGCGGTTCTTGATCAAAACCGTCATTGGCTTCGGGATGACCTTCGACGGTTTCTTGTTCCCAAGCGTCAACGCGGGTCGGCACTTTGCCACCCTCGATTACGGCCGGAAGATTTGAACGCCGACTATACATCCCGCGTAACGCCACCCCTCCGGGATGCGGAATGCCCCGGAATTCGGCAAGCTTATAAGCGGGTTAATCGGAATGGCAAGCCCGCTCAGGGCAATACGACCACATCGGCATGAGCCCCCCGGAACAGGCCCGCTCCGTATTGGACGAGGACATAGCTGCATCCGAGCAGCGCTGGTTTGACGGCAACGGGGACTTTTTGGGCGCCCGCCCCAATGCTTTCCAGCGTCCGGGCAAGGGCAGCCGGATCGGCATGGTCCGCGTGAACGTCGATCCGCTCGATCGCTCCAAACAGAAATGCGTGCAGGCTTTTCATGCGCTCTCCAAATAGGCATCGGGTCTTTGCAAGAGAGTTAGCAAGTCGCAGGCCAGCCGCCGCATATTTTCTAATCCGTTGTAAATAAAAGAAAAAATATATTTTGCCCCAGTATGTCTGTCGGTTTTCCGTCAGCTCAAATGGTCTTTTGGGCCGGGGTCAATTCCGGGTAACCTCTCACTAACCCTCTGCCGATAGTGATTGGAGGGTTGAACATGATGTTGCCGTAGTGGCAGAGGATGGTCACACCGGTACTGGCGATTGGAATTTCCCCATGTTGAAGCGGCTTGCCTTTGTCCTGACCTGCGTTCTGGCCTTTAGCCCCATGGCTGGCGCGCAAGAGTCGGCTGTGGGGGATGCTGTGTCCCGCGCGGGCAAGTTTCTGAAGCTGACCCCGGACCCCGTCGAGCCTGCGCCTTTCGTCAAGGAAAGCCGCCCGGCAAAGCTCGACTATATCCCCGTCCATTCCAAGCGTCCCGACCCCAAGACGCCGCCGCTGACGATGGAGCAGCTCAAGGCCAAGGAGGCGGAGCTTGATCGCGTGCGGGCTTCCCATGATCAGCTCGCCCAGCGCCCCTCCACCAAGGCCGCCTACAAGCCTCTCGCTCAGGCACCCAAGCCGAAGCGGATGCAGCGGAATAAATGTATTGGTTACTGTCTTGCCAAGGGCACGATTTTGCCCAGTCGGTGAGGTTGGAACCTAACAACGAATGAGATAGACGGAACATTCTACCGTTGAGGATGAATCGATGAGCGACTTCCATCGCGTCAAGCGCCTGCCGCCTTATGTGTTTGAACAGGTGAACCGCCTGAAGGCACAGGCCCGCGCCAATGGTGCCGATATCATCGACCTGGGCATGGGCAACCCTGATTTGCCTGCTCCCAAGCATGTCATCGACAAGCTGGTCGAAACGGCCGGGAAGCCTCGCACTGATCGCTATTCCGCCTCCAAGGGCATCGCGGGTCTGCGTCGCGCACAAGCGAGCTATTATGAGCGCCGTTTTGGTGTGAAGCTCAATCCCGACACACAGGTCGTGGCCACGCTTGGATCCAAGGAAGGTTTTGCCAATATGGCGCAAGCCATTACGGCTCCCGGCGATGTGGTTGTGGTGCCAAACCCGTCCTATCCCATTCATGCCTTCGGCTTCTTGATGGCAGGTGGCGTGATCCGCTCCGTCAATGCCGATCCGACGCCAGACTTCTTCGTTCAGCTTGAGCGTGCGGTGATCCATTCGATCCCCAAGCCCATCGCGGTCGTCACCTGCTATCCGTCCAATCCGACCGCTTGTGTTGCCGGTCTCGATTTCTACAAGGACCTCGTCGCCTTCGCCAAGAAGCACGAGATCTTCATTCTGTCGGACCTCGCTTATGCCGAGGTCTATTTCGATGACAATCCGCCGCCATCGGTCCTGCAGATCCCTGGCGCTATGGATGTGACGGTTGAATTCACCTCCATGTCCAAGACATTCTCCATGGCTGGTTGGCGCATGGGGTTTGCCGTCGGCAATGAGCGGCTCTTGGCTGCACTTGCGCGCGTCAAATCCTATCTGGATTACGGCGCTTATACCCCCATTCAAGTGGCCGCTGCCGCCGCATTGAATGGTCCTGATGATTGCATCAAGGAGATGCGCGCCATCTACAGGAAGCGTCGCGACGCGTTGGTGGAAAGCTTTGCGGCGGCGGGCTGGGACATTCCTGCGCCTGAGGCGACCATGTTCGCCTGGGTTCCGGTGCCGGAAAAGTTTCGCCATCTCGGCAGTCTCGAATTTTCAAAGCTTCTGATCGAGAAGGCAGATGTCGCCGTTGCACCGGGCATCGGCTTTGGTGAATATGGTGATGACTATGTGCGCCTCGCGATCGTCGAGAATGAGCAGCGCATCCGTCAGGCCGCTCGCGGGATCCGCAAATTCTTCGATAGTGCTGATGATATTCTGCACAATGTCGTCAATCTGAAGCGGCCCGCCTGATCAGGTGTGGAACGGGTTTTTGAACGGCCGGGCCAAGCGCCCGGCCGTTGCCGTTTCAGCCGGCTTCTGGTTTGATACGCTAAAGCGTAAAGACGCGGAATCAGGGGTATGGAAATGCTGATGAAAAGGGCGATGGTCTTTGCTGCGGCCCTGGCCGCCGGGTCTGCAGCGCAAGCGCAATCCAACGATGATGCGGTGGCTAATTTCTACAAAGGCAAGACCGTGCAAATCACGGTCGGCTCGTCGCCGGGTGGCGGCTATGACACCTATGCGCGCCTGATCGCCCGTCACATGGGCAAGCACATGCCGGGCAATCCCACCTTTGTGGTGGCCAATATGCCGGGTGCGGGATCCAATGTTGCGGCCAATTATGTTTACAACGCAGCTGCAAAAGACGGCACGGTGATTGGCGCTGTTTACGGCGGCGCTCCGCTTGAGCCGCTGATCGGCATTACGCCCGTTCAGCATGATCCCACCAAGGCGCATTTCCTTGGCAGTGCCAATAATGATGTTTACATCTGCGTTGCGCGCAAGGATGCGACGACCACCAATGTGGAAGATCTGTTCAAGAAGGAGCTGCTGCTTGGCGCCAGCAATGCAAGCTCAACTTCGGATTTTCCGAGGATCCTGAATTCCGTCATCGGTACGAAATTCAAGATGGTGCTCGGCTATCCCGGAAGCCGTGAGATTGGGCTCGCGATTGATAAAAACGAGGTGCAAGCGGCCTGTGGTTTTGCATGGCCCTCGATCTCTGTGACCAATCCGGGCTGGTTTGGAGAAAATGGCACCATGCGTGTCATTTTGCAGACGCATACCAAGGGCCATCCTGATCTGAACAAAGCGGGCATTCCCAATGCGATGAGCTTTGCCAAGACAGATGAGCAGCGCGCGATGCTCGAATTGTTCTTCGCGCAGATGGTATTTGGCCGGCCCTATATGCTGGCAGCTGAAGTGCCCAAGGAACGGGTTGCGGCTTTGCGCAAGGCATTCTGGGCCACATTGCAGGATCCAGACCTGCGTGCTGAGGCTAGGCGCGCGTCGCTGGAGGTTGACCCTGTCAGCGCAGAGGATGTCCACGCGCTGATCGCCAAGATCTATGCCGCGCCCAAGGCGCTGCCGGACCAGATCAAGAAAGCGCTTCACAGCAAGTGACCGCGATAGCATTTCCCGTGGGCGGAGAGGCGCTTGCCTTGCCGCCTGCGGTAGCTTCGCCTAGCTTTCCGCCCTGAGCCCGCTTGAGTCGGGTGTAAGAGGCAGAGTTGTTAGACCGCGCTGTCCGTTACATGACCGTATTTCTGGCCGGAATACTGGTTTTTCTGCTCGGCGTCTTCATGGCAACGCTTGGCGATGACCATCCGCGTCCGGTCGCCGCCCAGAGCCCTTCTGTCGCTGAACCGCCCAAGTCTAGCGATTTTGCGCCCGCAGACCTGCCGACCCGTCGTGTGCGGGTGATCCCGCTGCGTCCGGAGGACGTCGCGCCGTCGCAATAGTCACAGCGCTTCCTTGATTGGGCCGCCCAAATGAGGCACAAGGCGCGGCGCTTATCTTTCGGCTTTTGAGGCCCCATGTCCCAGATCCTTCGCGTTGGCATTGCCGGTCTTGGCACGGTCGGCGCTTCCGTCATCCGCCTGCTCGACCGACAATCTGCCGCGCTTGCGAGCCGCACTGGCCGCAGTATCAAGGTCGTCGCCGTGTCTGCTCGCGAGCGTCATCGCGACCGCGGCGTCGATCTGTCGGCCATGACCTGGTTTGATGATCCTGTCGCGCTGGCGCGTTCGTCCGAAATTGATCTTTTTGTTGAGCTGATGGGTGGCGCCGAAGGGGCTGCGCGCGAAGCCGTGCAGGTAGCCCTGCAGTCGGGCAAATCCGTTGTCACTGCCAATAAGGCGTTGTTGGCTGCGCATGGGATGGAGCTTGCCCGCCTTGCGGAAGACAAGCATGTCGCACTTGCTTTCGAGGCCTCTGTTGCGGGTGGCATTCCGATTGTGAAGACACTGCGCGAAGGGCTCGCTGGCAATCAGATCGTGCGGGTCTATGGCATCTTGAACGGGACCTGCAATTACATCCTGACGCGCATGGAGCGCGAGGGCCTGTCCTTCGAGGCTTGTCTCAAGGAAGCGCAGCGGCTGGGTTATGCGGAAGCTGATCCGACCTTCGACATTGGTGGTTTTGACACTGCGCATAAGCTTGCCATTCTGACCTCGCTGGCTTTCGGCACGGCCGTCGATAAGGACGCGATCCATGTCGAGGGCATTCAGTCGATCACACTCGCTGACCTTCAGGCAGCTGATGATCTGGGGTATCGCATCAAGCTGCTCGGCGTGGCGCAGCGCACTGTGCATGGCATTGAGCAGCGCGTGCACCCGACCATGGTGCCTAAGTCCTCATCCATCGCTGAAGTCATGGGCGTTACCAATGCGGTGACGATTGATGCTGATGCGGTGAAGGAGCTTACTTTGGTGGGTCCGGGTGCGGGTGGCGATGCAACGGCCTCGGCAGTTGTTGCTGATATTGCCGATATCGCCAAGGGCATTCGCTCGGCTCCCTTTGGCCTGCCAGTCGCATCGCTTGAAAGTGCAAGTCGGTTGCCGATGCAGCGCCATGAAGGCGGTTATTATATTCGCCTGTCTGTGCATGATCGCCCCGGCGCGGCTGCAGCGATTGCAACACGTATGGCTGAACGGCAGATCTCGCTTGAGAGCATCATGCAGCGCCAGCGTCCCGCCCGTGCTGGTGAGAGCCATGCCAAGGGTGTCGTGCCTGTGCTGCTCATCACTTATGCGACTTCGGAAAGCGCGATCCGCGAAGCGCTGGAAGCCGTCGTCAATGACGGCTATATCGCTGAACGTCCGCAGGTCATCCGAATCGAACGCGAATAACACTTAAACGGCGCTGCCAGAGGATCATCATGGTTGATCTCGTCATTCAGGAAGAAAAGATCATCGAGCGTATTTTGACGCTTGAACTCGTTCGCGTGACCGAGCGCGCGGCTGTTGCGTCGGCGCGTCTGCGTGGCCGTGGTGATGAGAAGGCGGCTGATCAGGCTGCGGTCGATGCGATGCGTCGCGAATTGAACCGTCTGCCGATTGAAGGCACGGTCGTCATCGGTGAAGGTGAGCGTGACGAAGCGCCGATGCTTTACATCGGTGAGAAGCTTGGCACCGGCACGGGCCCGAAAGTCGATATTGCGGTTGATCCGCTCGAAGGCACGACGTTGTGTGCCAAGGACATGCCGGGTTCCATCGCTGTCATGGCCATGGCGCGTTCGGGCTCGCTGCTCAATGCGCCTGACGTTTATATGGAAAAGATCGCCATTGGCCCCGGCTATCCGCAAGGTGTTGTCGATCTCGACATGTCGGCGGAAGACAATGTGCGCGCTCTTGCCAAAGCCAAGGGTGTTTCACCGGGCGAAATTACAGTGTTGATCCTCGATCGTCCGCGTCACGAACATCTCATCACCGGCGTCCGCAAGGCCGGTGCTTCGGTTCGTCTCATCACTGATGGTGATGTGGCAGGTGTGATCTTCACCGCGCAGGCAGAGACGACTGGCGTTGATATGTATATGGGCACTGGCGGCGCGCCCGAAGGCGTGCTGGCAGCTGGTGCTCTGCGCTGCGTTGGCGGGCAGATGCAGGGGCGGTTGATCCTCGACACGGAAGCCAAGCGCGAACGTGCCTTGAAGATGGGTATCAAGGATCCGCACAAGAAATACTCCATGACTGAACTTGCTTCAGGTGATGTCATCGTTTGCGCAACCGGCGTGACCGATGGTGCCTTGCTCAAGGGGGTCAGGTTCGGCAAGGATGTGATTGAGACCGAGACGCTGATCTATCGCTCAGTCACAGGTACGGTGCGCCGGATTCAGGCCGAGCATCGCGAATTTTCAAAATTCTGATTGCATCAGAACAATGTTGATGAGGGCCGCTTTTGCGGCCCTTTTTGTTTTTGGCAACCTGCATCCATCTGCTGACGTTGTTCCGGCAAAGCCGGGATTTGTGTCATGCTTCGTCTGTTGATGCTCTGTCTGGTGCTCATCTCGGCTGGTGCCGTGCAGGCACAGGGCTTCTTCGATTATTTCTTTGGCGGATTTGAGCCGCCACCACCGCCGCCGCAGATGCGCCAATACTGGGTGCCGCCAAGATCTCCGCCTCCCATGACTTATGTGCCGCCAAGCCCCGCTCCTAAGCTGCAGCGCAACCCCTATCTCGACGCCTATGAGCAGGGGCAGGAGCTTTCATCCAAACCGGAGAAAGTCCCGCCTCCGCCGGTTGGCAAGGGACCACTGGGGCCCTTTCTGTTTGATGCAACCCTTCGCTCAGGTGATGTCGTGGTCACCTCGCAGGGGCTCTATGTCTATAGGGGGCGCGGCGGAGCCGAACACCAGATCCGGGACTTTATCCCGCTGGCGCGCTCGGCAGTGAAGACGCCGCAGCTCGTTTCGATTGATCGCGCGACACGCAAAGGCAAGCCACCCATCCGCTAAGGGGTGACAGAAGCTGCGGAGAGCGGCCTGGCGTGGCTTTTGGCCAAAGCCGAGCCGTGCTAGGCACGCTTCATGCCCGCGCAAAACCGCCTCTTTCTGGATGTGCAGTCATCCCTGCTTGGTCGCCCCTGGCGTGACCGGCTTGATCTTGACGCGCAGGGGCGTGCGCAGTCCATGGTCCAGCTGCATGGCCATTCTGACATGCTGGCGCGCATTCTGGCGGGCAGGGGTGTCACAGCCGATGAAGCCGCCAGCTTTCTGGAACCCACCTTGCGCATGTTGATGCCTGATCCCGATGTCATACGGGACATGGAGGCTGGTGTCGCGCGCATTGCGCGGGCCATTGAGGCGGGTGAGACGGTCGCGATCTTCGGTGACTATGATGTTGATGGCGCGTGTTCGAGCGCATTGGTCGCGAGCTATCTGCAAGAGTGCGGCATTCCTTACATCATTCATATCCCTGACCGTATCTTTGAAGGCTACGGGCCGAATGTCGAAGCCATTCGCGCCTTGCATCAACAGGGTGCAAGCTTGTTGGTGAGTGTTGATTGCGGCACGGTGAGTTTTGAGCCCTTTGCGGAAGCTCGCATGCTCGGCATGGATGTTGTTGTGATTGACCATCATCAGGCACCCGAAGTGCTGCCGGATGTTGCCGCGCTCATCAATCCCAACCGACAAGACGATTTGTCAGGTCTTGGTACCCTATGTGCTACTGGTGTGGCCTTCATGGTGCTGGTGGCACTAAACCGCCATTTGCGGCGCAAGAGTTACTGGACGCAGAAACGTCCTGAGCCTGATCTGATGGCGCGGCTTGATCTGGTCGCGCTCGCCACTGTGGCTGATGTCGTGCCACTCTTGGGGCTCAACCGCGCTTTTGTTATGCGTGGCTTGTCGATGATGCGGTCGCGCGCGCGTCCCGGTTTGCGCGCCTTGTTTGATGTCGCCAGCGCAGGCGGTCCGCCTTCGAGCTATCATCTGGGCTATCTTATCGGCCCGCGCATCAATGCAGGTGGCCGCATCGGGGATGCGGCTCTGGGTGCCAAACTTCTCCTGATGCAGGACGAAGTTGAAGCCGTCCAAATCGCCTCAGAGCTTGACCGGCTGAATCGTGAGCGTCAGGCAATTGAGGCTGCAGCCGTTGAAGAGGCCACTGCTGAGGCCATGGCAAGTCTGGGCCACGATGAGCAGGGCGCTGCTGTCGTAACTGCTCAGCAAGGCTGGCATCCCGGTGTTGTCGGCCTGATCGCCGCGCGTCTCAAAGAAAGGTTTAAGCGTCCTGCCTTTGCAATAGCCTTGCAGGGAAAGATCGGGACGGGGTCGGGTCGCTCCATTCCCGGCGTCGATCTTGGTCGCGTTGTACGCGCAGCTGTTGAGGCGGGAATTTTGGTCAAGGGCGGCGGACATGCCATGGCAGCTGGCATTACGGTCGAACGCGAGCGACTGGGCGATTTCCGCGCATTTTTGGAAGAGCGGCTGACAACAAGTGTCGAATCTGCGCGGGCAGGGGAAGCTTTGCTGATTGATGCGGCCCTGACGGCTGGGGGTGCGCGCGTGGATGTGGTCGAGGAGCTTGAGAGGGCTGGGCCTTTTGGGGCTGGCAATCCAGAGCCGGTGTTTGCATTTCCTGCTCATCGTATTGTGGATGCAGCAGAAGTTGGAAATGGTCACCTGCGCATTCGCGTCCGTTCTGGAGATGGCGCCACCTTGAACGGGATCGCATTCCGGCAGGCCAATGAACCCCTTGGAAAAGCACTGATTGCTGCCAGGGGCGAGGCCATGCATCTGGCTGGTTCACTCGCTATTGATCGCTGGGGCGGGGGAGAGCGCGTCCAGTTGCGTCTTCTTGATGCAGCCAAGCCAGTTAAACGGCTCTGACCCCTTGACCTTATCGCTAGGCCCAGCGCTAAATCTCCTATAATCAATGCCAAGGTTTCGGGAGAGCAGGCCCTTCGCATGAGTGACAATCCGACGGGCGAGACGCCAAGGTCTCCCTCGGCCATCGATCGGGCTCTGGTCCACCGCTTCAACAGTTATGCTGCCGGATTTTGGCGCGGCCCGTCGTCGCGCATGGCTTGGTTGCTGACTTTTGGGCTGGCTGGCTTCCTCATCCTCAAGCTGATCGTTGATGTCGGGACGAATAGCTGGAACCGCTGGTTCTTCGATGCACTGGAAAAGCGGGATGTCGCAACGGCGACGATTGCGGGCTTTGCCTTCCCCCTTCTCGTGATTGCGGTTGCTGCTGTTGGTGTCGGGATCGTGCGGACGCGCGAGACCTTGCAAGTGCGCTGGCGCGAATGGATCACTGCGCGGCTGCTCGATGGCTGGATTGCGCGCCAGAGATTTTATCGGATGGGCCTATCGCCGCAGGGCATGTCCAACCCGGAATATCGCATCTCTGATGATGTGCGGATGGCGACGGAGCCGCTGGTGGATTTCGCCATCGGTCTTTTCACCGCGCTTTTGTCAGCCTCGACCTTTGTTGGCATTTTGTGGAGCGTTGGCGGGTCTCTCAATGTGAATTTGGGCGGCTATGCGCTCACCATCCCCGCCTTCATGGTGATCGGGGCGCTGATCTATGGCGTGGTCGCCTCTTCGCTTGTGCCGGTTGCTGGACGCCATCTGGCTGGTGCGGCTGCGGCCAAGAATGAGGCCGAGGCGCGTTTTCGCTTCGAGATGATCCATCTCCGTGAAAATGCGGAGTCAGTTGTTTTGTCTCACGCAGAACCGCAGGCGCGCGAACGGCTGGATCGTACCTATCGCGGACTTGTTGCTGACTGGCTTCATGTGGTGCGCCAGCATGGTCGTGTCACATGGGTGATGAATGCCAATTCTGCATTGATCCCTGTTGTCCCGCTTCTGCTTGCAACGCCGAAATATATGTCGGGTGAGTTGTCGCTGGGTGAGGTGGTCCAACTGGCTTCAGCCTTCTTTCAGGTGCAGATCGCGATCAGCTGGCTGGTGGACAATTACTGGCGCATTGCAGAATGGTACGCATCAGCGCGTCGCGTTGTCGAATTGATTGACGCCTATGATCAGACGGATTCCAGCTGTGGTGGTGATGCGCCATCCATTGCGCGCGGCTTGTCCGACGATGATCGCGTGCATCTTGCCAATCTTCGTCTGACCGATGCCAATGGCCGCGTTGTCATTGATCAGGCGGATATGAAATTCGCGCCCGGTGATCGGGTCTGGCTCAGCGGCGAAGCAGGTACAGGCAAGACCAGCTTGCTGCGCGCCATCGCCGGCATCTGGCAATGGGGCTCAGGCGGCGTTCTACTCCCACGCGGCGCGCGTGTTGCATTTTGTGCGCCGCACCCATTTTTGCCAACTGGGCCTCTCAAAGATGCGCTCATGTATATGACGCCGGAGACTATGCGCTCTGACGAAAATGTGATCGAGGCCTTGCGACAGCTCGATTTGTTGTCATTTATCCCGCGCCTGTCGGAAAAGGGGCGCTGGGATCAGGCACTTTCCGCCAGCGAGCAGCAAAGGCTGGGCTTGGCGCAGGTGCTCTGCGCGAAGCCTGAGGTCGTCATAATTGAGGGTGGACTTTCTGCCTTCGATCATTCTACGCAGGTGAGGCTCCATGATGTTCTGGCGCGGCTATTGCCAAGCTCGATCATCCTGACGGTGGGTGGTGGGCCCGATTTGGCGGGTCGACACAGTCGCCACATAGAGCTGGTGCGTGGTCAGGCAGATGCGGCGGTCCTGGTGGAGCGTGGTGAAGGCCTTCAACAAGCCAATATCAAAACGGTTGCCGCGGGAGAGGCTCATGGCTGAGGCACAAAAGGGGAAGCTGCATTTTTGGGACGCGGTGTGGGACCTCCACCTCGATGTCTGCCCCTGCGACGCGCATTTCAATCAATGGGTAGATGCGCAGAAGATCTCCAATGCCGCCATTTTCCATTTTGGCACTGGCACCCATCACATCGTGGGTATCCATGCCGCTGACGGAAAGGCGAATAACTGCGTCTATGGCATCACGGCGAGCCCCGGCGAATATGACACTTTCGTCAAGCTCGCTATTGAGCGCCCGGAAGTGGAGAAGGTCTATAAGGCGTTCTTTGGTGACATCTATCAGATGGAAGAGCGCCTGCTGCCGACTTTCGATGTCGTCACGCTGTTCCACCTCTGCGAGTTCCGCAATGAGCGCAATGACGAATATGGCGCTCTGACGGATCTGGAAGTTCTGCAGATGCTTGATCGCAAAACCCGGTCGGGGGGCTATATCCTTTTCTACACCAAGAGCTTCGCCTTCGACACTGCCGAGAAGGTCATCGCCCAGTGGGAAAAGGCCGGTGGCGTTGAGAAGGTTGGGATGTTCGAGCAGCTTCTGGTTTACCGGAAGAAGTGAGCTTTGCCTAAGCAATAGCGCATTTTTGGGCCCCGGCGGTATTTTCCGGGGCCTTTTGCTTGCCTCGCCCCAGCTTTTCCTCTATAGCCCGCCCCATTCCACAGGCGTAGTGACGCGCTGCTGCTTCAAGTAGCGCTCCGGTGCGGGTTTCCCGCGACAGGCTCCGCCG